>DUNF01000053.1 GCA_012839485.1 Acholeplasmataceae bacterium
GTTTTGATGATTACAAGCATGGTGAAAGCTAAATTGTCACTAATTTGTTTATCAGTTGCATTAGGATAAAACACCTCTATGCCATCAATCCCATATTCTAAGAATTCTTCTACTTTATTCTTTTTATATAAATATGGGATTGATGGCATAGAGGTGTTTTATCCTAATGCAACTGATAAACAAATTAGTGACAATTTAGCTTTATGCAAGAGGCATAATTTATTAGTAACTGCGGGATCTGACTTTCACCGTTTTGATGATTACAAGCATGGTGATATTGGTAGTGTTAGTTTGGGAAAGCCTTACCTAACTAGTTTTTTAGAAAGGCTAAATAAATGAACATTTTTAAAATAGCTGTCGATATAATTACTAAAGTAATGAATAAAGGCTTTAGTTTTAAAAAAGAATTAAGAAAAACATATGCAAAATATCAATTTACTGAAGAAGAAAAAGCTAGATTAGAAGATCTTATTTTAGGGGTAATTAATCATTATTTAGAGTTGGAATATTATTTAGAGCCTTATTTATATAAAAAAACTAAAGATGAAACTAAAAATTTATTATTAATTGCTATTTATCTATTAATTTATCGTCAAGAAAATTTAGAATTGGTTATTGAAGAAGTATGTAAAGTAGCAATATTAAAAAATAAAGGTGTTAGTAATTTTGCTAGGAGAACTTTAAGAAGCTTTTCTAAAAATAGAACTAGAGATTTAGGTAATTTAATTGCCATTGATCGTTTAAGTATTGAGTATTCTTATCCTTTATGGTTAGTGAGTTATTTATTAAAAGACTACAGTTATCGTGATGTGACTAAAATCCTAAAACAAGAAGATTTTGAAGAGAAAAACTTAACTAAAATGGCTATTAGGCAATTAAAATTAGAAGATCAAAAAATTGGGTTAGATCTTTGGGCTAGTAGAGAAAGTAGTACTCTTTTAAGCGATAAATTGAAAAAAGGTAAGCTATATGCTGTTTTAAATCAAAAGAAGAAGCAAAAACAGTTAAAGCGTTATTTAGGTAAGATGAATAAGAAAAATGTAAGACCAGTTTTAATTTCTCCTTTAGTATTGCAAGATGCAATTAAAGATGATTCTTTAGATTTTGTTTTAGTAAATGCACCTTCTTCAAATTTAGTAAATTATAAAAAAGAAAAAGACTTAAAATATAAATTGAGTTTATCAGGAATAAAGGAGATTATTTCTATTCAAAAAGCTGTTTTAGATGAAATTTCTGCTTTACTTAAAGTTGGTGGAGAGTTTGTTTATTATACTAATACTGTCAATAAAGACGAAAATGAAAGAGTAATTGTTAGCTTTTTAGAAAATAATCCAAATTATAAATTAATTAAAGAGGTAAGTTATGATAATAGTGAAGTAATCGGTTATATAGCTTACTTAAGGAAAATAGCATGAGATCGTTATATAGTATTTCAAGAGATAATTTAGTATCGTTTTTAGTTGAAAATGGACATCCTAAGTATAGAGCTGTGCAAATCTATGAAGGTTTATATAGCCAAAATGTTAGTTCTATCGACGATATTAAAGTTTTAAAGCAAGAGTTTAAAGACTTTTTAAAAGGGCATTTTTATCTAAATAGCATCGAACTTGTGAAGAAAGAAGAATCAGTTGATGGAACTGTTAAGTATTTGTTTAGATTATATGATGGTCATTTAATTGAAACTGTATTAATGAAACATGATTATGGTAATAGTGTTTGTGTTTCTACTCAAGTAGGTTGCAATTTTGCTTGTGCTTTTTGTGCATCTGGACTTTTAAAGAAACAAAGAAACTTAAGAGTAGATGAATTAGTCTTACAAATTAAGTATATTAATGATGATTTAAATAAAAGGTTTGAAAAAGTAAGTAGCGTTGTAGTTATGGGGATAGGTGAACCATTTGATAATTATGACAATGTGTTAGAGTTTTTAGAAATTATCAATGATGATAAAGCACTTGCAATTGGTTCGCGTCATATTACGGTAAGTACTGTAGGTTTAGCTCCTAAAATTGAAGAGTTTAGTAATTTTCCATTACAAGTAAATCTTGCGATTTCACTTCATTTTGCATCAGATGAGAAGAGAAGTAAGTATATGCCAGTAAATAGAGCTTATAACTTAAAAGTATTAAAAGATGCTATTATCAAATACTACGAAAAAACTAATCGAAGGATTACAATTGAGTATATTTTACTTAAAGATGTTAATGATAGTCTAGAAGATGCAAGAGCTTTAGTAGAATTTACATCTGGATTAAACTGTTATGTAAATTTAATTCCTTATAATAGTACTAGTAGCGAGTTTTTTAGAAGTGATGAAAAAGTAGTAAATGAGTTTTTTAAATATTTAAAACGAAATAATGTAAATGTAACTAAAAGAAGAGAACAGGGGCATGATATTAATGCAGCTTGTGGTCAGTTAAGAAATAAACAGATTAAGGAGGGTTAATGGAAGGTATCGTAACTAAGCTTGTAAGTGGAGACTATACAGTAAGAGTTGGTGATAAAGAATATATTTGTAAGCCTAGAGGTGTTTTTCGTCATAAAGTGCAAGATATTTATGTAGGTGATAGAGTTATTATTGATGAAGATAATATAATTACTGAAGTTTTGGAGCGAAAAAACCTACTTTTACGTCCAAGTGTAGCTAACATTGATCAAGTCATTTTAGTATTTTCATTAAAAGAACCAGAACTTAATTTGAATTTACTTGATAGAATGATTGCTTACTATGAATACTTAGATTTAAAGATAACAATAGTTTTCTCGAAAACTGATTTAGATTTAGATAAAACATATTTGGAGATCGTTAACTATTATAAGAGTTTATATAAAGTTTACTTTTTCTCTAAGCATGAAGAAAATGACTTTACTGGACTATTTACTAATAAGATCTCTGTTTTAAGTGGCCAAAGTGGTGTTGGCAAGTCTACTTTACTCAATACTTTAGGATTTAATTTAGAAACCCAAGAAATCAGTCAAGCATTAGGTAGAGGAAAACATACTACAAGACATGTAGAGTTATATAAAGTATTAGATGGTTTAGTTATGGATACACCTGGCTTTGGTATAATAAGTTTAGAAGAGTTTAATGAAACGATTTTAGCTCATTCATTTAAAGAATTCTTTTATTTAAGCCATAACTGTCGTTTTGCTACTTGTCTTCATATTAATGAACCTAATTGTGCAGTAAAAGAAGCATTAGAAAAAGGAAAGATTTTAAAATCAAGATATGAAAACTATCTTTTATTACATGAAGAAGTTAAAGAAATATTAAAAAAGAAGTATTAGGAGGATATTATGAAAATAGCACCATCAATTTTATCAGCAAACTTCAATCATTTGCATGATGATGTGAAGGATTTAAAGAAATTAGGATGTGATTATCTCCATGTCGATGTAATGGATGGTCATTTTGTTCCTAATATTAGTTTTGGAACTTTAGCTTATGAGAATTTAAAAGGAAAATTAGATATGATTTTCGATGTTCATTTAATGATTACTAATCCTTTGTATTATGCTCCTATATTTATTAAAAAAGGTGCAGATATTTTAACTTTTCATTTAGAAGTAGAACAAGATAAAGACGAAATAATTAAAGTTATTAAAGAAAATGGAGCTAAAGTTGGAATTTCAATTAAACCGAAGACTAATGTAGAAGAGTTGGTTCCTTATTTAGATAAAATTGATTTAATTTTAGTAATGAGCGTTGAACCTGGTTTTGGTGGACAAAAGTTTATGGAAAATAGTTTGCCGAAGATTAAGTTTTTAGATGATTATAGAAAGAAACATAAACTAAACTATTTAATTGAAGTAGATGGCGGCATAAATGAAAAAACAGCCAAATTATGTAAAGATAATGGCTGTGATATTGCGGTGTGTGGAACATATGTGTTTAAAGCAAAAGACCGTAAAAAAGCAATTGAGGCTGTTTTGAACTTATGATTTGTAAGATTGTAGGTGGATCTAAAGATTCTTTTAGTAAACTATATGAAAAGGATGAGAATGAATACATTATTGGCTTAGATAGTGGGACATTTTTACTTAATAAGTTAGGAATAAAAGTAGATCTTGCGATTGGTGACTTTGATTCAGTTGATATTAATGATATTAAAGCTGATAAAGTAATTGTTTATCCTAAAGATAAAGATTATAGTGATTTAGAACTTGCTTTAATGGAAATAAAAGATGATAAATTTTCTAAAGTGTTAGTTTATAATGCTTTAGAAGAAAGATTTGACCATTCTTTATCAGCTATTATTAGTTTAGTTAAGTATTTTCCATTAAATATTTGTTTATTTGATTTAAATAATAAAGTTTATTTAATTAATAAAGACACTAAATTTAAAAAAGGAGATTATAAGTATATTTCTTTCTTTAGTCAAGATGCTTATATCACTTTAAGTGGATTTAAGTATAATTTAGATAATTATCACTTAACTGGTAATGATAACTTATGTTTAAGTAATGAAATTGAAGAAGATGCTATTATCAAGACTAAAGATTTAGTTTTAGTTATAGAAAGCAAATAAAAAAGGCTTATATTCTAAGCCTTTTATTTACATTAAGCTCTTTCTACAAGTCCAGATCTTAATGCACGTGTTGATACATAAACACGTTTAATTTTGCCGTCAGCATCTTTAATTCTTACTTTTTGTAAGTTAGCTTTCCACTTTCTTCTAGTAGCTTTAAAAGAGTGAGGACGGTTGTTACCAGATTGAGTACCGATTCCAGTAACATAACATTTACGAGCCATAACTAAAACCTCCTTACTACTCTTAAATACTTTAATATTATATCAAAAAGTTTAAGAAAAAGCAACTTAATTGTGAAAGAAAATTTGTATAAAAAAGAGTTAAAAATTGCATTTTAAGCTAGGAAAATGGTGTAAATAGCAGAAAAATGGCGAAAAAGGCCCTAATTTGGCGTTTCTGAGCGTTTTATCTTGTTTTAGGTAATTTGACCTTCATTAAAACTACGAGAGCAAGCAAAAAAGACCTCGCAATGCTTGTTTTTAGAGTAAAACTTAAGAATTGTAAAGAAAAAGTAAGTTTTAAGGTATTTTTAAGGGTTGCAATATATAATACTTAAAAATAAAAGTAGATGTATAAATAAGGAGAGGTGTTTAAAATGAGTAATACGAAAATTTTAACGGGCAAATTATTCAAAGAAATAATGAATAGTGGCGCGAAAAATTTAAAAGCTAATTACAAAAGAATAGACGAATTAAACGTATTCCCTGTACCCGATGGCGATACAGGTATAAACATGCTTATGACAATTGAAAGTGGCGTTAAAGAAATGAATGCATATACAGGTGACGATTTAAGCGGTACATTGCAAAAATTATCTCGTGGAATGTTAATTGGAGCACGTGGTAATTCTGGAGTTATCTTATCGCAAATCTTCCGTGGTTTAAGTAATGGTATCGGTGATGCTAAAGAAGCTGATGCAGTATTACTTGCTAGCGCTTATCAAGAAGCTGTAAAACAAGCATATAAAGCAGTTATGACACCTGTAGAGGGAACAATTTTAACTGTAGCACGTTTAGCAGCTGATCATATGAGCAAAGTTGCCACAAAAGAAATGACAATTGAACAATTTTATGAAGAATATTTAAATGAAGCTAAGAAAGCTTTAGATGATACACCTAATTTACTACCAGTATTAAAAGAAGCTGGAGTTGTAGATAGTGGTGGTGCTGGTTATGTAACTATCGTAGATGGTATCGTAGCTGATTTATCAGGTGCTGTTGATGTTGTAGTTGATTTAGATGCATCATTAGCTGCTACACCTACTATCAATCTTGCTTTTAATAGTGATGGTCATAGTCATGAGAACGAATTTGGTTATTGCACAGAATTCTTACTTCAATTATCTGATAAATACAAAAATAGTGTTGATGAAAGAACAATTCTTAATGAAATTAGTGTTTTAGGCGATAGCATTGTTTGTGTTAAAGATGGAGATATTATTAAAGTTCATATCCACACTTTAACTCCTGGTGTTATTCTAAATATTGGTCAAAGATATGGTGAATTTATTCAATTAAAGATTGAAAATATGACTTTACAACATAACGAAATCCATCATAGTGAACCAAAAGATAAAGAACCTAAAATAGAAGTAAAACCTAATGTTAAGAAAGAAAAATATGCTATTGTAACGGTAGCTACTGGCGACGGACTAATTAATACTTTTAAAGAACTAGGAGCAGATTATGTTATCCATGGTGGCCAAAGTATGAATCCATCAACAGCTGATTTCTTAAATGCTTATGGTGCCGTAAACGCAGAAAATATCATTGTTTTCCCTAATAATAGTAATATCGTATTAACTGCAAAACAATCTGCAGAGTTATACGAAGATGCTAAAATCTGGGTATTAGAAACTAAATCAATTGCTCAAGGATTCTCAGCAATCACAATGGTAGATTTAGAACAAGAACCTGAATTATTATTAAGCAACTTAAAGAAAGTAATTGCTAATGTAACTACAGGACAAGTTACTTATTCAATTAGAGATGCTGATAACAATGGTATCAAAATTAAAAAAGATGATTACATAGCTATTTGTAATGGTAAAATTGTAGCTAGTCATAAGAATCGTTATGAAACTACTAAGAGACTATTAAAAGAAAGTATCACTCCTGATAAAGAAATCATTACTATTATCAGAGGTAAAGATGCTGACCAAAGAGAAATTAATAATGTTGTTAAACACATTACAAAGAACTATAAAAATGTGGAAGTAGACGTTGTTGAAGGAGATCAAGAAGTCTATAGTTATATTCTAGCGATAGAATAATCAAGGGGGCTTAAAGCCCCTTTAATTATAATTTAGGAGGAATAATTTGAAAAATATCCCATTAACTGAAAAAGAATATATTACAAAAAGAAATATTGCTATTTTCAAAAGACATAAACTTAATACTGTATGGGATCTATTGACTTATTATCCTAAAAGATTTAACGATTATACGATAGTCCCAACAACAGATGCTCCCCTAGAGCAAACTATTACGATTTCTGGTATTGTTCAGGGGAAACCTTTTGTTTATAATGCCAGAAGTAAATTAACAGTTATGAATTTTTATATTGATAGTGATGGTAATAAAGTAAGAGTTACTATTTTCAATCGTCATTTTTTACGTTCAAAATTAAATTATGGCGTTTATGTTCGTGTAACTGGTAAGTTTCAAAAAGATATTAAAAACTTTACAGCTAGTGAAATTGAACTTGATGAATATAGTAATAACATTAGTCCCATTTTTGGAATTGATGGTATTACTGATGATAAATTATTTGAAATCAAACAGAAATTATTAAGGGAATATCGAAGAGAAATTGTTGATTATTTACCTCAAAGTTTGAAAGACGAGCACGATTTAATTGATTTAGATAAAGCGATTAAGTTTGTGAATACGCCTGATACAATGAGTCAAGTTGAAAAAGCAATTAAAAGAATCAAATTTGAAGAATTATTGCTTTATCAATTAAAAATTAAGTATTCACTATATATGAGAAAGAATCATCCTGAAGGTTTAAAGGTGAATTTTGATCAAGAAAAAGTTAATCAGTTTATTAAAGATTTACCTTTTGAACTTACTAAAGATCAAAAAGAAGCTGTAGATAATATACTAAAAGATTTAAAATCAGATTATAAAATGAGTAGATTATTACAAGGTGAGGTAGGTTCTGGTAAAACTGTTGTAGCTGCGATTGCTTTATATGCAGTGCATACTGCAGGCTATCAAGCAGCAATGTTAGTTCCAACTGAAATTTTAGCTCATCAACATTTTGACACCTTGAAAAAAGCTTTTAAAAATACTAATTTAAACTTACAATTATTAACTGCTAGTGTACCATTACAAGAGAAAAAAGAAATATTAAAAGATTTGGAAAAGGGAAAAGTAAATATTATACTTGGAACACATTCCCTATTTCAAAAAGATGTTAAGTTTCATAATTTAGGGTTTGTTGTTACAGATGAGGAACATCGTTTTGGTGTAAAACAAAGAGCAGAAATGGTAGCTAAAGGCCAAAAAATTGATCACTTAAAAATGACGGCAACACCAATCCCAAGAACATTAGCGATTTCTGTTATGGGAGACTCTGACATCTCTACAATCAAAACAATGCCTGGAAATAAAAAACCAGTAATTACTGAGTATTTGCAATATAAAGATAAAGATCTTATTATGACTCATATTAAAGAAGAATTAAGTCGTGGAAGACAAGTTTATGTTGTTTGTCCAGCAATTGAAGAATCTGAGAGTTTAGATTTAAAGAATGTTACAAATATTTACTTAGAATATAAAGAGTTATTTAATGGTATTTGTGAAGTAGGGTTAATTCATAGTCGTTTAAAACAAGAAGAAAAAGAAGAAGTAATGACAAAATTCAAAGATGGGGAGATTAAAATTCTTATCTCTACTAGTGTTATTGAAGTAGGAGTTAATATTCTTAATGCAACTACAATTGTCATTTTAGATGCTGATCGTTTTGGTGTAGCTCAACTTCACCAAATGCGTGGTCGTGTTAGAAGATCAGACTATCAAGCATATTGTTTTCTAGTATCTGATACGACTGTTGAGACGGCAATTGCAAGGTTAAAATTAATTGCTTCTAACTCTGATGGTTTTACTTTAGCTGAAGAAGATTTGCTTGTAAGAGGACCTGGAGAGTATTATGGTGTTAAGCAAAGTGGAATTATTGATTTTCAGTTTGCCAATATCATTAATGATCGTGAATTATTAAATTTATGTAATGATGAAGCTGATAGAATTATTAATTCTGGTTTAATCTTTACAGAAGATTATAAGATGTTATATAATATTGTAGATGAAGATTTCAAAACAAAAAGTGAACTTTTAGAATAGGAGGAACTATGGTAAAACTTGCAATTGATGCTATGGGTGGCGATTTCGCTCCTGAGGAAATAATTAAAGGTGTTAATTTAAGTATTGAAGAGCATAAAGATTTAGAGTTAATTTTATATGGCGATGAAGAACAAATAAAGAAATATTTGGTTCCTAATAAGAGAGTTACTATTGTTCACACACCTAGAGTTATTTCCATGGGTGAAGCTGATCCGAGACGTGAAATTAGAAATAATAAAGACACTTCTTTAGTTCAAGCATTTACAGCTGTAAAAGAAAATCAAGCTGAAGGTGTAGTAACTGCAGGTCCTACCCAAGCTGTTGTTGTATCAGCCCATATCGTCTTGCGAAGAATGAAAGGAATGAGCCGTATGGCTTTATGTTTAGGACTTCCTGATTTAGGTGATGGCAAACAAAGATTACTTTTAGATTCAGGTGCTAACTTAGAGTTAAAACCAGAACATTTAGTTCAACTTGCAGAATATGCAACTATTTATATGAAAGAAGTAATGGGTGTAGAAAAGCCAGTAGTAGGTCTTTTAAATATCGGAACAGAAGAAGCAAAAGGTAGAGAATTTGATATCGAGGCTTTTCACTTATTAAAAGATAATAAAAACATTACATTTTTTGGAAACATTGAACCAAAAGAGATGCTTGCATCTCCTTGTGATATTTTAGTAACAGATGGTTATACTGGTAATATGGTAATGAAAACAGCTGAAGGTGTTGCAATTGCGGTTGGTAAGCTTTTAAAGCAAGGAATTATGGCATCTTCTAAAGCCAAGTTTGGATACCTATTTATGAAAGGTGTTTTCAAGGAATTAAAAAATAAAACTACTGCTGATAGCATTGGTGGAGCAATTTTAATAGGTGCTGATGGGATTGTTATTAAAGCTCATGGCTCATCAAATGGTCCATCATTTCAAGCAGCAATTAGTCTTGCAAGACGTGCTGTTTTAGGTAATGTCAACGAAAAGATGAAAGCAATCATTGGTGACAAAGATGAATAAGGTGTTTAAGGCAATTTGTTTGAAGTATGATTTAAAGGTAAATAACTATGAATTGTACCAAACTGCCTTTACCCATACATCATATGCCAATGAGAATAATGTAAAGAATAATGAAAGATTAGAGTTTTTAGGTGATGCAATTTTAAATTTTTGTTTTTCTGAATACTTATATCGTAAATATCCTAATTTACGAGAAGGTGAAATGACGAAAATTAGAGCAACTTATGTTTGTGAGCAAGCAAACGCAGAATACAGTTTGAAGTTAGGCTTAGATAAACTCTTACTTTTAGGTAAAGGCGAGGAAGAACAAAACGGAAGAAGTAAACCTTCTGTTTTAGGAGATTTATTTGAAGCTTTTTTAGGAGCTGTTTATTTAGATTCTTCTTTGGAAAAAGTCAAAGAAATTATCAATGATCTTGTTTTAAAAGAAATTGATACTATTAAAGAAGATGGCTTTTTCTTAGATTATAAGAGTACTTTACAAGAATATGTTCAAGCAGAAACAAAGAAATCTGTTACTTACGTATTAGTAAAGGAAGAAGGACCTAGTCATGATAAACTATTTACAACATTTGTTTATTATGAGAAAATTAAATTAGGCGAAGGTATAGGTAAGTCAAAAAAAGAATCTGAGCAAAACGCTGCTAAAGCAGCTTTAGAGAAATTAGCAAAGTGAGGTTTTAGTTATGGAAAAATATTATGATTTAATTAAAAATAATCTAATTAATTTTGATAATTTAATTATTGAAAAATATGCATCCTTAAAACTTAATGAAACTGAGGCAATGATTTTGATTAAGATTAATCGTTTACTTCAAAGAGATATTAAATCAATTTCAGTTAAGAAATTGGTTAAAAATATGACAATTAATGAAAATGATCTTGCAAACTATTTAATGCGATTAATTGACTTTGGGTTTTTAAAAATAGATTTTGAAGCTCAAAGAGAGTTATATTCGTTAGATGGTACATATCAAAAGTTAGCTAACTTACTTTATGGCGAAGATAACAACCAAGAAAACAAACTTAAAGAAAATAGACTTGTAGCAACTACAAAAAAACTAGAACAAGGATTTAATAAAGTCTTATCACCTATTGAAGTTGAGATTGTTCGTAAATGGTTTTATGAATTTGAATATGATTACAAAGATATTGAAGAATTTGTAAATAGTGCAATTTCTAGTAAAAATAGAGGTGTTAAGTATATTGATCGCGCTTTAGTAAATAGATATAGTAATAAAGCAGATGAAGATATGGATGCATTAAAAGACCTTTGGAAAGACTATCATGGAAAAAATTGATTATATCTGTGATGCTTTAGGAGAACTTTTTCCAAACAATAAAGGTGATTTAGAATATGGGTCAGCTTTTCAGTTACTAGTTGCCGTTATTTTGTCAGCACAAACTACAGATATTGCAGTTAATAATGTAACTAAAGAATTATTTAAAAAATATCCTGATGCAAAAAAATTAGCTAAAGCTAATCTTGAAGATGTAAAAGAGATTATCAAAACTATAGGTTTATATAATACAAAAGCAAAAAACATTATTGAAGCATCTAAAATCATTTTAGAGAACAATAATGTAATTGAGCCTGATATAAAGTGGTTAATGGGTCTTCCAGGTGTAGGGCGAAAGACAGCTAATGTAGTTTTATCTGAGGGATTTAAAATTCCAAGGATAGCAGTAGATACTCATGTTTTTAGGGTAGCGAGAAGATTAGAGTTATCAAAGGCAGAAACTACTTTGGGTGTTGAGGAAGACTTAATGAAAATATTAGATCAAAAAAAATGGGGGATAGCGCATTTACGATTACTACGTTTTGGTAGATATATTTGTAAAGCAAGAGGTCCTCTATGTGAAAAATGCCCTTTTTTTCATTTTTGTACCTCTGAAGATAAAAAGGAATTAGTTTAACTAATTCCTTTTTTATGATATTTCCTTTTAAATTGAATATGTTTTATTAATAAATTATTTTGCCATTAAAATGAAAACGCTTACTTTCTTTTTAATTCTTGCGAATAGAAAAAAAAGGAGTATAATAAAATTGAGGAGGGAAAGTATATGAAAAAAAATTTTAAGTTATTGTCATTTATTATCTTCTTTTTTATTGTTTTTATTGCTTTTATGCCAAATGTTCAAGCTAGTGATGAAAACGGAGGCATTGCGCCTAATAGCAATGTTCTTCCACCAGGTCCTGGAGAACCCCCAGCTCAAGCACCTATTCCTAATGGGAAGTATTGTATAGTGAATGTTGAGTTGAATAATTATTTGAAAATAACCGAAGAAGATTGTAGTAATAATTATTCGACAAATCTAGTCCCTTTGGAGTTATGGCCCTATAGTACTGGTGAACATCATTTGTGGGAATTTACTAGAGTTTATGGTGATGTTTATAAAATAATTTCTTGCAAAAGTCAAAAAGCTATTACTGTAAAGAAAGACTATACAAATATGGGTAACATTGATTTAATACAAGAAACATATCAAGATATAAATAGACAACATTGGAAAATAAGTGAAGTAAGCTCAGGGAAATACAAACTTAAACCAGTGTCAGGAATTTATCAAACTACTGATTGGGTTATGGGAGCAAGTGCCAGCGGTAGTATAGATGGTAGAAGAGTTCAACAAATAGAATATACAAATAATAGTAATTATCGTGATTTGTGGAAATTTATTCCAATATTACCTACATCAGGCTCTGAACTAGAATATAATCCTGAGGAATGGAATGCGACACCAATTAGAAATAATACCAATTGTTATTGCTATGCTTTTAATTTTCAAGCTTTTTATACAAATGACTTAGGATATCAATATTATAATAAAAAAATTATGGGGCGAATTAATCCTGGATGTCTGGATAATATTCAAGAAATATTGGACATTAATTCTCCATATGTTAACGGAGTAACTTCACAATTAGTTTTTGAAAATACCATTCAAGATAAATTAGCTAAAAACTTCATATTTAATAGCATTGGTATAAATCAACAATGTCCAGATGGACAGTATAAAGTGGCGTTAGCAATCGATGTTAACAATACTGACTATCATTGGTACAGACAAAATCTTGATGGAAGTTGGTCACATAAAAGAGGAGCAGGTTTTGTTACTAACAAAGATGCTTCAAATAAAATTATATTTAATCCAAGTACATCTAATAATTATTATGAATATTATGATGAAAATTACCAACTAAACTACGTAAATTATATAGTTGTTGGATATTATAGTGTTACCCCTTTGAATATTTTTTACGATTCGAATACAATAATTTTAGATTTAATAATGAATGGAACATATCAAGTTGATGCTACACTAGATCAATTAAAAAGTCTAAAGTTTTATAAAAAAATTTAAAGAATGGAGGTGATTAAATATGAAGAAGAAGGTTATTATTGTTTTATTTTCTATTTTGATTGTTTGTATGCTAGTTGGATGTGAAAATAGCTCTAAAAAGAATCTTACTATAGATAATGGAAAACAACAAATTTCTAATTTAAATAACAATTTTGAAGATGGCTTGGAATTAGCGGTTTATAAAGTTGATTCTATAACATTAAGTGATGGTACTATAATAAATGAAAATAATTTAGAACTATTGAGTAAGTATAAGGTGTGTTATGTTTTTGATGTTAATTATGGAAGGGTGTATTATAGATTAGAAGACAAAGAGGTTATTGTTTCTTATGATGTTAATGAAGAAGAAGAAATTACATTTAATTCTATGTTTGTGTTGCCTTCAAAAATGGCAACAATTTATGATTTGAAGAAAGTTAAACGTGGTATGAATTATGATGACTTGGTTTTATTATTAGGTGTGCCAAATAAATACAATCAACATCCTATGAGATCATTGGTAATGCCAGTAATTTTTGAAACTAATGATGGATATCATTTAGAAGTACTTTATGGTAAAGCATTATTAGCTGTTAATGATAATCACAATTTACAATATTTTGACTATTCTTCTACAAGCAAAAACATTGAAATTAATGATAAAACAATTAGTAAAGGAATGACTTTAGGAGATATTAAGAAAAATTTAAATAACCAAGATATTTGTGAATTTCTTGATTATCTAGTATTTTCTCTTGAAGATAAAAATGTAATTTGCTCTACTGAAAAATCGGGCTATATTAATAATAAGGATGATGAAGCTGTTATTGATTCTATTACTGCATATTCAAAAGTAGAACTTAATAATGACAGAATGGAATTAGTTAAAGAAGGGATGGATGTTTTTCAATTGATTGAATTACTAGGATTACCTAAATCAGTTAATTTAGAGACTATTATTCCTGAACTAATTTTTGAAGCAAATGGCTTAAGATGTAAAGTGGGTTTATGTGCTAGTTTTATAAATTCTAATTCGGATGAAGAAAAAAGTATGAGTCATAGATATTTTGTTTGTTATAAAGAAGTTGAATAATTGAAATATTATTTAAAGTAAACAAGAAAATTGTTCATATAAAAAGGAATTAGTTTTGTACTAATTCCTTTTTTCATATCTAGTTATCAAATCTTTGTTTGGTGTTACAAAGATTGTTTTTTCATTTTTGTACTTTACAAATGATCCTTTTTGACCAGCTATTTTATTTACATTTTTTACTTGAGTATAAATAACAGCCACATTGCTACTATTTTGCGCTTTTGAGAAGTATGCAGCAAAGTTAGCGGCAATTTTAAAATCTTCCAAAAGTAAGTTATTCCCTCTTAAAATTATATGAGATCCTGGATAGTCTTTTACATGAAAGAAATAATCATCTTTATTAGCGAGTTTGTGAGTAACAAAACTATTTTGAAAATTATTTTTGCCTAAATAGATGAACTTATTATCGCCCAAAATATAAGTACTATATTTAGGTTTTTTTAAATCTTTTTCATCTTTTTTTGTGATTTTTCTTAAGCCTAATTCCAAGATTGTTTCATTGATACTATTATAATCAAAGTAGTCTAATTGTGATTGGATATCTTCGTAGTATAAAATATCAAGTTGAGTTTCTTCGATTTGTTTTTTGACATAATCAATACTTCTTTTAGCTTTTTTGTATTTTTTAAAGATTTGGTCTAAGTTTTGACTTGGAGATAAAAGAGGATCAAGTTTAATTGTAATTTCTTTATTAGTATAAAAGTTATTGGTAGTTAGCTTACTCATTCCTTTTTTAATTTGGTGAAGGTTTGCTTTTAGAATATTACCAATTTGCTCATATTCTAGATTATTATATGCTTCCTCTAATTCTTTTTCTTGTTTTCCTTTTTTTCTTCTTAACTTAGCTAATTCTTTATCTAAATGATTAGAAAGTAGTTTTAAGTCATTATTTATGATAGATTGGTTTTTGAAATTTTGAAAGTAAGACTCTAGTAATTCTGATAGTGTAGAAAAATACATTCTATTACCTTTTAGGTGTTTTAAATCAAAACAGTAGAAGTATGTTTTATCATTATCTATAATTACTGGTTTAACTTCATTATTTATAACATTCAAATCATTTTGGTATTGAATTTCTTGAAAAAGTATTTGCGATATACCTTGATAGTTATTTGTTTTTGTAAGGATATTTGTTTTGTATGGATTTATTTGATTTGAATCCATAGGTTCATATAAAGTATTTTTAAGTAAAACTCTTTTACTATCTAATGAAGTAGGTAGTAAGATTTCTAAAATTTTGTTTTCTTTGTTTACAATAATTAAATTATAGTTTCTGCCAAAGGCTTCAAAAATTAGTTTATATTTTTCTTCATAGCCTAAATCGTCAAATGAAGAGATTTCTAATACGATGATACGATCATTTTCAATTTGATAGATATCAGTAATAACTGCTTTTTCAAATAGTTTTTTTAAGACTTTAGAAAAGTTTGATTGATTATCAATTTTTACTAGTGATTGTTTTGTAAGTAGTACATGAGGGTTATTTGATAGCAAGTAAAGTAATTCTTGTTTATTCGACAAGCTAAAAGAAAAGTCATATTTGTTATAAAAATTGACTTTGTTTATTCTTGTATTAATGATTTTTGTTTTTAATTCTTTAATTAGACTTCTAATAAATACGCCATCAAAACTCATAATCTCACCTTAATTTATTTTACCAAAAATTTACTTTATTTGCAATTAAACCTTGAAATATGAAAAAAAAGTTGTATACTTATATAAATAAGGAGCGGAAGATGAAAAAGAGCATTGATTTAATGAGTTATATTATTATGTTTATTGTTTTATCTTTAGGTATTGTTAGTGTTACAATAAACAAAGATACAATAAAAAATAATTCAGGTAATGATTCTAGTGTTGAAGTAGAACCAAGCGATGATGAGCAAATACCTATTAAACCTAAAGTTATTGAAGATGGTAAATATTTAATTTTCAACTCACAACTTAAAAACTACTTACAAGTAGATGATGATGATTTTCTAAATCAATACTTAAAAGATCAAGCTATTTTAGAGTTGTGGCCTTATAGTGGCGAAGAACACCAAATCTGGGAATTTACGCACTTATACAGCAATGTTTATAAAATCATTTCCCTAAATAGTAGAAAGGCATTAGCTATTCCTAAAGGTAGTGAGAATAAGCGAGGTATTAATTTAATTCAAGAAGAGTATATAAAAATTCCAAGACAGCATTGGCAAATTAAAGAAGTCAATGAAAATGAATATAAAATATATCCTTTATCTGCAAGAACAGATGATGAAGATTGGGTTATGAAGGCTAGTCGAAGTGGTGCTATTGATGGAAGAGAAGTAAAACAATATCGCTATACTGATGATGATAATGGTTTGGATTTATGGAAACTTTTCCCAATTTTACCTACATCTGGTTCTGAAGTGGAATATGAGCCAGAAGAATGGAATAAAAGCCCTATCATCCAAAATACTAATTGTTATAGCTATGCGTTTAATTTTCAAGCATTTTATGCTGATTCTTTAGAAAGTGGTGTTCTTATAGATAAAATAATGTGTACGGTAGATCCAGGTTGTTTAGCAAACTTTTTAGAGATTTTACCTGCCAGAAGTCCATATAAAGATGGATTAAGAGCTGAACTTGTTTTGGAAAATGTTTTAGAAGATGCAGAAGCTGCAAAATTCAATTTTAATGAGATAGACAAATATGAATCTACTTTAGAAGGTGAGTACAAAGTTGCTTTTGCAATGGATAAAGATAACCGTGATTATCATTGGTATAGACAAAATCCTGATGGTAGTTGGTCGCATAAAAGAGGCAATAAGGAAGTTACTAATCTTGATGCTTCTGGTGTTTTAATCTTTGATCCTGATATAGCAGATAAGTTTTATCCTGGAGAGTTAATTGATGGCAATCAAAAAAGAACTTATGATTATGAAATTATTGGTTATTATAGCGTTACACCATTAAATATTTTTTATGATGAAGAGGATACAATTATTTTTGATTTCGGAGTTAGTGATTTTGAAGAACCAGATATACCACTAATTGAACTAAAATATTATGAATTTTATAGAAATTTTTCTTTAGATCATGAAGAAGAATTACCAAAGTTAAGTTACCAAAACTTAACTTTTTTATTAGAATTTAATGAAACCATTAACATTTGACAATCTATTCTTTTTTAGGTATAATAAGTGGTAATATGAGGCGTGTTTTATGAAATTGGACGATAAAGGAATTTTGATAGTTTTATCTGGACCAAGTGGTGTAGGTAAAGGGACAATTAGAAAAGCTTTATTTGAAATGGAAGGACATGATTTAATTTACTCTATTTCGATGACTACTAGAAAACAAAGAGCTGGCGAAGTTGATGGCAAGGATTACTTTTTTGTGTCAAAAGAAGAATTTGAAGAGAAAATCAAAAATGGTGAGATGCTTGAATATGCGGAGTTTGTTGGGAACTATTATGGAACACCGCTTAACTATGTTAAGGAACAACTTAATGAAGGTCATGAAGTTGTTTTAGAAATTGAGATTCAAGGTGCATCGCAAGTTAAATGTAAAATGCCTCATGCTGTATTTATTTTTATTGCTCCACCTAGCCTAAAAGCTTTACATGATCGCTTGACTAGTCGGGGAACTGAATCAGAAGAGCTAATTCAAAAACGTTTTGATAAAGCTTTGAGTGAGATGCATATGGCATATATGTATGATTATATCGTAGTTAATGATGATATTCATAATGCAGCTGAAAAAATAATGACAATCATTAGGGCTGAACATGCTAGGACAGAAAGAACAATACATGGTTATAAAAAACTTTTGGAGGAGGAATAATGAAAAAAGAAAAGAATATTGGTGAAGGACTAAGATATCCACCAATTGATGCTTTATTAGATAAAAGTAAGAGTAAGTATGTTTTAGTTTTAGGTGCAGCTAAAAGAGCTAAAGACTTAGAACATGGCGATGCTGAAGAATTATTAGAAGATCCAGTAAATAAAAAATCTTTGGGTTTGGCTTTAGAAGAAATTTATGAAGATCAAATTACAATTTATGATAGTACTAATGAAGAAACACTTGGGAAATAAGTGTTTCTTTTTAAAATATAAAAGTAAAAAATAAGGCAAGTAGTTATTATATTAGTAGTAGTTTATTTTTTTGATAAAATATGGTAAAATATAGTAAAAGGAGGACTATTCGTATGTTAATTGGAGCAATTGAAGCTGGTGGTACTAAATTCAAATGTGCTGTAGCAACATCAAGTGGTGTTATCTTACAAGATACTACTATTAAAACAACTACAGTTGAAGAGACGATGGAAAAAGTAATCAAGTTTTTTCTTGCTTTTCCGATTAAAACGATGGGTGTTGGTTGTTTTGGCCCGATTTGTTTAGATCCTAGTGATGAAAGATACGGGATGATTTTAGATACACCAAAGAAGATTTGGGCTAATTATAATATTCTAAAGGCATTAAAAGATGCTCTTAAATGTAATGTCAAGATAACTACTGATGTCAATGCCTCAGCTTTTGGTGAGTACTATTATGGCTATAAAAAGAAATTTCAAAACTTAGTTTATGTAACGATAGGTACGGGAATTGGTGGAGGAATTGTATATAATGGAAGTTTAGTTCAAGGTCATCATCATCCTGAAATAGGTCATATGACTTTAAAAAGAGATTCTAATGATAGCTATCCTAGTACTTGTCCTTTTCATAGTGATTGTTTTGAAGGATTAGCAAGTGGTATTAGTTTAGATAAAAGATACAATTTAAGCTATGATGAACTAGCTAAAAGAGATGATTTATTAAGAAGAGAAGCTAATTATATCGCTCAAGGAATATATAATTTATATCTAACATTTGCACCTGATAAAATAATTATCGGTGGTGGAGTTAGTCATCAAGAAAAGCTACTTCCTTTAGTAAGAGAAGAATTTGAAAAATTAAATAACAATTACTATACATATAAAGCAGTTAAAAGTGTTGATGAGTTAATTGTAAGTCCTACTTTAAAAGATAACTCAGCTTTATATGGGGCAATTGCTTTAGGGGTGATTGAGAAATGATGTTCGCAGAAGTTTTAGTTGACGTTAGAAATGCTAATACTGATACTTTATTTACTTATGAGATTCCTAAGCATTTTGAATCATATGTAGATATAGGAAGCAGAGTATTAGTTGAATTTGGATCTCGTCAAATTATTGGTTATGTTATTAGAATTAGTGATGAAACTTCATATTCTGGTATGATTAAGGAAATTTTAGATGTTTATGATTTTGATAAACAGCTTACTGAAGAACAAATTGATTTAGCTAAGATAATTTCAGATGAAACTAAAAGTTTACTTGTATCTTCTTTAGATCTAATGTATCCAGCATTTTTAAAAACTAAATATCGTAAATATTTAAAAGTGGTTCATTTAGAAAAACTAGATAGTAATGTAGCGATGCTTTTCCAAGGAAAATCAAAAATTGAATATAATAGTTCAATGCTTGATTATAGTAGTCAAATTGCTAGAGAACTTAAAAAAGGAAACTTAGCTATTGAATATAACCACTATACTTATGGTAAAAATAAATATCAAAATATTTATTTTGTAAGCAAGAATAAAGATATTGAAAATTTAACAATCAAAAGAAAAAGGATTATTGAATATGTTTCAAATAATCCTGGTCAAACTATTGAAGAAATTAGTTTAAATACTAATTCTAGTCATTTTTTAATTAATGATTTAAGAAAAGATGGCTTTTTAGAAGTAAGAGAAGTTATTAAAGAAGAAGATAATTTAAAGAAATTTCAAGCATCTCAAGTTACTTATAATCCTTTAGAACAAGATATTAAGGCAAAATATGAAGCTAATAAAAATAAACCTTATCTTTTAATAACTGATGATTTAGAGTTTAAGTATAAATTTTTAGAAGATGTTATTTCTAAAACTATTCTTTTAGATAAACAAGTGTTGATTTTAACAAAATCAATTATTCAATCTTTTGAAGTTTATGATTTTTTAGAAAAAAGGTTAATTAATGCTAGGGTTTATTGTTTCAATTCTTCATTAAGTAACAATGAATATTTTGACAATTACATGCAAGTTAAGAAAGGTAATGTAGATGTAGTTGTAGGGACTATTTCTAGTAGTTTCTTACCTTTAGAAAAATTAGGTTTAATTGTGATTTTTGATGCAAATGATACTGCTTATATCAATGAGCAAAATCCTAAGTTTTCTACACTTAACGTTTTAAAATGGAGAATGGAATATCATAAAGCTGAACTAATATTAGTCAATGAAACTCTAAGTGTAGATGACTATGATAATTATTTAAAGAACAATTATATTTTATTAGAAAATTTAAAGAAAGAAAATGATAAATATACTTTAGTTAATTTAAGAAAAGAGATAGCTAGGGTTAGTCCATTAATTTCTAACACTCTAAAGGAAAAGATTCAGGTTGCATTTAATAATAAAAAGATGGTAGCTTTAATTTTAAATCAAAAGAATTATAGTGAAATGGTAATGTGTAATAATTGCTCTGAAGTTATTAAGTGTCCTAGTTGTAAGATAAGTTTATCTTACAATAAAAACAAGAATGAATTAAGTTGTAATTATTGTGATTATAAAGTATCTTATTCTAATTTAAAATGTCCTAGTTGTAATAGTAGCAAGTTAAGTTTCTTTAACTTAGGGCTAGAAAGTTTAGAAGAGGATTTAAAGAAATTTTATCCAGATAAAAAGTATTTATTGATTACTGCTGAGACAATGAGTAACTATAGTAAATATAGTGAGGCAGTACTAACGATTGAAGAACAAGCAGTAGATTTTATTATTGGGACTAATTTAGTTTTTGATTTACTTAATTATCCTAATATTAGTTTTGTAGCTTTAATTAACTCTGATAATATTTTAAATTACGGAGATTATCGAGCGGCAGAAACTTTGTTTTTAAATATTGTTAAGGTATTAAATAAAGATAATTTGGGTTTAGTCTTACAAGGATATAATTTAGATCATTATAGTATCACTTTAGGATTAAAAAATGATTATCAAAACTTTTATTTTCAAGAGATAAGGCAAAGGAATGCTTTAAATTATCCGCCAAAATTAGAGATAATGAGATTAATTATTGGTGGTGATTATAGTAAGAGATATCATGCAGCTTACTATTTTCGTAAAGTATTTAGAAGTCTTTTTACCGATAGTGAAATATTAGGGCCTAAATATACGAGGAAATATCAAGGTATGCAATTAATAATTAAAACTAATGATTTTGAAAAGTTAAGTAAATTAATTGAGGAAGTAAAAGAGAAGTTTAAAAAAGACAATTTAGAGTTTATATTTGAAAGACATCCAAAAACTCTTTATTAGGAGGAATGATTTGAAAATTATATTTATGGGAACACCTGAATTTGCTGTTCCAGTTTTAGAAGAAATAAATAAGCATTTTGAAGTGGTGCTAGTAGTGACACAGCCTGATTCAAGAATTAGAAAAAAAATCGTTTATAGCGAAGTAAAAATGAAAGCTTTAGAGTTAGGCTTGCCAGTTTTTCAACCTCTTAATATCAATAAAGAAAAAGATTATATATTAAATACAGAATGTGATTTAATTGTTACGGCTGCCTATGGCCAATTTTTAGGAAAAGCAATTTTAAATCATCCAAAGATTGCAGCAATTAATTGTCATGGGTCATTACTTCCTAAATATCGTGGTGGAGCCCCAATTCAAAGAGCAATTATGAATGGGGACAAAGAAATCGGTGTTAGTATTATTTATATGACTAGCAAAATGGACGCAGGTAATATTCTAGCCAAAAAAGGAATTTCTTTACCTTTAGAATTGGGAGAAAAAGAAGCATTTGATGTTTTAAGCAATTTAGGTGCTAAGTTGATAGTTGAAGTTATTGAGAAACTAAAGCTAGAAAAACTTATTGGGGAAGAACAAAATGAAGAAGAAGTTACTTTTGCGCCGATTATAAGCAATGAAGACGAACTTGTTTCTTTTGAAAAAGAAGCTTATAAGGTGTATAATAAGATAAGAGCAATTAATTATTCTAAAGGTGCTTATTTTAATTTCAAGGAAGAAGTTTATAAAGTTTATCAAGCTAAACTGTATTTAAATAAAAAAGGTAATCCTGGAGAAATTATTGAGATTACCAAAGATGAAATAATTATTGCTTGCAAAGAAGGTGCAATTGGTTTATTACTAATAAAACGCCAAGGTAAAAATACAACTCCAGTTAGAGATTTCTTAAACGGAAAAGGTAAAGAAATTTTTAAAATTGGAGAAATAATAGGAGGAGAAAGATGAAAGAGAAGAAGATTATTTATTCTCGTGAAGAAATGTTTAAAATGAATAAAAAGAAGCTTGAAGAAAGAGGAGTAACATTAGAAGATATTGCTTTAATTGCTTATAAACAACAATCAAAGTATAATCCTGATATTGAGTTAAGTACTTGTTTGGAAAGTGTCGCTAAGATATTAACTTATCGTGATATTTTTCATGCTGTTCAATTAGGAATTGAAATAGATATTTTAACTGAACAAGGAAAACTATCTCAGCCAATGCAAGATATTCTAGCAGAAGATCTTGGGATGTTTGGAATTGATGAATTACTTGGTTTAAGTATAGCTTCTAATTATGGTGTTATTGGACAAACTAATTTTGGAGATATTGATGTAAATAAACCAGGGATTGTAGGCAAGTTAAACAAAGAGGGTAAAGGTGGAAAATGTCATACTTTCTTAGATGATATTGTAGGTGCACTTGCTGCAGCTGCAAGTACAAGAGTTGCCCAAATCCAAAGCGAAGAAGTAGCAGAACATGATCCTAATATCAAACAATTACAAATGGATTTAAAACAAAAAAAGTGAGATTAACTCACTTTTTTATTTATGGTTATTAACTAATTTAGCAAATGTGTCAAAGATGATTTTGCTAGGTTCGTTATCTTGTTGCATTTCAGGATGCCATTGGATACCAATAATTGGTAGCGTTTTGTGAATAATGGCTTCATTAGTACCATCTTCGTGTTTAGCAATCTCTATAAAATCTGGTGCGATTTTTTTAAGTGCTTGGTGATGATAACTATTTACTTTTATTTCTTTTTTAAAGTTTAATAATCTATTGGGTACTGTATGAACTACGTGATTTTCTTTAATCCCTGAATGACTTTTACCAATGTCTTGATATAGGCTTCCACCAGCAAAAACATTAATTGATTGATGACCTCTACAAATACCTAAAAGAGGTTTTTTGCTTTTTAGAGCATATTCAACAACAATCTTATCTAAATCATCTAGTTCTTTCATAACATCTTTTGATTCACCGGTATTTATTTCGCCAAAATGAACAGGGTCAATATCATCTCCACCTGTTATTAAAAATCCATCACATTTTTCTAGTAAACTTTCAGTATTTTCATTTTCTAGCGTAAGCATAATTACTAAAAATCCTCTGTTTAATAATGCCCTAACATAACGGCGGTTTACAAATTCTTTAGCTGTTGTACCTTCATAAATAATTCTTGGAGTTACAGCGATAACTTTCTGCATAATCTTAAATCTACCTCCTTAAATAAGTATAATATAATTATATTATAAATATATCTTAAAATCAAGTTTTTTAATGGCAAAATGAAAGCATAATTGGTATAATAATAAACAAGAGGTATTGTTATGGAAAGTATTAGAAAAATATTTCAAGTAGGTTATGGGCCATCAAGTTCACATACAATTGGGCCTACTAAAGCAGCTACAATCTTTAAAGAAAAAAATAAAGAAGCTGATAAATTTACAGTTGATTTATATGGTTCAATTGCCTTAACAGGAAAAGGGCATTTAACTGATAAAGCTTTATACAGAGTTTTTGGTGAAGATTTAGAAATTAAATTTGATTTTGATACTCACTATGATTTTCATCCTAATGGTTTAAAGTTTTATGCATATAAAGAAGGTAAATTAATTGATGAATGGTTAATTTTTTCTATTGGCGGTGGAGAGTTAAAAGAGCTAGGTCATAAAGAAACGATCGATTGCAAAGAAATATATGAGCAAACTACCTTTAATGAAATTTTGGAATATTGTAAAGAACATCATTTATCTTTATTTGAATATATTATTAAGCATGAAGACAAAGATATTTTAGAGTTTGCGAAGGGTATCTTAAAAGCAATGTTTGATAGTGTTGAAAGAGGAAGAAATAAAGAAGGAAAATTATCTGCTCAAAACAAATTATTTGTGAAGAGAAAGTCTAAAGAGTATTATGATAGATATAAAAAATCAGGAGATTTTGATGTTTTAGTTATGAGTAATGCTTTAGCTGTAGCAGAAGAAAACGCAGAAGGCGGAACAGTAGTTACTGCGCCTACTTGTGGTTCAAGTGGGGTTATGCCTGGTGTATTAAAAGCATACTATGATACAAAAAGATTTAGTTTAGATGAAATTGTAAGAGCATTATTAGTTGGTGGGTTAGTAGGTAACTTAATTAAAACTAATGGTTCAATCTCAGGAGCTGAAGTTGGCTGTCAAGGTGAGATTGGTAGTGCATGTAGTATGACTGCAGCAGCAGTATTACAACTATTTGGTGCAAGTAATGACATTATTGAATATGGCGCAGAGATAGCATTAGAACATCATTTAGGATTAACTTGTGATCCAGTTTTGGGATATGTTTTAATACCTTGTATTGAGCGTAATGCTATAGCAGCATTAAGAGCAATTGATGCAGCTAAATATGCTTATTTAAGCGATGGAACTCATTATATTACTTTTGATATGGCAGTTAATTCAATGATGGAAACAGGAAAAGATTTAAAGGCTGAATATAAAGAAACAGGTATTGGCGGGTTAGCTAAACATATTAAATAATAATAGATTATTTTGGAGAAGACATGAAGAAATTAAGAGAAGATAAAGAAATATATAAGTTTATAAAATTAGAAAAAGAAAGACAAGAAAATCATATTGAGTTAATTGCTAGTGAGAACTTTACCTCCAGTGCTGTATTAGAAGCACAAGGAAGTATTCTTACAAATAAATACGCTGAAGGCTATCCGGGTAATAGATATTATGGAGGCTGTATCTATGTAGATGAGATAGAAAATATTGCAAGAGAAAGAGCTAAGAAATTGTTTAATGCTAAGTATGCAAATGTACAGCCACATTCTGGCTCTCAAGCTAATGCTGCTGTATTTCAAGCATTAATTAAACCAGGTGATGTAGTTTTAGGAATGGATTTATCTGCTGGTGGTCATTTAACTCATGGTCATAAATTAAACTTTTCTGGGCTTTTATACGATATTCATAGTTATGGTGTAGATAAAGAAACTGAAACTATTAATTATGAAAAAGTATTAGAGATAGCAAAAGAAATCAAACCTAAAATGATTATTGCTGGGGCTAGTGCCTATTCAAGAATAATTGATTTTAAAAAGTTTAGAGAAATAGCAGATGAAGTTGGAGCTTATTTGTTTGTAGATATGGCGCATATTGCTGGTTTAGTTGCAGCAGGTTTACACCCAACACCTGTTGGCTATGCTCATGTTGTATCAGGAACAACTCATAAAACTTTAAGAGGGCCAAGAGGAGGTTTTATTCTTACAAACGATGAAGAAATAGCAAAGAAAATTGATCGTAGCGTTTTTCCAGGAACACAAGGTGGACCTTTAATGCATGTTATTGCTGCAAAAGCTGTTTCTTTTAAAGAAGCATTAGATCCTTCTTTTAAGAAATATCAAAAGCAAGTTTTAGTAAATGCAAAAGCAATGGCAGATGAGTTTACTAAGTTAGGTTATAGAGTAATAAGCAAAACAACTGATAATCATTTACTTATGGTAGATGTAAAAGGAAAGTTAGGAATAACTGGACTTGACGCAGAGAATATTTTAGGAAAAGTAAATATTACTTGTAATAAAAATGCCATTCCTTTTGAAACGGAAAAACTAAAGTTTACTAGTGGTTTAAGATTTGGCTCTGCTGCAATGACAACTAGAGGATTTAAAGAAGAAGAAATGATAAAAGTTGTTCATTTGATTGATGCTGCTTTAAAAGCAAAGAATCAAGAAACGTTAGAGAAAATAAAAAAAGAAGTTGTTTCACTTCTTGATAAATTTCCTTTATATAAATAAAAATAGATTGCAAGCAATCTATTTTTTTCTTTCTCTAATTGTTTTAGAAATATATTCACTTAAATGTTTTGGTACATATAAAGAAATATCACTATTGAAAATAGCTAATTCTTTAATAGCTGTACTTGATAAAAACAAATTATCTCTTGATGGGAAAAAGAAAACAGTATCGATTGTATTATCAATTGAACGATTAAATTGGAATCTTGTTAGTTCATCTTGATAATCATTATAGTTTCTTACTCCCCTTACAATTGCATTTGCTTTTTTCTCTTTTGCACATTGTAAGATTAGTTTATCACTTAGTTCGCATTTAACATTCTTTAAGTGTTTAGTAGCCTTATTTAATAAATCTAATCTTTCTTCATTAGTAAAGGTATAATTTTTATTTGGGTTAATTGATACTATTACATAAACAGTGTCAAAAATTTTAGAAGCTCTTTCGATAATTTCTAAGTGTCCGTTAGATACGGGATCAAAAGAACCTGGATAAATACATATACTCATATTAGTTCTCCTTTTCGTATATTATACCACAAATTAATAAATTATGAAATAAATATCAAGTAAAAAGCATTGAGGATATTAAAATTGTGTGATATAATATATAAAGAAATAAAAAGGTGATATTTATGGAAAAGAAAGAAGTAAGAACAAGATTTGCACCTAGCCCTACAGGCTTTATGCATATTGGTAATTTAAGATCAGCATTATATGGTTATTTGTTTGTAAAGAAACATAATGGTCAAATGATTTTAAGAATCGAAGATACTGATGTAGAACGATATGTAAAGGGTGCAGTAGAAGTAATTTATAAGACTTGTGATGAAGCAGGTGTGATTTTTGATGAAGGGCCACGTGAAGGTGGACCTTATGGACCATATGTTCAAAGTGAAAGAAAGCCTATCTATTTAGAACATGCTAAAAAGCTTGTTGAACAAGGAGATGCTTATTATTGCTTTTGTGATAAAGAAAGACTAGAAACAGTTACTTTTATGGGAACTAAACGCTATGATAAACATTGTTTAAGCTTAAGCAAAGAAGAAGTTCAAAGAAGACTTGATGCAGGTGAACCTTACGTTATTCGTCAAAATATCCCAATTGAAGGAGAGTCTAGTTATACTGACCTTGTTTTTGGGGAGATTACAGTTCCAAATAAAGATATGGAAGATAACATTTTAATTAAATCAGATGGTATGCCTACATATAATTTTGCTCATGTAATTGATGATCATTTAATGCATGTTACTTATGTCATTAGAGGAAATGAATATTTATCATCTACGCCAAAATATAATTTATTATATGATGCATTTGGGTGGGAAAAACCTCAATATATTCACTTAACCCAAATTATGAAAGATGAAACAAGAAAGTTAAGTAAAAGACATGGCGATGCTAACTTTGATGACTTTATTAGAAAAGGTTATTTACCTCATGCAATTGTAAACTATATCGCTTTATTAGGTTGGAGTCCTAAAGGAACACAAGAAAAATTTACTATGCAAGAGTTAATTGAAAACTTTTCAGTTGAAGGTTTATCTAAATCAAATAGTATTTTTGATGAAAAGAAGATGGCATGGTTAAATGGTGAATATATTAAAGAGCTAAGTTTTGAAGAATTTTATAAATATGCTTTGCCATATTTTGAAAAATCTAGCATTAAGGGTCGCTATGATTATGAACCATTTGCAAGACTTCTTCAAACAAGAATTGAAATCTTTAGCGAGATTCCAGAAAAGGTAAAGTTTATTGATGAATATCAAAGGTTTCCAAGCGAGAAATATGAAAATCAAAGATTCAAAATTGATCAAGAACTCGCTTATAATATTTTAAAGAGTTATTTAGAAAAAGCAGAAAAAATAGACTTTTCTGAAGATGCTTGGAAAGAATTAGTGAAGGAAATAGCTGATTTATATCAGCTAAAACAAGGTGCTGTTTACTCTACAATGAGATGGGCGATTTCTGGTGTTGATGTAACTCCAGGAGGGTTTGTAGAGATAGCAGTAATATTAGGAAAAGAAAAGTCAATTGAAAGATTAAAGCAATCTTTTGCTTGGCTAAAAGAAGATTTAGGAAAGTAAAGGGGAGATTACTATGAAATTAACAAAAAAAGATTATAAAGAAATATTAGAAGCATGTTTAGAAACAGGTGCTGATTTTGCGGAGATTTATCTTGAAGATAAGATTGCTAATAACTATGCGATGATTAACGGGAAGTTAGATAGAGCTAATAGTAGCAATCTATACGGAGCAAGCATTAGAATCTTACAAGGAGTAGAAGAATCATTTGGCTATACTTCTGATTTAAGTAAAGAAAACTTACTTAATTTAGCAAGGAAGTTAAATGCTAGTTTTAATGCTCCAAAGCAAAAGATTAAATTTACTCTAAAAGAAGAAGAAACACCAAAGATTATTTTTGTGGAAAGAAGCGCTAGTAAAACTAAACTAAAAGAAAAGATTAAATTATTAGCAAGAGCAGAAAAAGGCTTAAGAAGCTTTGATTCTAAAGAAATCATTAGAACTAATGCTGTATTAACAGATGAAGAACAATATATTACAGTTATTAATACTTTAGGAGTAATCAAAAAAGATTTAAGAAGTCATTTACGTCTTTCAGTATCAGCTGTTGCATCAGATGGTAAAAATATGCAAGATGCATTTGGCTCAAAAGGTGGTAACTGTGGTTATGAACTATTTGATAATTTTGATATTGAAAAGATGGGTTATGAGGCAAGTGAAACTGCAGTTAAAATGCTTCACGCTGATGAAATGAAAAGTGGTAAGATGACTGTAGTTATCGATAATGGTTTTGGTGGAGTATTACTTCATGAAGCTTGTGTTCACTCACTAGAAGCAACATCAGTAGCTAAAGGTAGTTCAGTATTTTGTAATATGCTTGGAAAACAAATAGCATCACCTATCGTAACTGCAATTGATGATGGTACAATTCCAAATGCTTGGGGATCATTAAATATTGATGATGAAGGTAATGAAACTAAGAGAAATGTTTTAATTAAAGATGGTATTTTACAATCATACTTAGTAGATTTTAGAAATGATCGTACGATGAAACATGGCATTACTGGTAGTGGTAGAAGACAAAACTTTAAATATTCACCAACATCAAGAATGACTAATACTTTCTTTGCTCCTGGAGATTCTACATTTGAAGAGATTATTAAAAATACTAAGTCAGGATTCTTTGCTAAGAGTATGGGTGGCGGAAGTGTTAACCCAGCAACTGGAGAATTTAACTTTGCAGTTAATGAAGGATATTTAATTGAAGACGGAAAGATTACAAAACCAGTAAGAGGAGCTACATTAGTAGGTAGTGGTGCTGAGATTTTAGCTAATATTGATATGATTGCAAATAACTTAGAGTTCTCTTATGGTATGTGTGGATCTTTAAGTGGTTCAATCCCAACAATCGTAGGTCAACCAACAATTAGAGTTCAAAATATAACTGTTGGTGGAAAGGGGAATTAAGATGGATTATAAAAAAATATTAGAACAAGGTAAAAAGTTAGGCTTTTCTGATTTAGAATTTCAAATTTCAAGTAGCACATCTTTATCAATTGAAGTATTTAAAGGAAAAGTTGAAAAGAATCAAGTTCAAAGTGATTTTTCTATTGTTTTAAGTGGTTTATATAAAGATCAACTTGCCTCTGCTTCTACAACAAACAAAGATTTTGATCCTAAGAAACTATTAAAGAAATTAAAAGAAAACGCTAAGGCTTTAAATAAAGATGAAAAAGAAGAAATTTTTGCTGGTAGTAAAGAATATCCAAAATCAATTGTTCATAAAGTAGATTTTAATAATGTAGATAATAAGAAAAAAGTTGATTTTCTTTTAGACTTAGAAAAAAAAGTTTATGACTTAGATAAAAGAATTACTTTAGTATCTAATTGCAGATATTTTGAATCAACTAGTACACAAGAAATTGTTAATAGTAAAGGATTAAATCTTAAAAAAGAATTGAAATCTTGTGGTGCTTATGCAGTTGCAGTTGCAAGTGATGGCACAAGTACACAAACAGGATTTGGAGTTGAAGTAGATTTTAATTTTAAAGGTTTAGACAAAGATAAGATTGCAAATAAAGCTGTAGAAAGAGCAACAAGATTACTAGGTGCTAAACCAATTAAATCTGGTAAATATCCAGTAATTATTGAAAAGGATGCTTTTGCATCTTTACTAGGTGCTTTCTTAGGTATTTTTAGTGGAGAAGCTGCAATTAAGAAAACAACACTTTTACTTGGAAAAGAAAAGGCAAAGATTTTTGATGAAAGAGTTAATATTGTAGAAGATCCATTAGTTGAAACCTCTGTATATTACAATCCTTTTGATGATGAAGGTGTTGCTACTAAGCAAAAACATTTAATCAAAGCTGGTGTATTTACTGGATTTGCTCATAACCTAAAAACAGCTAAAGCCTTAAAACAAGATTTAACTGGAAATGGTTATAATAAGAGCGTTGACTTTGCTTATACATACTTAGTAAATGGCGATACTTCTTTAGATGATTTAGTAAAAAGTATTGATAAGGGGTTGCTAATTACTAACTTGCAAGGATTACATTCAGGTTTAAATCCTATTTCAGGCGATTTTAGCTTACAATCATCTGGATTTTATATTGAAGATGGTAAGATTGTAAAACCGACTAGTTTAATTGTTACATCAGGAAACTTCTTTGAAATGATGAATGATATTGATAAAATAGGTAATGATTTAGAACTACGTAATGAAAGCTCAGTAAATGCGCCTTCAGTTAAATTTAATTGTTTACAAGTTTCTGGAGAGTAAAAATGAAAGAGAAAATTTTATTTACATCTGAGTCAGTTACTGAAGGTCATCCTGATAAAGTGTGTGATCAAATTGCCGATGCAATTCTAGATGAAATAATTAAAAATTCTATTGAAGAACCAAGAGTTGCTTGCGAAGTAGCTGCTACTACAGGAATAGTTTTAGTTATGGGCGAAATTACTACTGATTGTTACGTAGATATTCAAAAAATTGTTAGACAAGTAATTAATGATATCGGCTATGATCGCGGTAAGATTGGTTTTGATGGTGATAATGTAGGTGTTTTACTTGCAATTAACGAACAATCAAAAGATATTAGTAAAGGCGTTGATCATAACGAAGAAGGAACTACTGGAGCTGGTGATCAAGGGATAATGTTCGGCTATGCTTCAAATGAAACTGAAGAATATATGCCTATAGCTATTACTTTAGCTCATAAGTTAACTAAAAGATTAGCAGAAGTAAGAAAAAATGAGAAAAAGAAAATCTTACGTCCTGATGGTAAAAGCCAAGTAACAGTAGAATATGATGAAAATGGTAAAATAAAGCGAATTGATAGTATCATTGTTTCAACTCATCATATCACAGATATTAGTCAAGAAGATCTAAGAAAATATGTATTGGAAAATGTAATCAAAGTTGTTATTCCAAAAGAGTTATTAGATAAAGAAACTAAGTATTATATTAACCCTACAGGGGCTTTTACTGAAGGTGGACCAAAAGCTGATAGTGGGCTTACTGGAAGAAAGATTATTGTAGATACATATGGTGGTTATGCTCATCATGGTGGTGGCTCATTTAGTGGCAAAGATCCTACAAAAGTAGATCGTACAGGAGCTTATATGGCAAGATATATTGCCAAGAATTTAGTTGCTTCTGGTGTTGCACCTAAACTTGAAGTAGGTTTAAGTTATGTTATTGGTAGAAGCGAGCCTACATCTTTATTAATTGATACTTATGGTTATAAGAAGTATTCTTATGATTTAATTATCAAAATAATTAGAAAAGTTTTCCCATTAACACCAAGAGGTATTATTGATCATTTTGATTTATTTAAACCTATTTATCGCCAAGTGTCTAACTATGGCCATTTTGGTAGATTAGATTTAGATCTTGCTTGGGAAAAGTTAGATAAAGTTGATGAAATAAAGAAATATTTAGAAAATCCTAGTCTATTAGACTAGGATTTTTTATAATCTCATTTTAATAATCAAATGTTAGGTTAAAATTGACTTTTTTATAAAAATAATGTATAATATGTTTGTAAACGTTTGTGTTGGTAAATAAAAAACAAGGAGGATAACTATTAAACAGAGCCAACACTAATTTGTTTAATAGTAAATAAAAGATGAGAAAAGAGCTACTAAAATTTTTCCAAATTTTCTCATCTTTTATTTACTATTAAACAAATTAGTGTTGGCTCTGTTTAATAGTTATCCTCCTTGTTTTTTA
>DUNF01000054.1 GCA_012839485.1 Acholeplasmataceae bacterium
AATTGAATCAAATCAAAAAAAATGTAGATTTTTAAATTTAGTTATTGAAAGTTTAAATTTAAAAGATGTTTATGTTTTAAATGCAAGAGTTGAAGATTTAGGTTTAGAATATCGTGAGTTTTTTGATTTTGTTGTTGGAAGAGCGGTATCGCAAATGAGAATTTTTCTAGAACTTGCTGTTCCTTTTCTTAAGGTTGGAGGAAAAGTCCTTTTAATGAAAGGTAAAAACTATCAAATAGAAGTAGAAGAATCTTTGTTTGCTTTAAAAACCCTAAATTCAGAAATTTGTGATATAATAAAATATGAACTTCCAAACAACTTAGGAAGTAGAGTAATTATAGAGGTATTAAAAAAGAAAAAGACAAGTACATTATATCCAAGAACATATAATTTAATTAAAGGAAAACCTTTATAGAAAGGAAATGTTATGGGACAAGTTATTACAATTGCTAACCCTAAAGGTGGTGTTGGTAAAACAACAACTACAATTAATTTAGGGGCAGGTCTTGGAAATTTGAAACAAAAAGTTTTATTAGTAGATTTAGATATTAAAGCTAATTTAACTATTGGTTTAGGAATTGATCGCGAAAACATAGAGAAAGGTATTTTTGATATGTTATTAGAAAAAGCAAACATTAAAGATGTCATTGTTAGTTTTAAAAAGTTTGATCTTGTTCCTAATAATTGCTTTCATAAACAAGCTTTATCAGATAGCCTTTATAATATTGAAGAATTAAAGAAACATTTAGATAAAGTTAAAGATGAATATGATTATATTTTAATTGATACCGGACCAGTTATGGGAGTTTTGCTTGATATGGCTTTATATGCAAGCGACTCGGTTTTAATACCAACAGAATGTCAGTATTTTGCTTATGATGGAATTAAGATTATGATTAATAAAATCAATGCTATTCAAGGATTAAAAACTAAAATTCAAGAGAATTTAGTTGTAGAGGGGATTTTATTAACTAAGTTTGATAATCGTAATGTTTTCGCATATGAAATGGCAGAAAACATTAAAGACATAGTGGCTAATAAAGTATTTAAAACTATTATTAATTATTCAAGCCACTTGCAAGAAGCGCCTTCTAGAGGAAAAGATGTTTTATCTTTATCTTATAATTCAATTGGAAGTCGTGAATATCGTTTATTAGCAAAAGAAATATTAGAGAGAAAGGAGAATAAATAATAATGATTTTAAGTGTATTTTCAGATTTTTGGAATGAAGTAAAAGATTTTTTTACAACAACAGCAGTTTTAAATAGACTTCTATATACTGCAATTGCAATTATAGTTGCGATTGTTATTTCACTTGTTTTTAGCTTCATTTTTAAAGCAAATGTTAGAGCTAATCATCCTTTTAGAAAAAGACAAATAACTATTAATAAACTTGTAAGAGGCTTAGCAAAAGCGATTCTTGGAGTTATGGTAATTTTTGTGGTTTTTGGAATTTGGGGAGTGGATTTAGGCCCAATGATTGCTGGTGCCGGAGTTGTAGGTTTAGCTATTAGCTTAGGTGCTCAAAATGCTATTAGGGACTTAGTGGCTGGTATATCTATGATTTTAGATAATGTTTTAGATGTAGGCGATATGGTTGAAATTAGAGATTTTAAGGGAACGGTAGAAGAAGTAGGAATTAGATCTACTAAAATTAAAAATTTTAGAGGAGAACTTGCTACTTTTAATAATGGTACAATAGATAAAGTAATTAACTTTTCTCGCAATCCTACTTTAGCTGTAGTTACAGCAACTGTAGCTTATGGTTCTGATTTAGATAAAGTTATCAAAATTTTTGATCAAGAACTTGAAACTTTAGTAGAACAATTTCCAGATGTTGTTACAAGAGCGCCAAAAGTTATGGGGGTTTCTAACTTAGGTACACACGGAGTAGATTTAATGATTACTTTTGAAGCCTTACCACAACAACATTTTGCAGCTCAAAGAGCAGTTAACAAGATGATTAAGGAGATTTGTGATAAATATAAGATTGAAATTCCACTACCACAAATCGTAGTTACGAATAAGAAATAATGAGTGCGAACATTTATAAAGAAAACGACATTTTGGTTTTCAAAAAAAATCATCCTTGTGGAGGGAATAGCTGGAAAGTGTTACGAGTTGGAGTTGATTATAAGTTAGAATGTACAACATGCAAACGAATAATTATTGTTCCTCGTTTTGATTTGAATAAAATGGTGAAAAAAACAAAGGAGTGATTCCTTTGTTTTAAATTAAGAATTATGTTATAATTAGAAAATATAAGGAGATAGATATGTTTAAAAAATTTGTTAGCTATTATAAGCCACATTGGAAGCTATTTACAGCTGATATTATTGCGGCAACGTTAATGGGGGCGATTGATTTAATCTTTCCTGTGGCTTCAAGAAAGGTTCTAAACGAATATTTAAATACAGACAATATTCATATGCTATATATAATAGCGGCAATTATGATTGGTTTTTTCATTTTGAGATTTTTCTTTTCTTATTTTATTGGTTACTATGGCCATATTATGGGAATTAGAATTGAATCCGATATGAGAAGAGACTTATTTCACAAGTTGCAATTAATGGATTATCAATTTTATGATAAAAAGAAAACAGGAGTATTAGTTACAAACTTAACAACTCATTTACACGATATTTCAGAAATGAGTCACCATGCACCTGAAAATCTTTTTATTGCTGGGTTGATGCTTATTGGTTCATTTATAATGCTAGGTTTGATTAACTGGCAATTAACGTTAATTATTTTTCTATTTATGTTACTTTTAGTTCTTTTCTCTTTATATAGGAGAAAGAAAATGCTTGAAAAATTTGCGGAAACAAGAGTTGTTCAAGGAGAATTAGCGGCACGAGTTGAAAGTAGTATTAGTGGTATTCGTTTAACCCAGGCTTATAATAATAGAGAATATGAAGAAGCAAGGTTTGAAAATTCTAATACTCAATACAAAAAAGCAAGAATTAAAGTGTTTAAAGAATTAGCTTTATTTGGAACAGGAAACAATTTTTTAATTAATATGGCAAATTTAGCTGCTTTAGTATTTGGAGGTTTATTTGTTTTTAAAGGACATATTACAATTGTTGATCTAACAGCATTCTTCTTATATATTAACTTTTTAATTCAACCAATAAATAGATTAGTTAATTCAATGGAACAAATTCAACAAGGAATGTCTGGTTTTGCTCAGTTTTATGAAGTTATGAAAAAAGAACCAGTTATTGTAAATCCAGAAAATGGTGTTGTAAAGGATGAGTTCGAAGGTAAGATCGAATTTAAGAATGTTGTTTTTGACTATGAGGAAGAAGATGACGATAAAAAACACTTATTAAACAATTTTAATCTAACTATAGAACCAGGAAAGAAAATTGCGATTGTTGGGGAAACTGGTGTTGGTAAATCAACATTGTCTAAATTAATTCCTCGTTTCTACGATGTTCAAGATGGTGAAATTTTGGTAGATGGAGTTAACGTAAAAGATTATGATATTAGATCTTTACGTAGTGCTATTGGCCATGTTCAACAAGATGTATTTATCTTTTATGGAACAATTAAAGAAAATATTTTATTTGGCCGTCCAGATGCTAGTTTTGAAGAAGTTCAAGAAGCTGCTAAAAAAGCACAAATTCACGATTTTATTGTAAGTTTAGATGATGGTTATGATACGATAGTAGGAGAAAGAGGAGTAAGATTATCTGGTGGGCAACAGCAAAGAGTTTCTATTGCTAGGTTATTCTTAAAGAATCCAAAAATATTGTTATTAGATGAAGCTACATCTTCATTAGATAATATTACTGAAAAGCAAATCCAAAAAGCTTTAGATTTACTTGCTTTAAATAAAACAACAATTATCATTGCTCATCGTCTTTCAACAATCAAAAACGCTGATGAAATTATTGTTTTAGGAAAAGATGGAATTATGGAAAGAGGTAATCACGAAGAACTCCTTAAAAATAAAGGATATTACTTTGATTTATACGAAGCAAGTGTAATGATTTAAGATATTAAAAGGTGCTTATTTAAGCACCTTTTTTGTTACTACTAAAGCATTTATTACTTTTCTTGGACCTTCACAAGGTCTGTTTTTTAATACAAATTTATTTTTTTCTTTTATTACTAAGGCACTAGAGCCGCCACCATCAAAATTATAAGCATTAACACAACCAAAATTTTTCATAATAGCTGCCATCTCTAAACCATTAACACCATAAGATCCTTGTTCTGGTCTTCTACCATCAACTACAACTAAAACAACATCTTTATTTTCTTTAATCCCAATTATAGTTCTTGGGTGTCTAATTTTAAAATTTCCATCCATTTCAGTAAATTCGCCGTTTTTTAAAACAATTCCTTTGTAACCAAAGAAAGCATAATAATCTTTAAATTCTTCTTTTAAATTATATTGAACTCTAACTAAATCTCCTTCTTTAATGAAATTATTGAAATGTTTGGATAAAGAATCTAAGAAAAAGATATCTTCTTTTAGACTGCTGCTAGTAGATTTGGTAATTTTTCCTTTCCCATAAAAATCATTTTTACCATTTGGAAGAATCAAACCTTTTACTGAATACAGTTTTCCTTTTCCTTCTATTTCTTTGGGTTTCACTTTTTGGTCATCACCAGGAAGTCCAAAATAAAGAGCAATTTCTCCTTGCTTAGGTTTTTCATTTACAGAGGTAATTACAAAAGATTTAATTATATTGGGAGATAAGATATCTATTTTGGGTAATTTTTCAAATAAATTGTCGCTTTCTTCTAAAGAAAAAGAAACAAAATTATTATTTAAATCAACTCCTAAATTACCACTCATATGATTTCCATATGATTTTGTTTTATAGTTGTTTTGGTTTTGGATTACTAAGCCATCTGGTTGTCCTGGAAAAGGGAAGATACGGTAGATATCAAAAAAGTCATCGTTAATAACAGCTATTACTTCTTCACCAGTTTCTTGTTCATATTCTTCTGCTAAGATATCTAAATGTTCTCTTTCCCAAGAGCTATTTTTATTTTTAAATACTTGTTTGAATTTTAGATCTAGATTGTGGGGAATAGTAAGGGCAACAATATTTTGTGAGTAGTATTTGTTTACATCTATCATATCGTTTGAGATGTTTGCTTCACCCATTTTATTTCCCGCTACTGTTCCTTCATAATTAGTTTTTGTAGCACCTTTTATTTTTTGGTATTTAATATTGTAAGGAAGTATTATTTCTTCTTCAATTTTTTCAATTTTGAAATCTGTTTTTGGATTGTTCATTGTTTTCTCCTAAAGGTTTATTTCAATACTAATAGGGCAGTGGTCGCTACCATAAACGTCATCATGTATTGTAGCAGCTTGAAGCTTATCTTTTAAATCTTTTGAGATTAGAAAGTAATCAATTCTCCACCCTACATTTCTTTCTCTTGCTTGAAATCTATAACTCCACCAACTATATTGGATTTTATTTGGATGAAGATATCTAAATGTGTCAATAAAACCACTATTTAATAGCTCTGTCATCTTTTCTCTTTCTTCGTCAGTAAAGCCAGCATTTCTTCTGTTAGTATCGGGATTTCTAATATCTATTTCTTGATGGGCCACATTTAAGTCTCCACAAATTATAACTGGTTTATGTTTTTTTAGTTTTGTAAGATAGGCTTTTAAAGTATCATTATATTCCATTCTATAATCTAAGCGCCTAAGTTCTTCTTGGGAATTAGGAACATAGGTATTAATGAAATAGAAGTTATCGTATTCTAAAGTTATTAATCTTCCTTCGTCTAAATATTTTCCTTCTATGCCGATTGTAGCATTAATGGGTTTTTGTTTAGTGTAAATTAAAGTTCCAGAATATCCTTTCTTTTCAGCATCAAACCAATATTCATAGTAACCTTCTACATCAAACTCTTTTTGATCTTCTTGCATTTTAGTCTCTTGAACAGCAAAAATATCAGCATTAATTTCTTTAAAGAAATCAAAAAAGCCTTTTTTAACACAAGCTCTTAAACCATTAACATTCCATGATACTAATTTCATTTTTATCACCTCGTCTTCTATTATAACAAAAAATAAGAATAATTGTTGTAAAAAGGCATAAAAGTTGTTATAATACACTATGAGGTAAAAGTATGTGGTCTCAAGAAGCAATTGAAAAAATTAGAAAAAGACTGTTATCTTTACAGTTTACAGATATGAGAATAAAAACAATGTATGAGTATTTGTTTTTAGGTGGACCCTTTGTAGATGATGATAAGTATTATCGTTTTATTATTGTAAGTTTTAAAAAAGGAAACCACAAACCTATTTTGAAATTCTTAAGTGAACTATTTCATGATTCTTTTATTTTAGAAATTGAAGACAATTATGTTTTGTTTTATAAAGAACAACAAATTGACGATATTAAAAATTTAATGTTAAGCGTTATGGAAGACTTTTCTTTGCCTTTTAGGGTATTTGTAAGTAGTAAAGTTAGTAGTGATAATCCGAAAAACTTTTATTTATTATATAAAGCTTATTGTGATTTTTTGAATAAAGACTATTATGCTTTTTCTTCAAACAAAGAATTAATATTTGAAACTTTTCAAAATAGTAGAGCAAGATTAAAAGAATTAAGACCAATTATTTTAAATAATTGTTATAATGACCATCAAATTGTTTTGATTGTAGAGGCGTTGATTAATAATGATTTAAATATTAGTCAAGCGGCTAACGAAATTTATTTACATAGAAATACTGTAAATAATAAAATCGATTTGGTTTATCAAGAGACACAATTAAACATTAAACATTTCACTGATGTTTTAGCGATGTATTTATTGAATTTAGATAAATAATGTGCAATCTGCATATTGAAATATAGGAAAAATTATGCTATAATAAAATATAGAAATTGGGAGGTATTTATGGCGACTATATCGTTTAAGAACTTAAATAAAGTGTACGATGGTAATGTGCACGCAGTTATTGACTTTAACCTAGAGGTAAAAGACAAAGAATTTATTGTTTTAGTAGGCCCTTCAGGCTGTGGTAAAACAACAACACTAAGAATGTTAGCGGGATTAGAGGATATTACTTCTGGTGAGCTTAGAATTGATGATGAAATTATGAATGACGTTGCACCAAAGGATCGTAATATTGCGATGGTTTTCCAAAACTATGCTTTGTATCCACATATGACAGTTTATGAAAACATGGCTTTCGGATTAAAATTAAGAAAGTTTAGTCGTGATGAAATTGATAGAAAAGTGCAAAGTGCTGCAAGTATGTTAGGACTATCATCTTATTTAGACCGTCGCCCTAAAGCTTTATCAGGTGGTCAAAGACAAAGAGTTGCTCTTGGTAGAGCACTTGTAAGAGATGCAAAAGTATTCTTAATGGACGAGCCACTATCAAACTTAGACGCAAAACTAAGAGTTCAAATGAGATCTGAGATTATCAAACTTACTGAAAGTTTAGGAGTTACTACAGTATACGTTACGCACGACCAAATTGAAGCGATGACAATGGCATCTAGAATTGTTGTTATGAAAGATGGTCTTGTTCAACAAGTAGGAACACCAAAAGATATCTATGATAATCCAGACAACATTTTCGTAGGTGGATTTATTGGTACACCACCAATGAACTTCTTAGAAGGGTATGTTTCTGAAAAAGGTCAATTTGTAATTGGCGATCATAAAAAAGGATTCGTATTAATCGAAGTTCCAAAAGATAAATTTGAAACACTAAAAAGTCAAGGATTTATTGAAAAACCTATCGTTTTAGGTATTAGACCAGAAAACATTTTAGACCAACCGGAAGATCTTAAAAAGCATCCACATTCAATTGTGAAGTTAAAGGTTGACGTAGCTGAGTTATTAGGTGCTGAAACACAAATTTATGGTGTTGTAGCTGGCCAAAACTTAGTTGCTAAAGTTGAAGCAAGAATCGACCTTTATGGTGGTGATGAAGTTGAACTAGCATTAAATATGGATAGATGTCACTTCTTTGATCCTGAAACAGAAGCAAGAATTAAAAAATATTAAGAAATAGATAATATTAAAGAAGTCACTTCGGTGACTTTTTTAATTTTAAATGTAAAAATAAAAAAATAAAAACGATTACCCCTACAAAAATATTGCAATGTGTGCTATAATATACAAGTATAATAACAAACAAATAAGTATAGAAAAGATGAGATGTTATGGGAGGAAAATATAGGATTATTATTTTAGCTAATTTTATGAGAAGATTAGCTGCGTATTTTAATGAATTCATTGCCGCAGCTCAAGAATTTGCTCAAGGTTCCATTTGGTTAACGATACTAGTTGGTATTGGAATGCCGCTTGCTGAAGCGTTATTTCCAGTATTACCAATACTTGCAATCGTAACAGCCAATGTTACTTTGCTTGGGCCATTCTGGGGGGTTCTTTTAAGCGTGATTGGATCTGCTGGGGGAATGTATCTTGTATTTTTAATTTTGAACTTATCAATAGGAAAAAGGTTTAGAAAATCAATAATTACCAAACCTCAAGTGCTAAGATTCAATCGTTGGCTTAGCAATAAAAGTACAGGATTTTATGTTTTCATTTTATCTGTTCCTTTCATTCCATCAGCTATCGTAAACTATGCGATGAGTTTAACTTCTATAGGTAAAAAAAGATATGGAGTTATCTTATTTGCATCAAGAGGAATTATGTTTAGTGTTATTGGTTTTCTAAGTTCATTAATGAAAGACAAACCATTTGAAGCTATCATTATTATTTTAGCGGGATACTTTGTTGGTTATGGAATTTATTATGGTATTGTACAACTTATAAAATATATAAAAAATAGAAGGAGATTGTTTATGAGTAAAAAGACTGTGAGAGACTTAGACTTAAAAGGTAAAGTTGTTTTAATGAGAGTTGATTTCAACGTTCCATTAAAAGGTGGAGTAATTACTGATGATAACAGAATTGTTCAAGCTTTATCAACAATTAAGTATGTAAAGGAAAATGGAGGGAAATTGGTGCTATTTTCACACTTAGGAAGAGTTAAAACTGAAGAGGATAAAAAGGATTCAAGTTTAGCTCCTGTAGTTAATAGACTATCAGAACTATTAGGTGAAAAAGTAGTATTTGTTCCTGAAACAAGAGGCAAGAAATTAGAAGCCGCTATTAAGAAATTAAAAGAAGGAGAAGTCTTAATGTTTGAAAACACTAGATTTGAAGATCTAGATGGAAACAAAGAATCTAAGAATAATCCTGAATTAGGTGCATATTGGGCTAGCTTAGGTGATGTTTTTGTAAACGATGCTTTTGGTACAGCACATAGAGCCCATGCTTCAAACGTTGGAGTTGCCGCAAACATTAAAGGAGGAGCAGTAGCTGGTTTCTTACTTGAAAAAGAAATTAAGTTTATTGGTGATGCAGTTAATGTTCCTGAAAGACCTTTTGTAGCAATTTTAGGTGGAGCAAAAGTAAGCGATAAGATATCTGTTATTGAGAATTTAATTAATAAAGCAGACAAAATTTTAATTTGTGGTGCGATGGCATATACATTCTTTAAAGCTTTAGGCTATGAAGTTGGAAAATCTAAAGTTGAAGATGATTATGTAAAATATGCTGAAGAGTTATTAAAGAAAGCAAAAGGTAAAATTATTTTACCAGTAGACCATTTAGTAGCTAGTGAATTTAGTGCTGACGCAGAAGCTGAATTAGTAGACGTTTATCATACACCAGCTGATAAGATGGGATTAGATATCGGACCTAAGACTTTAGAAGTATTTGAAAAAGAATTACATGGAGCAAAAACAGTTGTTTGGAATGGTCCTGCTGGAGTATTTGAATTTGAAAAGTTTGCAGCTGGAACTAAAGGAATTTGTGAAGTTTTAGCTAACCTAGAAGGAGCAAAAACTATTATCGGTGGTGGTGATAGTGCTGCAGCTGCAATTAGCATGGGTTATGAAAGCAAGTTCACACATATTTCAACTGGTGGAGGAGCTAGTCTAGAATATTTAGAAGGAAAAGATCTACCTGGAATTACTTGTTTAAACGATAGCGAAAAACCAAAGGAAAAGAAACAATGCGCAAAAAAATAATCGCTGGTAACTGGAAAATGAATAAAACGCGTGACGAAGCTTTACAATTCGTTTACGCTGTTTCAGAAAAACTACCTCATATTGATGAAGTAGATAGTGTTGTTTGTGCTCCGTTCCCTTTACTTAGAACTTTGTGCAAAAGACAAGGAGATAATTTAAGAGTTGGTGCTCAAAATATGCATTATGCAGATAGCGGCGCTTATACTGGTGAAATTTCAGCTGATATGTTAACTACACTAGGAGTTACGTATGTTATCATTGGTCATAGCGAAAGAAGAGCTATGTTTAACGAAACAGACGAAACAGTTAATTTAAAAGTTAAAAAAGCTTTTGAAAAAGGTTTGATCCCAATTCTATGTGTTGGTGAAACTTTAGAACAAAGAGAAAAAGGCCAAGAGAAACAAGTTGTTAAAGCACAACTTGAAAAGAACCTTGAAGGTCTAAACAAAAACGATATTGAACATTTAGTTATTGCTTATGAACCAATTTGGGCTATTGGCACAGGAAGAACTGCAAGTGCTGCACAAGCTGAAGAAATGTGTGCTTATGTGCGAGAAGTTGTAAAAGACTTATATGGAACAGCAGCTGATAAAATGCGTGTTCAATACGGCGGATCAGTAAAAGTTGACAATATCAAAGAAATTTTATCAATGCCTAATATTGATGGCGCATTAGTTGGTGGTGCTAGTTTAAAAGCAGATGATTTTGTTAAGCTTGTAGAAGCAGGCGTTAAAAAATAAAGATAAAAAAGGCTCTTAAAAAGAGCCTTTTTAATAAGTTTTAATTGACAAATAAGCTAAATTATAGTAAAATGACAAGGTGCGGTAAAGAGCAGCACTTATTAGTTATTTTTAAAATAATATCCTTAAGAGGTAGTTAGTAATCTAGCTGCTTAGGTGAACACTTTAGATACGATTTTTAAAAGTAATTTGGTAAGATTCTTTACTATTTTAAAAGAAAAGGAGGAATGAATATGGCACGTTACACAGGACCAGTATGGAAGAAATCTAGAAGATTAGGTTATTCTATTTTGGAAACGGGAAAAGAGTTTGGAAGAAGAAATAGTGGTTCTTTTAGAAGAACATATGCACCTGGCCAACATGGACAAAAACGTAAAAAGCAATCTGAATACGGATTACAATTACAAGAAAAACAAAGAGTACGTTTTGTTTATGGCTTAAATGAAAAGCAATTTCGTAAGACTTTTGATTATGCAGCTAAAATGGAAGGCCAACAAGGTGAAAACTTCTTAAAGTTATTAGAATCTCGTTTAGACAATGTAGTTTATAGAATCGGCTTTGCTAGTACTAGACGTCAAGCTCGTCAATTAGTTAACCATGGACATATTTTAGTTGATGGCAAAAAAATAGATATTCCATCATATCTAGTTCAACCTGGTCAAACTGTTTCATTAAAAGAAAAATCAAGATCCCTTGATATCGTTAAAGAAGCTTTAGAAGCAATGCAATCAAGAAAACCTTACATCGAATTTGATGAAAACAATCAAGCAGGTAAATTTGCAAGATATCCAGAAAGAGACGAATTCTTAACAGATATTAATGAAACACTAATTGTAGAGTTCTATAACCGTTAGAATGAAGAATAATCTGCTTAATGCAGATTATTTTTTTATAAATTAAGTAAATTTAATGTATAATATAAAAGGTGATAAAATGATTTATTTTGATTATGCAGCTACAACTCCAGTAGATAAGGAAGTATTAGAAACATATATTAAAGCTAACCAAAACTTTTTTGGTAATTCAACTGCTTTACATAAGCTAGGAATAGAAGCGGAATATATGCATCAAAAAGCAAAGCAAGAAATGTTTGCTTTATTTAAACTAGAAAAATATGAAGCAATCTATACTATGAATGCAACTGAAGCTAATAACATAGCTATTTTTGGTGTTGTTAGAAAAGCAAAAACAGGAAGAATTATCACAACTTGTATTGAACATCCTTCAGTAAAAAAAGTTATGAAAGAACTTGAAAAAGAAGGTTATGATGTTATTTATCTAAATGTAAATGAAGAAGGTTTAATTTCTTTAAATGATTTAGAAAAGGCTATGACTAAAGATACTTTATTAGTATCAATTATTGGTATTAATAATATTGTAGGTTCAATTCAAAATATAAAAGAGATATCTAAAATAGTTAAAAAATATCCTAAAGCAAAACTACATGTAGATTTAGTTCAAGCAATTGGGCGATTAGATATTGATTTTGAAGATATCGACTTATTTACTTTTAGTTCGCATAAGATTTATGGACTTAAAGGACTAGGGGTTTTGTGTTTTAAAAATAATATCGATTTAGTGCCAATTTTATATGGATCTAGTGTTCAATTAGGATTAAAGCCAGGCACGCTAGATGTTCCAAGCATTATCGCTAACACTAAAGCTTTAAAATTGTTATTGCAAAAGCAAGATAAAAATTATAACTATGTAAGAAAATTGAATTTGTTATTAAGAAAAGAAATAGAACATTTACCTATTTTAATAAATTCACCTAAAAATGCTAGTCCTTATATTTTAAATATTTCTTTACCTAACTTAAATGGAGAAACAGCTCAAAGATTATTAGAAGAAAAAGGATTTATTGTTGGGACGGGATCTAGTTGTTCTTCTAAAACTAAAGAAGTAGAACCTACATTATATGCAATGTTTAAAGATGAAAAAAGAGCAAACAATTCAGTTAGAATTAGTTTTTCTTATCATAATAAAGAATCAGATGTTTTACAACTAACTAAAGTTTTAAAGGAGATTGTCAATGTATAATATTATTTTAGTAAGATATGGAGAAATGACTTTAAAAAAAGCTAATTACAAAGAGTTTTTAAAAGCAATTAATGCTAATATTAAAAGAAAATTAAAACAATTTTCTAAACTTCAGTTTAGTAATACTGATTATCGTTTTTATATTCATTTAAATGGAGAAGATTATTTAGAAGTTATTAAAGTATTAGATACTATCTCAGGGTTAGCTAGTTATAGTCCTTGTCTTAAGGTAACTTCTGATTTAGAAGAAGTGGCTAAACAAAGCATTTCTTTAATAAAAGAAGAAAATTTAGAAAGAAAAACATTTAAAGTTGAAACTAAAAGAAGCAATAAAACTTACCCCTTAACATCACAGGAAATTACACAAAAAGTAGCTGGTTTAATTTTAAAAGAAATTAAATTAGAAGTAGATGTTCATCATCCTGACTTTGTTTTAAATATTGAGTTAAGAAATGAAGGAACATATATCTATTTGCGTAATTATTTAGGAATGGGAGGCCTTCCTGCTGGCACTGGTGGAAATGGTTTACTTATGATGAGCGGAGGGATTGATTCTCCTGTTGCTGGTTTTCTTGCATTAAGAAAAGGAATAATATTAAAAGCAATTCATTTTGCATCACCTCCTCATACTTCAAACCTATCATTACAAAAAGTGGTAGATCTTACAAAAGAGATATCTAAATATAGTGAATTTGAAGAATTAGAACTATTAATAGTTCCGTTTACAGAAATACAAATTGCAATTCAAAAGTATTGCAATCCTACATATTTAATTACACTAATGAGAAGAGCGATGTATAAAATAGCTGAGCAAGTTGCTTTAAAAGAAGGAATGAGTGTTATTATAAATGGGGAAAGTGTAGGTCAAGTTGCAAGTCAAACTGTTGAGAGTATGATGGTAGTAAATGAAGTTACTAATTTTCCTGTTATTAGACCTTTAGTTACTTATGATAAACAAGAAATAGTAGATATAGCTAAGAAAATAAACACTTACGATGTTTCTATTTTACCATATGAGGATTGTTGTACAGTGTTTGTACCTAAACACCCAGTAATTCGTCCTAAAGTAGAAATAGCAAAAAAAGAAGAAGAAAAATATGAAATGAACCAGTTAATAAAAGAAGCAGTAAGTAATATTAAACGAATTACTTTAAGTTATAATGAAGAGTATTTTGTAGGAGGGGAGGATAAAGATAAATATGAAATCTAATGAAGCTATTAATCAAGATTTAGAAACAAGAATGAGAGAAATAGATATCTTATTAGAAGAAAATGCTGTTAAGCAAGAACAATATATTATGGGCTATGATAATATTGATGAAGAAGAGTATCTTACTTTAAAAGAGGAAGAAAAAGAATTAAAGGAAGAAAAGAAAGCAATTAAAAAAACAATCAAATTATCAAGACCTAAAAAATGGTACGAAGAGATATCTGCTTTAGCTTATATTTACGCTATTATTCAAATTATTGTTTCTAGTAGATTAGTTATGCCTTATTTAACATCTTTCTTAACAGATATTATTTTTCCTGCTTTAGGGGATCAAGCAAATACTAATTTTGGTGCCTTTGTAATTATTTTAGGACCATTACTATTATCTTTACTCATTACTATTATAATTTTCTTATCAATGTTACCATTTAAAAACAAAAGGAAAGCATGGGCAATTATTTTAGTTTTACATACTTTATCTGCTTTAACTTCTGTTTTTGTCTTAATAAAAATATATAATCAGGTGATTTAAATGGAAGAAATTAGATCAGTTAATAATTCTTATATTAAATATTTGAAATCCTTAAAACAAAAAAAGTATCGCAAAGAACATAAAATGTTTTTAGTTGAAGGATATCATTTAGTTGAAGAAGCAGCTAAGGCTAAAGTTTTAGATGCTGTTTTGGTGATAGATAAGAAAGATCAAATCCAAGGAGTTAAAAACTATTTAATTAATTGCGATATAATTAAAGATCTTGCAAACACGGTAACACCTCAAAACATTATTGGAGTTTGTTTTATAAAACAAAAAAAGGAACTAACATCAAACAAAGTTTTAGTATTAGATGAAATTCAAGATCCTGGTAATTTGGGAACTTTAATTAGGACAGCAATAGCTTTTGGTTTCACTGACATTGCAGTTAGTAACAATACTGTAGATATCTACAATGACAAAGTTATTAGGGGAACACAAGGAATGTTGTTTAGGGCTAACTTTATAGAAGTAGAAATCAAAGATTTTCTTTCAGATTTAAAAGCCAAAGGTTATAAAGTAGTTACAACTAGTTTAGGTAAAGATTGTATTACACCAGATCAACTTCCTAAACTAGAAAAAAGTGCTTTAGTTTTAGGAAACGAAGCACGTGGATTAAAAGATGAGGTTTTAGAATTAGCTGATTTTAAAGTTACGATTCCAATGGCTGATGTTGTTGAGAGTTTGAATGTTGGTGTTGCTGGTGGAATAATGATGTATCTTTTAAGTAAGCAAAAATAACTAGTTTTATCGTTAAATTATGTTATTTTTTCGATATTCATTTGACATCTTAAAAATGATTTGTTATAATAATAAAAACTGGAGTGAGTTTCTCGCTCCTTTAATTTTGAAGGAGGTGTTTTTTTGAAAATCACAAAAGAAATTAAAGACTTATGCCAAAAAAGAGCAGAAGAATTAGAACTTGAATTTAAAGAAGTTGTTTTCGTAAGAGAAAGTGGTATGAGTATTTTAAGAGTTATTGTTGATAAAAAGGGTAAGTTAACTACTGATGATTGTAGTGACTTAAGTATGTTAATTAGTGATGATTTAGATATGTTAGATATCGAAATTGATAATTATTATTTAGAAGTAACATCTCCAGGTATTGAAAGAAAACTAGAGTTTAGTGAATTAAATGAAGTACTTGGTTCATATGTTTTTGTAAAACTGTATCGTAAGATTCAAGGAGAAAAAGAGTTTTATGGTGATTTAGTTAGTTACAAAGATGACTTAGTTACTTTAAAGATTAACTTTAGTGGGCGTTTTAAAAACGTAGAATTTGAAAAAAAGGATATTGCTTTAATTAGACTAGCAATTAAATTTTAGGAGGGGTATAAATGATTAGTAAAAGTTTTTTTGAATCGTTAGAAGAAGTAGCATTTGATCGTGGTTTAGCTATTGATGATGTTTTAAAAAGAGTGGAAATTGCGATGGCTGGTGCTGCTAAAGATAATGGTTATAGTGGCGAAGTTAAGATAGATTTAGAAGAAGGAAAAAGCAGAGTTAGATTTTTTGAATATTTATATGTAATTGATGGGGAAGAAATTCCAGTTGAAGAAAGAACTAAAGGTCAAATTACTTTAGAGCAAGCAGAAGCATATACAAAAAATCCAAAAGTTGGTCAAACAATTAAAAATGAAGTTGACTTTTCTAAATTCTCTCAACGTTCAGCTCAAAAGTTTAAAAATATGTTTATTAGTGGACTTAAAGAGTTAGAAAGAGAATATGCTTATCGTCATTTTCATAGTAAAATTGGTGAAATTGTTACTGCTACAATCATCTCTAATCAAAATGGTTTTATTGGATTTGATTTAGGTAAAAATACAATTTCTTATATGCCAATAGCTGAAGGCTTACCAGAAGAAACATATGAAGTTGGCGAAAGTAAAAAAGTTTATATTATTAAAGTAGACCAAACTACTAAAGGTCCTAAAGTATATTTATCAAGAAAGAATAAAGAAATTGTTCGCAGATTATTTGAGATGAATATACCTGAAGTAAAAGATGGAACAGTAGAGATTGTTAACTTAAGTCGTGATCCAGGCAATAGGAGTAAAGTGGGAGTTTTGAGTAAAGACCCTAATGTAGATCCTAAGGGAGCATGTGTAGGAAACTCTGGTTTTAGAGTTAAAACAATCAATATGGCTTTAAATGGTGAGAAAATAGATATCTTCACTTGGAAAGAAGATCCAAAAGAATTAGTAGCAGAAGCATTACTTCCAGCTGAAACAGTTAAAGTTTTCGTAGACGAAAAAGAAAAGTCAGCATTAGCGATTGTAGAAGATGATCAATTTTCACTTGCAATTGGTAGAAACGGACAAAACGTTCGTTTAGCTGCTTATGCAATTGGTTGGAAAATAGATATCAAAACTGTTTCGGTTGCTAAGACGGAAGGTTTATTATAAGAGGTTCTATGAAAGTAAGAAAAGAGCCAATCCGTAAATGTCTAGCAACAGGCGAAAGACTTTCTAAAAAAGATCTTGTTCGTATTGTTAGGACACCAGAAGGAGAGATAAAAATCGACCAAACAGGAAAATTGAATGGTCGCGGCGCTTATCTTTCTAAATCTTTAGAAGCTATTAAATTAGCAAAAACAAAAAATATAATTGGCAAAGCATTAGAAACTGAAATTCCGGACACTATTTATGAACAGTTGTTTCAACTTATAGGTGATAAGGATGGGAAAAATTAGTGCTTTACAAGTACTAGGTCTAGCAAATAGAGCTAATGAATTAGTTTTAGGTTATGACCCGGTTTTATCAAGTATTCAGAAAAATAAAGTAAAATTAGTTCTAATTGCCAGTGATGCATCAAACAAAACAAAAGATACTTTTTCTAAAAAATGTTTCTTTTATAAAATTGAAATTTTAGAAGTATTTACTAGCGAAGAACTAAGTCAAGCTCTTGGTAGAAAAGTGAAAATAGTTGGTATTAAAGACCAGGGGTTTGGAGAATTAATAAAAAAAAGAATTGAGGTGAAATAATGGTTAAAGGATTCACAGTTAGAGAAATTTTAGAAATTCTTGAGGATAATCCTAAAGTTACTAAAGAAGGTTTATTTGATGACTTATATAATGTAATCTATACAGAAAAAGTAATTACTTTAGATACAATAGTTCCTGAAGCAATATGTAAGAACTTAGGTAGAAAATATGGTCAAGAAATTAAAAAAACAAAGAAGCCTAAGAAAGAAACTCCAAAAGAAGAACCGAAGCCAGAACCTAAAGCAGAACCAAAACCTGTTGTAGAGGATAAAAAAGAAAAAGTTGAGGAAAAGCCGAAAGTAGAAGCTAAGCCTGAACCAAAAAAAGAAGAACCAAAACAAAAGGTTGAAGTTCCAAAGTCAAAACCAGAAACAAAGAAAGAAACTAAAAAAGTAGAACCACAAGAAGAGTTTGAAGACGAAGATGAAGTTGAACTTTCTAAAGTTTATGATGGTAAATATGATGAATATGAAGTAGAAGCAAAAACATATACAAGATTAAAGAACGTTAAGAAAAAAAGAAAAGTAACGCAAAGACAAAGTAACGTTTCTGGTTCAAAAAAAGCCGACGAAAATGTTTTAATCTACACACCTGGTATGACTGTGGCGCAAATTGCTGATGGTTTAACTGTTTCAGTTGGAGAAATCGTAAAGAAATTAGTAATGTTAGGTTATATGTATAATGCAACTGCAGCTTTAGATAAAGATTTAGCTGAACTTTTAGCTGAAGATGCAGGGTTTATTTTAAAAGAGAAAATCTTAGAGGATATTACTAAATTTGAAGAAATGAAAATTAAAGATAATCCAGAAGATTTAGAAGCAAGAAGTCCTATTATTACAATTATGGGGCATGTTGACCATGGAAAAACAACATTATTAGATACTATTAGAAATACAAGAGTTACTGCTTCTGAAGCTGGTGGAATTACGCAACATATCGGTGCTTATCAAGTAGAAAAGAGTGGTCGTAAGATTACATTTATTGACACTCCAGGTCACGCTGCTTTTACAGAAATGAGAGCTCGTGGTGCCCAAGTGACAGATATTGTTGTTTTAGTTGTAGCTGCAGATGATGGCATTATGCCTCAAACTGTAGAAGCAATTGATCACGCTAAGGCAGCTAAAGTTCCTATTATTGTAGCTATTAATAAAATGGATAAACCACAAGCTCATCCAGATCAAGTATTACAAGAATTAACTAAATATGGTTTGGTTCCAGAAGTTTGGGGTGGAGATACAATTTGTGTTCCAATTTCTGCTTTAAAAGCTCAAGGAATTGAAGAGTTATTAGAAATGATTTTATTAACAGCTGATATGCTTGAATTAAAAGCAAATCCAAATCGTTTAGGAATTGGTACAGTTGTAGAGGCTAAACTTGATCGTGGTCGTGGTCCAGTTGCAACGCTACTTGTAAGTAATGGTACGATTAAGATAGGAGACCCAATTGTTGTTGGAACTACTTATGGCCGCATTAGATCAATGACTGATGAGAAGAGTAAGTTATTAACTAGCGCAGGACCTGCAAAGGCAGTAGAAATTACTGGTTTATCAGATGTACCTGAAGCTGGTGATCACTTTATGGTATTTGAAGATGAAAAAACTGCTCGTTTAGTAGCAGAAGAAAGAAATATTCGTAAGACAGATGCTGAATTAAGTGCAGGAGCAGTTAGTTTAGTAAGTGCTTTAAGTGATGACAAAGAATTAAACTTAATTATTAAAGGTGATGTTCAAGGTTCAATCGAAGCTTTAAAATCTTCATTACAAAAGATTAATATTGATGGAGTTAAGATTAATATTATTAGAACTGGTGTTGGTTCGGTTACAGAAACAGATATTGCTCTTGCAAGTACATCTGGTTCAATTATTATAGGTTTTAATATTCGTCCTCGTGCTAATATTTTAGATTACGCAAAAGAGAAAAATATTGAAGTTAGATTATATTCTGTTATCTATAAGTTATTAGAAGATATTGAAGAAGCGATGACTGGTATGTTAGATCCAGAATATGAAGAAAGAGTTATTGGCGAAGCAGAGGTGAGAAATACTTTCAAAGCTTCTAAAATTGGAACAATTGCTGGTTTATATGTAACTAGTGGGGTTATTAATAATAGTGATAGTATTCGTTTAATCCGTGACTCAATTGTTATTTATAATGGAAAAATCGGCTCTTTAAGAAGATTTGATGATGATGTAAAAGAAGTTAGAGAAGGCTTTGAATGCGGACTTACAATTAAAAACTTCAATGATATTAAAGAAGGCGATTTAGTAGAAACTTATAGAATGGTTGAGGTAAAACGAAATGTCTTATAAACAAGAAAGATTAGAAAGACAAATCGAAAGAGAACTTGGAACTATTCTCCTTGGCGAAACTAAAGATCAAAGATTAAGATATGTAACTATTACAAAAGTGAGATTAAATGGGGACTATTCTTTAGCTACTGTTTACTATACGATTATGGGAACAGAAGACCAAATCGAAAATACGAAGAGAATTTTAGAAGAAGCTAAAGGTTTCTTAAGATCAACTTTAAGTAAAAAATTAAAATTAAGAAAAACTCCAGAGTTAATCTTGCAATATGATGAATCGATGGAATACGGAGAAAGAATAGAAAACATTTTAAAAGATTTGAAGAAATAGGTGAACTATGGATTTAAATAGTAAACTAAATCTTATCCCTCATAAACCAGGTTGTTATTTAATGAAAGATAAAATGAATGAAGTTATTTATGTAGGGAAAGCAAAGAATTTATATAATCGTGTTCGTTCTTATTTTACTGGCGTTAATAATTTAAAAAATACTAAGCTAGTTGAAAATATTGTAGATATCGAATATATAATTACTTCCAATGAAACTGAAGCATTTTTATTAGAAATAAGTTTAATTAAAAAATATGATCCAAAATATAATATCGCTTTAACCGACGATAAAACTTATCCTTATATTTTAGTTACTGAGGAAAAATATCCACGTATTTTATATACAAGAAACTTAAATTATAAGGGCAAGTTTTATGGTCCATACCCTAATGCCGCTAGTGCAAGAGAAGTTGCGGATATCTTAAATGCTATTTTTCCTTTGAGAAAGTGCAAGAAGTTGCCGAAAGAAGTTTGTCTTTATTATCATATAGGACAATGTCTTGCTCCTTGTGTTAATAAAGATATTAATGAAGATAGTTATACTACTTATAAAAAGGAAATTGATAGTATTTTAACTGGCAATATTAATCAAGAAGTTAAAACTTTAAAACAAAAGATGAATCAAGCAAGTTTAAATTTAGAATATGAAAAAGCATTAAGTTATAAAAAGTCAATTGATGCTTTAGAAAATCTAAAAATAAAACAAGCAGTAAGTATTGATATTGTAGATACTGATGTGTTTGGTTATGCTTTAGAAGATGGGTCTTTAAGTATCCAAGTCTTTCATATTCGTAAAGGGATGGTTGTAGAAAGAGATGGAGCTTTACTTGATGTTTTGGGTAATTTTGAAGATGTGTTTAGTGGTTATATTGACAATTTTTATTTCTATCAAAATAATCCATTACCAAAACAAATTTTAGTTCCTAATTTAAAGTTAGATTTCTTTAATAAAGAATTAAACAAACTAGTATTTGTTCCTAAAAAAGGAAAGAAAAAGGATTTATTGGAACTTGCTTGTAAGAATGCTTTAGAAAAATTAGAGTTTTTAAAGAAGAAAAAAGAAAGTGAATATCAAAAAACAATTGTTGCGATGAATGAGTTATCTAAACTATTAGGTTATGATAACTTAAGGACTATTGAAGCTTTTGATAACTCGAATTTACTTGGAACTAATCCGGTAAGTGCAATGGTTTATTTTAAAGATGGTAATCCAGTTAAAGACAACTACCGAAAATATAAAGTTAAATATGTAGAGGGTGCTAACGATGTTGCTACAATGCAAGAAGTTGTTTATCGTAGATATCTTAAATTAAGGGATGAAGGAAAAGAGTATCCTGATTTAATTGTAATTGATGGGGGAAAAGCCCAAGTTGATGGTGCTGTAGATATCTTAAAGCAGCTAGGATTATCAATTCCTGTAATTGGTTTAGTAAAAGATAAAAACCATAAGACAGATCGCATTTATTATCAAGATAAAGAAATAACAATTAGTAAAAACGGTAACTTATTTAAACTTTTAGAAAGAGTTCAGGAAGAAGTTCATCGTTTTGCAATTACTTTTTTCAGGAAAACCCAAAGATCAAACTTTTTAGTAACAGCATTAGATGATATTAAAGGTTTATCAAACAAACAAAAACAAGAGATTCTAAAGATAATTGGTGATGAAGACTTTAGAGTAAAATTAGATGAAATGAAATTAAAAGAAGATGTAGAATTAGCAGTTTTAGATGCATTAGAGGAGGAGACATGGAAATAAGAGGAAGAGTTGTTGATACAATTCCTAGTTTAAGAATCATTAAAGTAGAAACAAGAGACAGAATGTATTATGTCTACCTTTCAAGAAAAATGTTTAGAGACTTTGGGCCATATTTTTATGAAACCCCATATGCGTCTATGGAAGTTGATAAAAAAGAAATTCATGGTAAATATGCGTGTTACCATTTAAAATCATTTACGAAAATTATTAAGCATATTCGCAGGGAAAGAAAAGTTTTCTTTGATATTGTTGAGATTCAAGATTCTATTAAAGATATCATTAATCGTAAAGAAAATATGTTGTTTTTAGATTTAGAATACTCTTTACCTAGTAGTAGGGGACATCGTGAAAAATTTATTGAGATTATTCAATATGGATTAGTTTTATATGACAAAGAAGGGAAAAAGATTTTAGAAGACCAATCGTTAGTAAAACCAAATAAAAAAAGTTCTTTAAACAAACAAACTTTAAATTTTATTAATCGAGAATTTAAAGAATTTAAAGATGGAGTTGATTATATAGTTTTCTATCAAACTTTTGAACAGCTATTAGAAAAATATAATCCTAGAATAGTTGTTTGGGGTAATAATGATGTTCCTACACTAGAAAAATCTTTTAGAATAAATCATTTAAGGCCATTAAATATTAGAAAAAGAAGTCTTAATTTAATGCAATTAATTAAAAATTATTATGGTATAAAAAATGATTTAGGTTTATTTGAAACATATGAACTTGCAACTAAAACTAAACTAGAACCCCAAACTCATGATGCTTTTGAAGATGCAGTTATCTTAAAAGGAGTTTATGATTTATTTAAAAAAGATATAAATAAAAAGAGGATTTAGAATAATCCTCTTTTTTATTGTTCAATAATTACGGGAATAATTAATGGTTTTCTTTCTGTTAATTCAAAGATATAAGTACCTAATGTTGAAACAAGCAAAGTGCTTAAATCTTTTTTATTGTATTTTGATGAAGTAGCAATATAATTATCTAAAGTTTTTAAAGCTCGTTCTTCAATTTTTTGTAATAAATCATCAGATTCTTTAGCATAAATAAAACCTCTAGTAATTATTGATGGTTCTCTCTTTAGTTTATATTTTTCATCTAAACTAAGAACGATAGATAACAATCCTTCTTCTGAAAGATGTTTTCTTGTTTTAATGATTTCTTGATCAACAATATTTCTTTTACTATCAATATAAATACTACCAGTTGTGATTTTATCTGTAATACTTGCCCCATCTTTAGTAATTGTTAGGACATCGCCATTTTCTAAGATAAAGATATTTTCTTCTTTAACCCCAACTCTTTCAGCTGTTTTGCTATGTTCTTTAAGCATGGCATATTCTCCATGGATTGGAACAAAGTATTTTGGTTTTGTAAGGGCAAGCATAATTTCTTGTTCTGTTTTACTAGCATGACCAGTAGTATGGGTGTCTGTTAATGGGCTATCTACAATAACTCTTGCGCCTCTTTTATATAGTTTATTAATAGTATCATAAATATTAAGTTCGTTTCCTGGAATTGCACTTGATGAGAAAATAATAGTATCTCCTGGTTCAATTTGAATAGTTTTATGTGTGCCATCAGCTATTCTTGATAATGCCGCAAAAGGTTCTCCTTGAGATCCGGTACATAAAATTGTTATTTGATTATTTGGAATATGGGGGAACTCTCTTGCGTGAATAAATGTTCCTTTAGGGGCTTCAATATATTTTAACTGTTGAGCAACGTTGATATTTTTCTCCATACTTCTACCAAAAGCTACAACTTTTCTTCCATATTCAATTGAAGCAGAAATCATTGTTTGTAATCTGTATACGTTTGAAGCAAAGGTAGCAATAATAACCCTTCCTTCAATTGTTTCAAAAATAGATCTTATACTTTCTGCTATTGCTTTTTCTGATAAAGAAAAGTCTTCAATTTCTGAACCAGTACTATCAGAAAGTAATAATAAAACACCTTCTTTTTGATAAGAAGTAATTTTTTCAAATTCTGCTGCATCACCAATAGGAGTAAAGTCAAATTTAAAATCGCCAGTATGGATGATATAGCCTAGTTTGGTTTTAATTGCCATGCCAAAAGCATCAGGAATACTGTGATTTACTAGAAAAAAAGAAATGATAAAATTATTAAAAACATAAACAGAATCACGTCTATACTCTATTAAATTGATATCTACACCACTAAATTCTTTCATCTTATTTTTTATAAGCTCATAAGCTAAACCAGAGGCATAGACTTTGGGAATCTTAACATCTCTTAATAGATAAGGAATTCCGCCAATATGGTCTTCATGGCCATGAGTAATAAATAAGCCAATAATTCTATGTTCGTTTTCTTTTAGGTAAGTAAAGTCGGGAACGATATAATCAACCCCAACATTTTCATTGGAAAATAAAACGCCAGAATCAATTACTAATAGTTCATCAGCTATTTCAATACAATATAAGTTTTTTCCTACTTCACCTAAACCACCTAAAGCGAAAACTTTGATATCTTTACTATAGAGATTTTTCTTTAATGGCAAATTATTTCTATTAATCATTTTGCCTCCTTTCATAAATTAGTCCATTTTTACTGGACTTGAATTTTCAGGTATACCAAAAGGATCTTGTTCGTTGATTCTATCAATAAATAAGATTCCTTGTAAGTGATCATATTCGTGTTGAAATACAACCGCAATATAATCTTTTAATTTCAATATAACTTGTTTAAGTTCTTTTGACTCAAAATCATAAAGATTAGTTCTAACAGTTATTTTCTTTGGTCTAAAGATTAGTCCTTGCACATCTCTATCAACAGATAGACAGCCTTCACCAGTTGATAGATATGTAGTTTCTACCGATTCGCTAATAATTTTTGGATTAATTACATAATATTCATGAAGAACTTTATTTTCATCATAAGCTTTGATTCCAAAAATTTTTTTAGAAACGCCAATTTGGGGGGCAGCTAAGCCTACCCCAGGACGCAAAGCATATTTTTCAATAGCCTCTTTATTATAACTATTGTCTAAATATTCTTTGATTAAACTTAAAGTTTCTAAATCTTCTTCGCTTAAAGGTAAAGTAACATTTTTAGCTTTTAATCTTAAGATTTCGTTATCTTGTTTATTTTCTTCTTTTAAAATATGTTCATATAAAATCATTTTATCACCTTTATCTATTTTACCAAAACTATAATATAAAAGCAAACAAAGTATGTTTGATTAAGATTATTTATGTTATAATATTAATGCTATGAAGTTAATTAAGTATGTGAAGGAAGGGCTTAATGTTGAAAGAAAACTTGCGAAAGTTTTAATTAAAACAGGCCAAATCGAAGTTAATAATAAAGTAGTCTTAGATCCTGCAATCAACTTAAAAAAAGACGATAAGATATCTTATTTAGGTGAATTGATAGATTATAGGGAATATGAGTACATTGCTTTGTATAAAAAGGAAGGTTATGTTTCAAGTAGAAATGATGAGAAGGCGCCTTCTCTTTTGAACTTGATTACTGATGAACGTTTAAGAAAAAGATTGAAAATTGTTGGTAGATTAGATACTGATACTTCTGGTTTGATTTTTTTAACTGATGATGGGGATTTTATTCATAAAGTAACTTCGCCCAAAAAGGAAATTGAAAAGGTTTATTATGTAGAGTTAGAAAAGGAAATTACAAAAGAAGATATCTTGCAATTAGAAAAAGGAGTTTTAATTAAAGAAAAAAATACTGAATATCTTACGAAACCAGCAAGATGTAAGATGCTAACTGAAACAAGTGTTTTGCTTGCGATTGTAGAGGGAAGACATCATCAAGTTAAGAAAATGATGAGAGCTGTAGGTAACGAATTAACTTTATTAAAAAGAGAAAAGATTGGATCTATTGATTTAGAAGGGCTTGATCCTGGTTGTTATCGCGATTTAACTGAAGAAGAGATTAAATATTTTAAAAACAATTAAAAATTATATTGCTGTTAAGTTTTTTTACTTGACAGCCTTTTTTAATTATGGTATAATCATATCTAGTTATGGAGGTATATATGGTTAAATTAAGACTACAAAGATTAGGTGCTAAAAAGAGACCGTATTATCGTATTGTAGCAACTGAATCTTCGAATCCTAGAGATGGTAGATTTATCGAGATTATAGGAACTTATCATCCTATCGAAAAAGATGAACTTAAAATTAACGAAGAAAAAGCTTTAAAGTGGCTTCACAATGGTGCGCAACCGACAGACACAGTTAAGTCGCTGTTCACTAAAGTAGGACTTATTGAAAAGTTTACTGAAGAAAAGAAAGCTAAGAGGGCATAGCCGTGGATGTTAATTTTGAAGAGTTTTTAAAAAATCTTATTTTACCACTTGTGGAAAAACCAGAAGATGTAGTTGTGAAAGAACTAGAAACAAGTTCAGATGATACTGTTGCTTTGCAAGTACTAGTAGCAAGTGATGATCTTGGTCGTGTTATTGGTAAAAACGGACGCATTATTAATGCATTAAGAACTATTCTTTATTCATGTGGTGCTCGCTACGGAAAAAGAATTGAAGTTTCTGTAGATTCGTTTTAATTATGGAATTAGTAATAATAGGTACAATAGTTAATCATCATGGTTTAAAAGGTGAAGTTAGAGTAATTGTTCATACCGATTATCCAGAAGAAAGATTTAAAAAAGGAAAAACTTTTTATGTTTTAAAAGAAAATGAATATGAGAAAATAGTGATTGACTCAGTTCGTTTTCATAAAAATTTTGTTTTATTAAAGTTTAATAACATTAATGATATTAATAAATGTTTAGAATATAAAGGTTTAGATATCTATTCTGAAAGATTTGAAGATGAAAAGGTATATATTACTGACTTGATTGACTTTGACGCTTATGATGAAGAAGATAATTTAATAGGCAGTGTTGTAGATTATTTAGAAGTTCCTCAAGGATATATTTTGGAGTTAAAAACAAAAGAAGGACAAAAAGTTTTAGTTCCTTATGTAGATGAATTTATTAAGGAAATTGATTTTGAAAACCAAGAAATAATAATTCATTTAATTGAGGGTATGTTATGAGAATAGATGTATTAACATTATTTCCTGAAATGTTTACAGGTGTTGTAAATAGTTCTATTTTACAAAGGGCAATAAGCGAAAATCATTTAGAAATAAATATTATTGATTATCGCGAATTTTCTTTAGATAAAAATCATAAAGTAGATGATTATCCTTATGGTGGTGGAGCTGGTATGGTTATTGAAGTTGAGCCAATTGTTTTGGCACTTCGCTCGCTTCCAAAAGGTTATACTATTCTAACATCTCCAAAAGGAGCAACTTATAATCAAAACAAAGCCAAAGAATTATCTAAAAAAGACCACTTAATTATTATATGTGGTCATTATGAAGGTATTGATAATCGTATTACTAATTACATCGATGAAGAAATCTCAATTGGAGATTATATCCTAACTGGAGGAGAAATTGCAGCACTTGCGATGATTGATAGTATTGCAAGATTAATCCCTAATGTTTTAGGAAACCAAGAATCATTACAAAGCGAAAGTTTTGAGGAATTATTAGAATATCCTCAATATACAAGACCAGAAGAGTTTGAAGGACATAAAGTTCCAAGTGTATTATTATCTGGTCATCATGAAAATGTGAGAAAATGGCGTAGATTTCAAAGTTTAAAAAGAACTTATGAAAGAAGACAAGATCTTTTAGAAAAAACTCAATTATCTAAAGAAGACCTAGAGTTTTTAAAACTGATTAAAGAAAGAAAAGATTTAGAGTTTTAGTAAAAGAAGTACTTTAAATAAAAGTAAATCAAAGGAGAGTGAAAGAAAATGAGTCAACAATTAATAGCAGATGTGACTAAAGAATATTTAAAAACCGACATTCCCGAATTTAGACCTGGAGATACAGTTCGCGTACACGTTAAGATTAAAGAGGGTGCTCGTGAAAGAATCCAAATCTTTGAAGGACTTGTGATTAAAAGACAAGGTGGAGGAATTAGTGAAACTTATACAGTTCGTAAGATATCTTACGGTGTAGGAGTTGAAAGAACTTTCCCTGTTCATAGTCCGAATGTCGCTCAAATTGAAGTAGTTCGTATGGGTAAAGTACGTAGAGCTAAACTTCATTACATTAGATCTTTATCTGCTAAAGCAGCCAGAATTAAAGAACGTAAGAAGTTCTAATAAAAGACAGGTTAACCTGTCTTTTTTTATTTACTGAAAACAAAAAGAAAACGATTGAAAATATTTTCATAATGTGTTATAATACATATGAAAAAATAGAAAGAAAGTGAGGTAAATAAATATGAGTCAACAAATTAAAATTTATGACGTAGCAGGTGCTGCAGGTGTAAGTTTAGCAACTGTATCACGTGTTTTAAATCATCCTGAAAAAGTAAAAGCAGAAACTAGAGAAAGAGTACTAAAAATAATTAAAGAAAAAGGTTATAAACCAAATGCTAATGCCCGCGGTTTAGCAAGCAAAAGGTCAACAACAGTAGCGATTGTAATCCCTTCGATTAGTCGTGCTAGTGTTGCCGAGATGATTGAAGGTATTTATGATAGTGCTCGTAAATACGGCTATACTATTCGTTTATTTATTACTAAAGATGAAGAGGATCCAAGAGATGCTTGGTCAGAAGTTATCGCATCAAGTGTAGATGGTATTCTATTTATGAACGATGAAACAACAGATACTACATATAGAGAAATTGCCCATACCCCTGTACCTGTTGTGTTTGTAAATAATATTTCTAGTTCGGATGAATTTGGTAGTATTTCAATTGATTATGAAGAATGTGCTTATCAAATTACTAAAGAAATGATTAAACGCGGAAATAAAAAAATTTTATTTATTGATACTATTCATAAATATTCTGCGAATGAACTTAAAGCAGCAGGTTATGAAAGAGCAATGAAAGAAGCAGGTCTTGAAATTGATATTCTATATTCAACTGGTAATTTAAATATTAACCAAAATGATTTCAAAGCTTATTTAGATAAGAAAGTTCCAGAAGTTGCTTTAGCGGTTCGTGATTCAATGGCGATTTCATTTATGAATGTAGCTACTAAAAAAGGAATCAAAGTTCCTGATGAGTTACAAGTAATTGGGTTTCAAAATACTCGTTATGCAGTACTATCTAATCCAACACTTACTTGTGTTGCAGCATCAATTTATGATATTGGTAGTAGAGCTATGAGCTACTTAACAGAGATGATGAAAGATGACCAAAAGAAAGCAGAAGAAAGAGAAAGTTATCAAAAGAAAGCTGCTAATATCATTGTAGATTATGATATAGTATGGCGTGAATCAACTAAATAGAAATTTAAGAATTAAGGTTAAAAATAAAAAATGTCCTTAAAATATTTTAAGGACTTTTATTAGGGAGGAAAAGAGTGGATTTAATTAGTGATTTAAAATGGCGTGGATTAATATATGATATCGTAGATGAGGAAGGCTTAGTAGCAAGACTAAAGGAAGGACCAGTTTCAGTTTATTGTGGGTTTGATCCAACAGCTGATAGTTTGCATATTGGTCATTTAGTTCCAATAATTACTTTGATGCGTTTCCAAAAATACGGAAATAGGCCAGTAGCAATTATCGGTGGAGGAACAGGATTAATTGGTGACCCATCAGGTAAGACAACAGAAAGATCAATGAACACAAAAGAAACTGTTGCTTTATGGTCTAAATGTTTTGAAAAACAAATAGGGCACTTTTTAAAGTTTGATGATAAAACTAGTTTTTGTGTTAACAACTATGCTTGGTTTTCTGAACTAAAGGCTATTGATATGTGGCGAGATTATGGTAAATATTTTAATATTAATATTATGATGCAAAAAGATTCAGTTAAATCAAGACTAGAAAGTGGCGGATTAACATATTTAGAGTTTAGCTATATGATTATGCAATCAATTGACTTTCTAAAAGTTTACCAAGATCCAAAGATTAAATGTGAGATTCAAATTGGTGGACAAGATCAATGGGGTAATTTAACTGCTGGTTTAGATTTAATTAGAAAAATTGAAGGACCTGAAGCTAAAGCCTATGCACTTACAATGCCTTTAATTTTAAAAAGCGATGGTACTAAATATGGCAAAACCGAATCGGGTGCAGTTTGGCTAGATAAAGAAAAAACTACACCATATGAATTCTACCAATTCTTTATTAATGTAGCTGACGCTGATGTTATGCAATTATTAAAATATTATACTTTCTTAAGCCATGAAGAAATAAACGCTTTAGAAAAAAGTTTAAAAGAAAAGCCAGAATTAAGAGAAGCTCAAAAAACTTTAGCTTGGGAAATGACTTGTTTAGTTCATGGACAAAAGGCTACAGAACAAGCAATTAAAGTAAGTGAAGCTTTATTTAGTGGTGATGTAAAAGAACTAACAAAAGAAGATATCGTTATGGGCTTTAAAGGTGTAAGGCAAGAAGAAATTGAAGAAGATAATATCTCTTTAATTGATGCCTTAGTTTTATTGGATTTAGCTCAATCAAAAAGAGAAGCTCGTCAATTTATTGAAAATGGAGCTATCTTAGTAAATGGTGACCAAGAGAAGGATTTAGAGTTTGTAGTTAAAAAGAAAAATGCTTTAGATAAAGCATTTACGATAATAAGACGTGGTAAAAAAAGATACGGAATTATAAAACATTAAAAAAGAGTCGCAAGACTCTTTTTATTTTAAACCTACTTTTTTATAGACTTTATTTATTTTTTTAGAGGCAATTTTACTTGCTTCTATTTTTCCTTTTTCTAGTAAGTTTTTCAAATATTCTGAATTAATTAGTTCATTATATCTATTTTGAACACCTTCAATTTCTTTAGCAACAATTTCTGCTAAATCTTTTTTGAATTCACCATAACCTTTACCTGCATATTTCTTTTCGATTTCTTTAAAAGAAAGGTTAGTTAATGAACTATAAATAGTCATTAAGTTAGCAATACCAGGTTGTTTTTTCACATTGTATTTTACTTCTCCTAAGTTATCTGTTACTGCACTCATTATCTTTTTCTTTACCGAGCTAATAGGTTCAAGTAAATAAATACAACCTTTAGGGTTTGGAGCTGATTTATCCATTTTGATTAAAGGATTTTGTAAGTCTTTAATTCTTGCGCCCGTTTTTACAACCAAACCTTCAGGTACGATAAATGTTTCCCCAAAACGATTATTAAAACGATTAGCAAGATCTCTTGTAATTTCTAAGTGTTGCATTTGGTCTTCGCCAACGGGAACAAAGTCAGCATCATATAGTAAGATATCTGCAGCCATTAATACTGGATAAGTAAATAAAGCAGAAGATACTCCTTCAACTTGTTTTTGCTTTTTATCTTTATATTGTGTCATTCTTTCAAGCTCGCCCATATAGGTCATACCTTCTAAAATTAAAGATAGTTGAACGTGTTCTACAACTTCAGATTGAATAAAAAGAAGTAAGTTTTCTTCTTTTAAGCCACAGGCTAAATATAAAGCAGCAACATCATTAATATTCTTTTTTAATTCTTTAGGATCTTGAGGAGTTGTTAGAGCATGTAAGTCAGCCACAAAAAACACAAATAAATCATCTTTGTGTTCTTCTTGAAGCTTTCCAAAATTTCTCATTGCTCCTATATAGTTACCTAATGTAGGTGTTCCTGTTGGTTTGACTCCAGATAGAATAATTTTTCTTTTTTCCATTGTAATCTCCTTATAATTTTAAGTTTATAAACAACTTAAGTTTAATTAATTATTGCTATAAAAGTATAACATTATTAAAGATTAAAATCAATATATTAAAAACACAAAGTAAGCGCTTTACACTAAATCATTCCGCAACCGTCTAATCTAACCGTTAGTATAAAACGCTTACATTTCAAAAAAATGTTGACAAGGTAAATAAATGCGTGTATAATAGTAACAATCACATCAGAGTGATATATAAAATAAACAAGGAGGAAAAAATGAAAAAATTAACAAGTTTATTATTAGTTTTATTTGCTGCTCTATTGTTGGTTGGATGTTCTTGTGATCCAGGCGGAAACGGCGGAAACGGCGGAAACGGTGATGAGCCAGAAGAACAATTCGTAGGAGGTTACGGGTCTTTAGTAGACAAGTACAAGTACGAAAAAAATGATGCAGTTGAAGAGGGTTTCATCTCTTTAGCAAGTAAATATTCTAATCCACCAGCTCAAGGAAAAGCAGGTAAAGATGGTTATGGCAAGACTTATACAGTTGCAGGAATGACGTTCGATATTAAAAACTATTATAAAGGTGCTTATTCTACAGATACAGATCAAGAGCACTTTGACTATTTAGTTAACTCTTGGACGTATAACTCTGAAAAATACACTAACATGGTTGAAGGTTTAATCGAAAACGACAAACATGGTGCATTAGTTGGAGTAATGGCAAAAGGTTATAAGATTGAAGACGCAGATGGTGGAGCTAAGGAAATTTATACTTTCCAACTTCACGAAGGAGTTCAATGGGTAAAGAACGATACTGGTGAAGCTTACGCAGAAGTTACTGCTGACGACTTTGTTTCAGGAATTAAATATGTATTAAATCCTAAAGTTGCATCAGCTACTGTTCAAATCGTTACAGGCCTAATTGATGGTGCTGCTGAATATTATGAAGCACACACAGTTAAAAATAGTGTTGATAGTTACAACGCAGATTCAGCTGCATGGATTGCATCTTGGAAAGCAGCTAACGGCTCAGAAGAAAAGCCAGCTACAGATGAACAAGCTGCAGCAGCACATGATGCAGAAGTGGCTAGATTAGCTGAGTTAGAAGCACACTTAGACTTTAGCACAGTTGGAGTTAAAGCTAATGGAAAATATAAGGTTTCTTACAAACTTATTGAAAAGGTTCCTTATTTCTTATCTAACTTAACATATTCTCCATTCTTACCAGTTCACCAACCATTCTTAGATGAAGTTGGTACTGATTTTGGTATTAGCGAAAACAAAATTTTAGTTAACGGCGCTTATAGAATGACTAGATATGATAGAGAATCTAAGATTGAATATACTAAGAATACAAAATATTTTGATGTAGATCATGTATATATTGACCACATTGAATTACAATATTACTCAGCAGATATCGCTACAAACTCTAAATTAAGAGAATGGTTCGAAAGTGGTGCTGTTGATAGTTTTACAGTAAACGAAAATGACCTTGTAGGTTATGAAAAATATGTTACTGGACCAAATGGAACAGGTTCATTAGAAGAACCAGCTAACCCATTATGTAACGCTATCCCTGCAGTAGGTGAAGCTACATATATTGGATATTTCAACTTTAATAGAAAGAATTATGAATATCCAGCTGATATTCCAGCTAAAACAGAAGCTGAACAAAATGCTACTAAACTAGCAGTTAGAAATACTAACTTCCGTTTAGGTGTTCAATATGGACAAGATTCATTAAAATATTTAACATATTATAACCCTAACTTCCCATCACAATGGTTAATGAGAGGTTATACAGTTAGAGAATTAGCTACTGATGAAAATGGTAAGGATTACGCAGATCACGTTGATGAAGTTTGGAGAGAGAAACAAGGAATCTCTGGTGAAGCTTCATTAACAGGATTCCTTAACGGAAAAGGTTCTGTAGACCCAACATATAATCCAGCAAAAGCAGCTGAATACTTTGCAGCAGCTAAGGAAGAATTAATTGCAGCAGGTCTAACAGAAGCTGACTTCCCAATCAAACTAGACGTTATTGGTACTAGAAACGCAACAGTTCGTCCTTATCAAACAGCTACATATGATTCAATTACTGAAAACTCAGGCGGAGTTGTTCAAGTTCAAATTCTAGTTCCTGCAGACGCAAACCAAAACGTACAATGGGGTTCAATCTTATCTAACTATGACTACTCATTATGGAGTGGTTGGGGTCCAGACTATGCAGACCCTAAGACATTCTTACATACAATGGTAGTTAATGGAGATATGGTTGAAATGTTAGGATTTGATTCTGATAGCTTAAAAGAAGCAGCAATTGCACAATTACAAGAAGAAATTTTAGGACCTTATACAGCATTATATGAATTAGGAAATGCTATTACTGATAGCAGCAGAATGAGCGAAAGATTCCGTAAATTTGCTGAAGCAGAATATGCTTTAATTTATGAATATGCTATTATCGTTCCTTGGTTATCACAAAACGGATATCGTGCAGCAGTTGCTCGTACAATTCCTTATCAAGCAGGAAGAGCAAGCTATGGATTAACTTCAGATAAGTATAAGAACGTAGTTGTTACTAAGGGTAATGGTATTACTCAAGAACAAAGAGCAGCTATCGTTGCAGCTTACAAAGCTGAAGTAGATTAGTATATAAATAGTTTATAATACTATTTAAATAATTTTAAATAAGGGGGGTTAATTATTTCGTAAGTAACCCCTCTTTGTTTTAATTATAAATGGAGGAAAAATTATGATTTTACAAGCAGCAACGCATCCAGTGTTTACAGTATTTTTAACATTGGTGATTTTATGGCTTATAGGAAGTGCTTTAACTTTAATATATGCAGAATTAAGTAACGAGCAAAAAGGAAAACTTAAGGTAGCAGCTAAAAGAGTTAAAAAAGTACTTACTAACGAAACCTTTGTGTACATTTTAAAAAGAATTTTTTCTTCTCTATTTACTCTTTTACTAGTAGTAGTGTTAGTTTCATTATTATTAAGATTAATTCCAGATTATCAATTGTATGATGTTCCAACTTATAACAAAATCAAAGGATCTAATCCTTCTGGTGCAGAAGCATGGAGAAACTTAGTACTTTATAGATATGGTAGAACTACATTAGATGGTCATCGTAGATCAGGTTTAGTTGGGGCACTTCAGTACATTTACTGGCTTTTACCAATTCCTAAGAAAATTCCAGTTACATGGGATACTAATTACACTAGAATCATAAGATACTGGGAAGGTACAGTTTATTTAGGTAAAAGTATAATGTACCCAGATAAAGAAATCCCTCAAATCATTCGTGAAAGAATGGGTATTTCAATGCGTATTTCTTTGATTACTACGGCACTCGTTTATGTATTATCATATCCACTAGGTCTTGTAATGGCTAAAAAACCAGGTGGTGTAATTGATAAACTAGGAACAGCATTTATCGTATTAAACTATGCTATTCCTGGATTAGTTTTCTATTTATTGATGAATTCAGTAATGGGTAAAGCAGACGGAATTTTTGGTTGGTTAAAAGCAGGATTTGTTTATAACGAAAATATACCTACTTCCTTAATCCCACCAATATTTTGTATGGTGTTTTTATCAATACCAGGAACATCAATGTGGGTAAGAAGATTCACGGTTGACGAATTAAATTCAGATTATGTAAAATTTGCAAAATCTAAAGGTTTATCTGAAAATCGTATTATGTATACACATGTATTAAGAAACTCAATAGTTCCACTAGTAAGATCGATTCCAGGAACGTTATTATTCTCGTTTGTGGGTTCGTACTATGTAGAAAAAATTTGGTCAATTCCAGGAACTGGAGGAATATTAACAACGGCTTTAACAAGAAATGATTTCCAATTAATCCAAGGATTAACAATGATTTATGCTGGTTTATCTATGTTAGCATTCTTACTAGGGGATATTATTACAATATTCTTTGATCCTAGAATTAGGTTAAGGGCAAGATAGGAGGTAGCGTATGAGAAATTTAGATAAATTTAATGTAGATAATTTACCTGGTTTTAATGGCGGTGAAGCTACTTTTGCTCAACTACCAAAGAAAGAAGAGTTATTTACTCTTGTTGGAGAAGATAAAAGTTTAGAGTCTGAAAGAATCGCTACGGCTCCTTATTCATATTTTAAGTCTGTGTTTAAAGTATTCTTTAAAAATCCAGGAGCTATTATTGGTATCGTGGTTTTAGTTCTAATTGTTGTTGGGGCTATAATAATTCCTTTCTTTACACCTGAAGGGTTTTTAGCTGTAAATATGCATAGAGTTCATTTAAAACCAGATGGAGTACATCTTTTAGGATGTGATATAGAAGGAAAAGACTTATTTTATGGAATATGGACAGGAATAAGAAAGTCTTTATCGTTAGCTGTTATTTCAGCTGGTATTAACCTTGTTGTAGGAACAATTGCAGGGTTGATTTGGGGCTTTTTCAGAAAACTAGATGTTTTCTTTATTGGGTTATACAACTTAATTTCAAATATTCCTGGATTATTAATTTATATGTTATTAGCATTAGTGTTAAGAGCAACATTCCCAACAATGCAAGATGAAACAAGATTGATTATTTCTTTAACATTTACAGGTTGGGTAGGCTTATCTCAGTTTGTTCGTAACCAAACGCTAATTATTCTAAACAGAGAGTATAACTTAGCATCTCACACGCTAGGCACTCCAGCGCGTAGAATTATGACTAAGAACTTACTTCCATACTTATTAGCTGTTATCGTTACTCAAGGATCATTGATGATTCCAGGAATGATTTCAAGTGAGGTAGGATTAAGTTTCTTCGGTCTTGGTTTAACGCCAACTAAAATTTCTTTAGGATCACTCATCGAAAACGGAAGGAAAAATTTCACGTTATATTTCCATGAGTTTATCTGGCCATCTTTGGCTTTAGGTCTTATTATTTTAGCGTTTTTCTTAATAGGTTTTGCCTTATCAGATTCGCTAGATCCTAGGAGACATAGGTAGGTGTAATATGGCTTTAAAGAAAGAAATTTATTTTGTTGGGGATTTAGAGTTTTTAGAAACTGAGTTTAATAGTAAGTTAACTAGTAAGATTTACAAAGAATATTACAAACTTGCAAGTAAACAAGTTCCTGTACAATTGACTGTTGATGGTATTGATTTGATTGTTTGGGATCCAAAAGAAAATTTACAACTTTATAAAGGAGACGAAATTCTTCAAAATCTTCGTATTTATACAGATTTAATTGTTGTTGTAAATTTATTTAAATATCAAGATCAACCAGACTTACCTTGTCAAAGATTGTTACAACAACGACTAACAAGTTGTGTTTACTTAGTAGTAGAAAGTAAAGAAGAGGAAGAAAGTTCTGTAAGGTTTACAGAAGATAGTATCATTTTTAGTGATGGTTATGTTATTAAAGAACAAAGTAAGGAATATTGTCCTAACTGCCGTGCTAAACTTGATCCAAATAGAAAAGATAAAGAAGTTTGCCAATATTGTAATGCTGTTTTGGAAGATTTATTCTATCGTCAACGTGGTTTAGATAATAATCAATTATTTAAAAAACGTAAAAAACTTAAGAAAAGTGAGATTGAATTAAAGAGTCCAGGACAAGTACAAAATGGTGAAAAAATTATAGAAATTAAACACTTAGAAGTTCGTTTCTCTGTTCGTGGTAAAGTATTAACTGCAATTAGAAATGTTTCATTAGATATTATTAAAGGTGAAATTATTGCGATTGTAGGTGAATCGGGTTCAGGAAAATCAGTAACTACTAAGACATTAAATGGAATGTTAGAAGAAAACGGAAGAGTTTCTGATGGAGTTATTAATTACGCAGGTGTAGACCTTGCTAAATTTTCATCAGACGTTGAATGGTTAAACATTCGTGGTAAAAGAATTGCAATGATTTTCCAAGATCCACTTACTTCACTAAATCCTTTAAGAAGAATTGGTAGCCAAATTGCAGAGGTTATTAAAATTCATAGAGGATTAAGTAAGGCTGAAGCAAAAGAGGAAGCTATTAGTTTATTAAAAAGAGTAGGAATCCCTAATGCAGAAAAAAGATATACGGATTATCCATTCCAATTTTCTGGAGGTATGAGACAAAGAGTAGTTATCGCTATTGCTCTTGCTTGTTCACCAGATATCTTAATTTGTGATGAACCTACTACAGCTCTAGACGTTACTATTCAAGCACAAATCCTAGATTTAATTAAAGAGTTAAAAGATGAATATGGTTTTACTGTAATATTTATTACTCATGACTTAGGTGTTGTTGCTGAGATTGCAGATAGAGTAGCAGTTATGTATGCAGGTCAAATTATTGAACTTGGTACTGCTAATGATATCTTTTACAATCCACAACATCCTTATACTTGGGCATTACTTTCTTCATTACCTCAATTAGGTCAAAAAGGAGAAAAGTTATACTCAATTCCAGGAACACCACCAAGTTTATTTAATCGTATTCATGGTGACGCTTTTGCACCAAGAAATAGTTTTGCATTAAAAGTCGATTTTGTAGAGGAAGCTCCGCTATTTAAAGTAGGAGGTCAACACTATGCGAAAACATGGTTGTTAGACCCAAGAGCTCCTAAAGTAGAAAGACCAAAGATTATTTCTGAAATTCCAGCAAGAGTTGCTGCAATTTATGGAGGAGGTGAAAAAGTTGAATAAACAAGAGAACAAACCTCTAAATCCATTTCAACCTGCATTATTGAAAGCTAAAGCCAAAGCCAAATTAAAAGAAAAAGGCATTGGAGAGCCAATGGCCGTTTCATTTGTAACAGCATTGTTGAGTTTTCCTGTTTTAGGTTTTGGTCCAGTTAATGTTGGAAATCGTAGCTATTATTTAAATTTAGTTCGTGGTAAAGAAGTTAAATTTAATAGTTTATTTGAAGGCTTTAAAAAAGAACATTTTGTTCGTAATTTATTATTAGGTCTATTCAAAACAATTTATTTAGCTTTTTGGACAGTATTACTTGTAATCCCAGGAATCTTTAAGTGGTATTCATATTGCTTAGCTCCATACTTAGTACTTGATCGTCCAGAATTATCAGGTAATGGATCTATTAATATGAGTAAGGCAGTTATGTATGGTTCATATCGCTTACGTTTATTTAAACTCCACTTAAGTTTTATTGGTTGGCTTTTATTAAGCTTACTAACTGGCGGAATATTACTATTATGGGTAATTCCTTATATTCAAATGGCTGAAGCATATTTCTATGAGGAAGTTTCTAAAATTGAGTTTCCAGAAAGAACTAAAGTTATAAGACATGAAGACTCAAAAGATGATCGCGAAGTGTTACTAGAAGTTCAAGACGTTGATATCTATTTCAAAGTGGGAAAATTTACTGTAAAAGCATGTAACCACTTAAATTTCAAAGTGTACAAAGGGGAAACATTTGGCTTAGTAGGGGAATCAGGTTCGGGTAAAACAACAATTACTAGAGCAATTATAGGTATTAACGAATTAACACATGGTAGAATTTTATTTAAAGGTCAAGATATTTCGCGTATTAAAGATAAAGAAGGAAAGAAAAATCTAAAGAAAAACATTCAAATGATTTTCCAAGATCCAACTGCTTCTTTAAATGAAAGAGCAAATATTGACTATATTGTTTCTGAAGGTTTATATAACTTCCACTTATTTGAAAATGATGAAGATAGACATAATAAAGTAGTTAAAGCTATGAAAGATGTAGGTTTATTACCTGAACACTTATCTCGTTATCCACATGAGTTCAGTGGAGGGCAAAAACAAAGAATTGGTATTGCTAGAGCTTTGATTGTTGAACCAGAATTAGTTTTAGCTGATGAACCTATTTCTTCACTTGACGTTTCAATTAGAGCTCAAGTATTGAATCTATTAAGAGACTTACAAGAACAAAACAACTTAACATATATCTTCATTGCTCATGACTTATCAATTATTAAGTACATTTCTGATAGGATAGCGGTAATGCATCAAGGATATGTTGTGGAACTTGGAACAGCGGAAGCTATTTATTCAAATCCAGTTCACCCATATACTAAATCATTATTAACTGCAATTCCTCAACCAGATCCAAAGAGTAAAGATGATCGTGTGAAAGTTATTTATAATAAGGGTAATATGGATTACGAAAAGATGGATTGGATTGAAGTAGTTCCAGAACACTTCGTTTTGGGTACACCAGAACTAATTAAAAAGTGGACTAAGAAAAAATAATCCTAAGTTTATAAAAAAGCATTCGTTTTCGAATGCTTTTTTCCTTTAATATTTTAATGAAATGTTGTATAATATAAAACATAAGAGGTAGAGAATATGAATACAAATAAAACAATTACACAAGTTGGAATTATATTGGTACTTGTAATAATGCCATTAGCTATAGGTATTCCTTTATTTTTAGCAAATAGGGATAGACCGGAATTTCTTGAAGTCCCTTTAGCTATTTTTGGAGTATTTGAACTTTTGGTACTTACTGTAAGAATACAAGTCCGTGATAATAAAAAAAGAAAGGCAGGAAATCTTAAAGAAGATAAAGATAGTGAAGAATATCAAAGTCATGTAAATTTTAGAAAAATTATTCTTATTTCAGCATTTATAAACTTAGCATTATCTTTAGTGGCTTTCTGGATTTTTGGTAGAGGCGTTTAGTATGCATTATACAAAAAGAATATACAAAAATTTTCCTTTACATTTTGCAGGTTATGAACAAGAACCTAACTTTGTTTTATATTTTATAAATTTTAATCAAGAAAATATTAAAGAGATAACTTTAGAGTTTTTTGGAAAAAAACAAACTTATCCTATTAATTCTAGTGAATCTAAGATTACTTTAGTTTTAGATGAAGATGTTAATTATATTCCAAAATTATTTTCTGTTACTACTGACAAGGTTTATTATTTAAAAGATTATCCAGACTATGATACAGTTACTAGTCCTAAAGCTATTTATTCTTTGGGACCAGAAAAAGAATTATATCGTAGAGAATTAAAAAAGAAATTCAACTATAATAATGTTAAGTGCGTTTATGAAGAAAACGCAAAATATTGGCATTGTGTTTGTGGGCATACTAATTTTAGTATTGATGATAAATGTGAAGTATGTGGCAAAGAAAAAAGCAAATTAGCAGAAGTACATCCTTCATATGCTAGTCAAGCTGCAACCCGTCACCAAGAAAATCAAATTTTATCACTTTTTCTAGCACTTTATATTTCATTATATTTAATAGATATTTTTGTTCAGATGTTTACAGGCGACTTCTTATTTACAAACTATGACAAAAATACATTATTTGCTGTTACGAATCGCTTTATAGTGCCAGTTTTAATTATAGCTGTTATTGCACTAAAGATGGTATTTAATAATAAACACATTAAAGTTGCAACCGATATTTTAAAAATTTTATTTTTCCTTTTAGTGCTCTATTTAAATATCTTACCAATAATTAGTTTTATTGGAACTGCTTATAATTTGACATTTTTATGGTCAGTAGATATCTTAATTGCAATTTTAGTTATTCGCTCACTTGTTACAGTAGGGCAAAAAGTGTATAATTTTTCTCTTTTAGGAACAATTATAGTTTTCTTTTTTACAAGTATCTTTCTTTATGGAGTTTATAAAGATTTGAAAATTACAATTCATCCAGAAGGGGTGTCATTAACAGTTCAAGAAGAAGGCAATCAAAAAAAATATGAAATACCAGAAACACTAAATAATATGAAAGTTTTTAGCGTGATTTTTTCTTATAATAAAGAGTATGAAATGGAAGAATTAGTTATTAGTAATAATGCTAGTATAGTAGCTTTTACATCTACAGCTACATTTAAAAATTTGAAAGCTGTGGAAGTTAAAGAAAATAATAAAGTTTATTATGCTAATAACAATGTTTTATATAAAGATGAAAAAATAATTTTAGTTCCGCTTGCAATTACAGAGGTAACGTTAAATAGCGATGTTGTAAATGCAAAGGCGTTTTATAATCACTATAATTTAAAAACAGTAACTATTTTAGAAAATGTAAAAGTAATTGAAAAAAGTGCATTTGCAAATGCGACTAATTTAGAGAATATTAATTTCGCACCTAATAGTAGTCTAAAGACAATCGAAGAGTATGCTTTTAAAAATACAGGTATTAAAAAAATTGAAATTCCTATTTCTGTAGAAAATATCGAAATTGGAATTTTAGATGGCTGTAATAAACTTGAATCTTATAAAACACCATTTATTGGAAAGAAACGCGAAAGTCATGATCAATTTTATTCTTCATCAGATATCTTTGTATATCATTTTGGTTCAGTTATTCATAGTCAATCAGAAAAAATCCCTCAAAGTTTGAAACATATTGAAGTGTATGATATTGATCGAATTCATAATACAACTTTTTATAACATAAAGAGTGTAGAAACAATAGTTTTGCCTGATGAGCTTTTATATATGGGAAAAAGTTCTTTCTATGGTTGCGAAAGTTTACTAGAATTTACGATTCCAAATGGAGTGCCAGATATAAAGGAAGAGTGCTTTAAATATTGTTCTAGTTTAAAAACAATTGTTATTCCAGCTTCGGTTATAAACATTGAAAAGAATGCTTTTCAAAATTGCAATGAATTAACAACTGTTATTTATTTAGGTGATAAGACTAATTTAACTATTGACCCAATTGGCAATCAAAAATTAATTGATCTTTTAAATTAATTATTTACATTAAAGATGATTTATGTTAAAATAAGATTGAAAGAAAGGGGTGTTAAATTATGATACAATTGTATATTTCTCCTAGTTGTTCATCTTGCCGTAAAGTAAAAAAGTATTTTGACAACCATGGAATTCCATATTTGGAAAAAAACATTTTGAACGCTCCGATATCTAAAGAAGAAATCATGAGAATGCTAACAAAATCTGAAAATGGTTTTGAAGATATTATCTCAACGCGTTCAAACGTATTTAAAGAAAAAGGTAATAAAATTGAACAAATGAAAACTAGTGAATTAGTTGACTTCATTATCGATAATCCTAGTGTCTTAAAGCGCCCTATTATTGTAGCTGATTATGAATTACAAGTAGGGTATAATGAAGAAGACATTACGCTTTTCTTACCTCAAGATAAAAGAGAAGCTATTTGTAGTGTTTGTTTGAAAAACAATCCAGAGGATTGTGATTATATTAAACATTTACGTTTTTCTGATAAATAAAAAAAGCACATTTTTTAATGTGCTTTTTAATTAAATCTTTTTAATGCTTCATAAGTACGAATAATTTTCTTTTCGCATTTTTTATAAACGATATTGAAGTCTTTAATTAACTCTACGAATTCTTTACGGCCTTGGTAGTAATTTGTAGTTGGGTTATAGTAAAGTTCATAATCTGTCATCCCACAATACGTAGATTTATCAAGATAAACAACTCCGTTCTTGCATTGCATAAAAAGACGGATTGTTGAAAGGCTCATAAAGTTTACAAGTTTTTGATCTTTAATTATTTTTTTAACTTCAGGTTTTACATCACCTTTAGGAATATCCCCAGTTTCAATCATTTTTTCTAATTGTTCTTTTGTGATTATATCACTAAAGGTTACTGTTTCATAGCTTTTCTTAATCTTAAAAACAAGTTCAAAAGTTTCTCGTTCACGAACTCTTAATGAACAGTCTTCGGCTTTTAATGAAAAACGTGTTGTATCAAAATAATGATTTGTTTGAAAATCGGGATTACTGAAATTTGACATTATTCGTTCATATTCTTCTAAAGTTAAAAGTGTACGCAAATCTCTATTAGTAGTAGCCATATATATCCTCCTTGTAGTGATATATTGTATTATACTAAAAATTTTCAAAAATGCAAGTAATTTATATAAAAATGTATAAAATATAAAAAGGAGTGATTTTTTTGAATTCAAATGATTGGCAAAGTTTTCTTTTACCTTATGAATTAGCGGTAGAAGGTTTTATTGTAAAACTAGAATCAATTCGTAAACAGTATATTTTAAAGGGTTTATACAATCCAATTGAGATTGTAACTGGACGTGTTAAAACAGTTGACGCAATCTTACAAAAAGCAGCAAGACTTGAGATTGATCTTAAAGAAATTCCAGAAAAAATTCAAGACATTGCTGGAGTAAGAATTATTTGTAAGTATATTGATGATGTATACTTAGTTCAAGACTTAATTACTTCAAGAAGAGATTTGAAAATTATTACAATTAAAGATTATGTTAAGAAGCCTAAACCTAGTGGCTATCAATCTTTACATATTATTGCTCAGTATGTTACAGAAACAATTGAAGGGCCTAATACTATTTATATCGAATTTCAGGTAAGAACTCATGTTATGCATTTTTGGGCTAGTATTGAGCATTCGTTAAACTATAAGTATGATTATCAAATTCCAGGAACAATTAAATTTAGACTATTAAAAGCAAGTCAAGCAGCACAAAAGTTAGATGTAGAGATGACTAAGATTAAAAAGACAATTGATAAATTAGAAGAAAAACACGAACTTAAAAAAGTCAAAAATCCATTAGAAGAAAAGGAATATAAATTAAATTCAGTAAGGAAGGAATAAAGATGAAATATAGTTATGTAGGTAAAATGCCAGATAAAATTAAAACTTATTTAAAAGAAGATATCTATGCAAAAGAAAATCCAGAATATGTTTTCTCTTTTGGTGGTGATGGGACAATGCTTAAAGCAGTAGAAGAGTATCTTCATCTAGCAGATAATGTCATTTTTGTTGGAATAAATACGGGTAAGTTGGGATTTTATACAGATTTTGTTTTAGAAGAGTTTCCTGAACTTTTAGAAAAATTAAAGACTAAAAAATATAAGTTAAATCAATACAATATGCTTTGTTATAAGATAAACGGAAAAGAGAAAATTAAAGGTTATGCCTTAAATGATTTAGTTGTTATTAGTCCAATTAAGACTATTAATATTGATGTTTATTTAAATAAAGAGTATTTTGAAACTTTTAGAGGGACTGGTCTTATTTTAAGTACTCCTAGTGGATCCACAGCTTATAACAAAGGCTTAAACGGAGCAGTTATTGAACCAAGTGTTTTATGTTATCAATTAACTGAGATTGCCTCAATTAATAATAATGCTTTTAAAACTTTATCTTCATCTTTAATTTTAAAGAAAGAAACTAGATGTTTATTAAAAGGCAATTATGAAGATATCTTAATTGTTGCTGATGGTAAAGAAATTAAAGTAGATAATGTTTTAAGTGTTGAGGCTAAACTTGCAAACAAGAAAATTAAACTATTAGTAAAAGATAATCATGATTTCCTTCATCGCGTGAAAAAATCATTTTTATGATTGCAAAAGAATGAAAATAGTGATATAATTATTAAAACGTTGAAAAAGAAGTAGTAATAACTATTACTAAAGTTAAAGAGAGAATTACATTTGGTGGGAGTAATTTACTTTAGATGTTATGAATTCACCTTTGGAGTGGGAAACCCGCAGGATGAACTGCGTTATCAAGAAAAGTAAGTCGCATAGTTTTTTACTATGAACTAAGGTGGTACCGCGGAAACATTCGTCCTTAAATATTATTTTAAGGACTTTTTTTATAGAAGGAGATAGAGAATATGGAAAAGATTTTGAAAGAGTTAGAAAATTTACAAGAAGAAGCAAAACTTGCAATTGGTAAAGCTAAAAGTGATGTAGAGCTAAATGACGTTAAAGCTCAATATTTAGGCAAGAAAAGTAAATACCAAGAAGTAATGCAGCTAATGAGAGGATTATCAGTAGATGATAAAAAGAAATTAGGCATGGCTGGTAATGACTATAAAATGAAAGTAGAAGCAGAAGTTGAAAAGAAAGTCTTAGAACTAGAAAAACAAAAGATTAAAGAAAAGCTAGCTAAAGAAACTATTGATGTTACACTTCCTGCACCAAAACTAAGTAAAGGATCTATACATCCTTTAATGCAAGTAAAAGAAGAATTTGAAGATATTTGTATAGAAATGGGTTATGAAGTAGAAGAGGGGCCGGATGTAGAATGGGATAAGTATAATTTTGAAATGCTTAATGTTCCTAAAGATCACCCAGCTCGTGATATGCAAGATACATTCTATATTACTAGTGAGACATTATTAAGATCTCATACTTCACCAGTTCAGGTGAGAACGATGCTGAAGAAGAAAGGGAAGCCATTTAAAATTATTTGCCCAGGTGCTGCTTATCGTAGAGATAATGATGATGCAACACACTCACATCAGTTTTCTCAAATTGAAGGGTTAGTTGTTGGAAAAGATATTACAATGGCTGACTTAAAAGGAACACTAACAACAATCTTTACAAAACTATTTGGAAAAGAAATGAATATTAGATTTAGACCATCATTTTTCCCATTTACAGAACCAAGTGTAGAAGTTGATGTTTCTTGCTATAAGTGTGGTGGTAAAGGTTGTCCTTTATGTAAACACACTGGTTGGATTGAATTATTAGGGGCTGGTATGGTTCATCCTAATGTTTCAGAGATGGCAGGATATGATTCTAAGAAATATACAGGATTTGCTTTTGGTGTAGGATTAGAAAGACTAACGATGGTTAAATACCAAATTGATGACATTCGTGAATTCTATACTAATAATTTAAAATTCATGAGGCAATTTTAGGAGGGTTATATGTTAGTAAAAATTAATTGGTTAAGAGAACTTGTAGATTTAAAGGGAATAACTGATCAAGACATTATTGGCAGTCTTCCTAAACATGCTTTAGAAGTAGATGGTGTTAGCAAAGTTCTAAAAGGAACTAATCTTACAATAGGACATGTTTTAGAATGTGAGCCTCATCCAAACTCAGATCACTTATCATTATGTAAAGTTGATGTTAAGACTGAAGTATTACAAATTGTATGTGGAGCACCAAATGTAAGAAAAGGACAATATGTTATTGTAGCTTTAGTTGGGGCTGAACTTTTAGATGGTTTTAAAATAAAGAAAGCTAAAATTAGAGGAATTGAGTCTTGTGGGATGATTTGTTCTTTGGATGAACTAGGCTTAGAACATAAATATGTTCCTGAAGAATATCAAAATGGTATCTATTATTTCAAAAACAAAGTAGAAGTTGGATCACATCCTTTAGAAGTATTAGATTTTGATGATTTAGTTTTAGACTTAGCTGTAACATCTAATCGTGCTGATTTAATGTCAATGAAAGGTATGGCTCAAGAAATTGGTGCTATTTTTAGAAGACCTTTATTAAAAGAGGAATATAAGATAAAGTATGAAAAAGAACAAGCAGAAGATATCTTAGATATCAAAATTGAAACCGAAGATTGTCTTTTATATACTGGATTTTTAGTAAAAGATATTGAAATTAAAGAATCTCCTCAATTTATTAAATCAAGATTAATTGCATCTGGTATTAGACCAATCAACAATGTAGTTGATATTACAAACTATATTTTAATGTTATTTGGTCAACCTTTACACGCTTTTGATTACGATAAAGTTGGAAATACAATTTTAGTTAGAAAAGCTAATAGTAATGAAATGATTAATACATTAGATGGTACCTTAAGGAAATTAAAGATAGAAGATATCTTAATTACTGATGGAATTAAAGGTATTGCTTTAGCTGGAGTAATGGGTGGTTTAGAAACGGAGATTACAAGTGATACTAAAAATATATTATTAGAGGCTGCTGTATTTAATCCAAGACAAATTAGAAGAACATCACGTAGATTAGACTTAGTTAGTGAATCATCAATTCGTTATGAAAGAGGAGTTGATGTAAATCAAACAGTTAAGGCAGGAGAATATGCTTGTTATCTATTCCAAAAATATGCAAATGCGAAAGTATATCAAGGATATGCTTCTGAAGGGACATTATATTTAGGCGATAAAACTATCTCTTTAAAAGTTAAAGAAGTTAATAGTATTTTGGGTGTAAAGATTAAGGAAGATGAAATTATAGAAATTTTAGAAAGTCTAGGCTTTGAAGTAGAAAAAGAAAAAGCTACTTTACTTGTAACTGTTCCTAATCGTCGTTTAGATATTAATATTAAAGAAGATTTAATTGAAGAAATAGCAAGACTTTATGGTTATGATAAAATGCCTAATACTTTACCTTCAATGCCTCTTGCTGGTGGATTAAGTGTTTATCAAAAAGAAAGAAGAAAATTAAGAAGAACTTTAGCTAGTTTAGGGTTGAATGAAGTTATGAATTATAGTTTATTAGATAAAGATGCTAATAAGGAATTTGTTTTAGATCCTAATAATAACTGGGAAGAATTAAAAGTATTACAACCTTTAAGTAGTGAACATGAATATTTACGCCAAAATTTAGCTGTAGGGTTAGTTCAAACAGCTAAGTATAATCAAGCAAGAAGAGAATCAAATCTAGCAGTATTTGAAATTGGTAAAGTTTACTATAAACTTGAAGAAGAAAGTAAAGAAAGAGAACATTTAGGAATTTTACTATCTGGTAAATTTATAGATGGATTATGGAATAAAGACGCAGACTTAAAGAGTAATTTCTATATTTTAAAAAGTATTTTAGAAAATGTCTTTCCTGAATATAGTTTTAAATATGAAAGGCTAGATTATGTAGCTGAACTACATCCTGGTCAAGCTGCTAAGATTATTTATAATGACAAAGTTGTTGGTATGTTAGGTGCACTTCATCCTGAATATGCAAGTAAACACGATTTAGTAGATATCTATTTATTAGAAGTTGATTTAAGTAAACTATTAAAAAAAGAACTTGAAATCAAACCATATGAAAAGATTTCTAAAGTTCCAGAAGTCGAAAGAGATATTGCTTTACTTGTAAAGGATGAAATTAAGGCAGGAGAATTAATTGATGTAATTAAGGATGTAAAAAGTAGACTTGTTCAAGATGTATATGTATTTGATTTATACAAAGGTGAAGAAATCGAAAAGGGTTATAAATCAATTGCTTTAAGAATTAAATTAGGCTCTTATGAGACGTTAACAGAAAAAGAGATAAATACACTAATAGAACGTATTTACTCGGCTCTAAAGACAAAATTAGGAGCAAAATTAAGAGATTAAAAAAAGACGAGCATATTGCTCGTCTTTTTAGAACTTTAAATAGTCTTCTAAATTAAGTAAAGATTTATATGGTTTTTTATCAAATGTGTTTTGTAAGATATCTAATACTTCATTTATGATTGCACTTGGAGTAGATGCTCCAGCTGTAACTAAGATGTTTTGATATTTAGATAAATCATAGTTATTTAAATCTTCTATATTTTCAATTCTAATACTATCTACATTATTATATTTCTTAGCAACAAATGCTAGCATTTTTGTATTGTTACTTAATGGGTCCCCAACAACAATTACTAAGTCAGCGTCTTTAGCATCTATAATTGCTTTTTGTCTTTCGTATGTTGCATTACAAATTGTTTCTGCTTTAGTAATGTTATGCCCTAATAAAGTTAATTTTTCATAGACATCTTGATAATCTAAATAAGATAAAGTAGATTGGCTAATTAAAACTAATTTACTTTTTTCTTTGGGAAAAGACAAATCATCTAAAGTAATTAAACTTACATTATAGTTATTTGTAATTGCTTTTGTTTCTGGGTGATTTTTAACTCCTAAAAATAATACTTGATAATCATCTTTTAGATACTTTTCTATTTGTTTATGGATGTGTTTAACTTTAGGGCAAGTTGCATCAATTAAATTTAGCTTTAGAGATTTAATTAAATTGATTGTTTTCTTTGGTGTGCCGTGTGCAGTTAAGATAATTGTACCTTTTTTAATTTGGAAGATATCTTCTTCAGTAATTACTTTTATTTTTTTGGCTTTTAATGCATCATTAATGAAACGATTATGAACTAGATAGCCTAAAATATAAAGAGGTTTTTCTATATTTTGATCTTCTATTAAATTAATTACTTTTGTAATTGCTCCTTTTACTCCAGAGCAAAACCCACAAGGATTAGCTTTTTTAATAATCATATAAATCACCTTAAAGTTATTATATCATAAATTACTATGATTTTCTTTTAAAATTTGGTAAAATAGATAAAGGTGATAATATGGTTAAAATAAGAAATAAAACTTTAAGTGCTGAAATTGCCTTAAAGGGCGCAGAACTTAAAAAACTAGCGAGTTCGATATCTTACATTCACGATTCTAATCCTTTGTATTGGAATAAGTCAGCTCCATTTTTATTTCCTATTATTGGAAAATTAAGAGATGGAAAGACAATAATTGATGGTAAAGAATATGGGATTGAAAAACATGGATTTTTAAAAGGAATGGTATTTGATATTGTAAGTCAAAAAGAAGATGAAGTAGTTTTAAGAAGTAAGTATAGTAAAGAAACTCTTTTAAGTTATCCTTTTAAATATGAAGTAGATATCAAATTTAAAGTAAAAGGAATGTCTTTATTAGTTGATATTAAGATTAAGAATGTAGATGATAAAGAAATTGCTTTTAACTTTGGTTGGCATCCAGCATTTAAAATATCTAAGATAGAAGATTATCGTTTAGTTTTTGAAAAGGAAGAAGATATTAAAAGCCCAAAAGTTCATAGTAATAGTACTTTAGATTTTAATACCATAGTTTATAAAAACAAAACTAAAGAATTAAAATTAAAAAGAGAGTTGTTTGATATTGATACAATCTTAATCAAAGATGTTAAGTCAAGTTATGTATATTTATTAAACAAAGAAAATAAAGGAATCAAATTAAGTTTTCCAGATTTTAAGACACTGGCAATTTGGACACCTTTTGATAAAGATGCACCATTTGTTTGTTTAGAACCTTGGTATGGAAATAATGATCATTTTGATACTAACTATGATTTCTATACAAAAGATGATTTGATTATTTTAAAACCGGGAAAATGTAAAAAATTTAAGTATCAAATAGACTTGATAGAATAGACAAGTGCGATGAAATGTAGTATAATAATAAAAATGGGAGGATATTATGGTATCAAGCAATAATTTTAAAACAGGAATGACAATAGAATACAAAGGAGATATTTTCCAAATATTAGAGTTCCAACACGTTAAACCGGGTAAAGGCGCTGCTTTTGTAAGAAGTCGTTTAAAGAATCTAAGAACAGGAGCTATTATTGATTACACATTTAAGAGTGATGAAAGAATGGCTACAGCTCAAATTGATAAAAAAGATATGCAGTATTCATATTCATCTGGTGAATATTTAGTATTTATGGATACTGAAACTTGGGAGCAATTAGAAATTCCTAAAGAGAGAATGACTAATGAACTATACTATATCAAAGAGGGAGATAAAGTTACGATCATTATGTTCCAACACGAAATTTTGGGAATTCAATTACCAGATAAAGTTACCCTAGAAGTTGTTCAAACTCCTCCAGGAGTTCGTGGTGATACAGCAGCTAACGCAACTAAAGAAGCAACACTAGAGACCGGTTTAGTTATTCAAGTTCCTTTATTTGTAAATGAAGGCGATAAAGTTATAGTTAGTACGGTTGACGGAAAATATAGCTCAAGGGCTTAAAGTATGGTATTAGCAATTGATATAGGAAATACAAATATTGTTTTAGGACTTTTTGAGAATAATGAGTTGAAAGCTAAATTTAGAATTCAAACTTCAAAGCTAGAAACTATAGATGGTTATGGTATTAGATGTTATAACTTAATTAACTATGCAGGTTATAAAGTAGAAGATATTGAAGGAGTTGTTATTTCTTCAGTAGTGCCAGAACTAGATTATACTTTTGAGAATTTAGTAGCGAAGTTTTTCAAACAAAAAGCTTTATTTGTAATTCCAGGAACAAAAACAGGATTAAAAATAAAATTAGAAAATCCAAAACAATTAGGATCTGATTTAATTGCGGCTGCAGTAGCAGGTATTGAAGAATATACCGTACCTTTAATTATGATAGACTTAGGTACTGCCATTACTATCGCAGTTATTAATGACAAAAAAGAGTATTTAGGTGGAGTTATTTATCCAGGTATTAATACTGCTTTTGCTAGCCTAACTCAAGCAGCAGCTAAGTTAGAATCAGCAAGAATGGAAAAAGTTGATAATGTTATTGGGAGAGATACTGTTTCTTCAATTCAAAGCGGAATGCTATTTGGTACAGCATCAATGCTTGATGGAATGATTAGAAAGATTAAAGCAAGTTATCCTAATGCTTTAGTTATCTTAAGTGGAGGACATGGCTCTTTAATCAAAGAGTATCTAGAAGAAAAAGTAATCTTAGATGATGATGTTGTTTTAAAAGGATTAAATATTATTTATAAAAAAAATAAAAAGGCCTCTTAATTTAAGAGGCTTTTGAATATAGGAAGAAAAATAAACAATACAAAAATAATTTGATATATGGTATAATATGAAAAAAGGAGGATTATATGGATATTTTATTAGAAGCAAATCTTAGTACTGAGGCCTTAATTATTATTTTAGTTTGCACTATTCCAGTTGCATTTTTAATAATTATGGCAATTATCAATACAGTTCGCCTAACTAAAAAAAGAAAGGCCATAAGAGAAGCGGCAATTAGCGAGCAACCACTTGATGAAGAACAACAAAAAATCTTTTATGAAGTTTATGGCGGTTTAGAAAATATTAAAAGTATTCGTAAAGAAGCAAGAAGAGTCATTGTTCAAGTAAGTGATCTTGATAAAGTGAATTTAGAAAAATTGCCTGAACTTGGTGCTACTGGCGTTTTAGTTGTAGCTGATGAAGTTAGAGCAAGTTTTTCTGATCGTGCTGATTATGTTTATAATTTAATTAAAATTGAAGCTGAGGAGAAATAAGATGGCAAATAAAAAAATTGACAATTTAGCAATTGCTAATTTAAGAGTTTTAGCAATCGAAGCAATTAATGAAGCTAGATCAGGACATCCTGGTATTGCTTTAGGAGCAGCTCCTATATTACATAACTTATATCGTTATCATTTAAAGGTAGATCCAAAGAATAGTAACTGGTTTAATCGTGATCGTTTTGTAATGTCAGCAGGACATGGCTCATCAATTTTATATGCAACACTTGCTTTAGCAGGGTATAAGATATCATTAAAAGATTTAAAGAACTTTCGTCAATTAGATTCGCCCACTCCAGGACATCCAGAAGTAGATATTACTGACGGAGTTGATGTTTCAACTGGTCCTTTAGGTCAAGGAATTGGTATGGCAGTTGGTTTAGCAATGGCTGAAAGTCATTTAGCTAAAGTCTTTAATAAAGAAGATGTTAGAATTGTTGATCATTATACATATTGTTTGTGTGGCGATGGAGACTTACAAGAAGGAGTTGCTTTAGAAGCCTTAAGTTTTGCAGGGCATAATAAGCTAGAAAAATTAATTATTTTATTTGATTCTAATGATATTCAATTAGATGGGCCAACTAAAGATATCGTTTCTTTTGATTTTAAAGAATATGTGGAATCTTTAGGCTTTGCTTATTATCTTGTAAAAGATGGAGAAAACTTAAGTGAACTAAATAATGTTTTAGAAAAAGCTAAACAAAGCGATAAGCCAAACTTTATTGAAGTTAAAACTAAAATTGGTTATGGTTCTAGTTTAGAAGGACAAAATAAAGTTCACGGCTCTCCACTCCCAAGTGAAGAAGTAGCATCTTTTAGAGCTAAACTTGGAGGTGAAGCTTTTACTGTATTAAAGGAAGTAGAAAATTTATATAAAGATTTAGAAGAAATTGCAAGTAGTAGATATCTAATTTGGGAAAAAGAATTAAAAGCTTATAGTAAAAAATATCCAGAAGAATATAAAAATTTTAAAAAAGTTTTGAATAAAGACTATAAAGTTGACTTTAGTAAACTTTCTACTTATGAAGATAAAGTATCTGCTACAAGAAGTTTAAATCAAGATGTAATGAATGAAATTTTTATGCAACTACCAACATTATTTGGTGGTGCTGCAGATTTAGCTTCTTCTACAAAAGCCTCTCTTAATAGTAATTATTATTCTAAAGATAATAAAGAGGGATCTAATATTAGATTTGGGGTTAGAGAACATGCAATGGGAGCAATTGCTAATGGTATTAGTTTACATAGTGGCTTAATCGGCTTTGCCTCTACATTCTTTGTTTTCTCTGATTATTTAAAGCCCGCTATTCGCTTATCGGCTTTAATGGAAAATCAAGTATTATATATCTTTAGTCATGATTCTTTAGCAGTAGGAGAAGATGGTCCTACTCATCAACCAATTGAACAGTTAACGATGTTACGTAGTATTCCTAATTTAAACGTCTTTCGTCCAGCTGATGGTAATGAGTTAATAGCTTGTTGGGAGAAAGCTTTAAGTGATAAAAATAAACCTAGTGTTTTTGTTCTTACTAGACAAAACGTACCAACAGTAACTAAAAAGGTGCAAATTAAAGATGCTTTCAAAGGTGGATATGTTTTAGAAAAAGAAAAAGCAAAGTTAGATGGGATTATCGTAACTTCTGGTTCTGAATGTAAGTTAGCTTTAGATGTGAAAAATGAATTATTAAAGATGGGAATTGATGTAAGAGTATGTTCATTACCTTCGATTAATGTTTTTTTAAGTCAAGGTGAAGAATATGTGAATAAAGTAATTCCTAACTCTAAGAACATCATGGCTTTAGAAATGAGTGAAGCTATGCATTTAGCTCAGTTTATTAATAGAACAGGTGTTTTATACAATGTAAATAAATTTGGCGTAAGTGGTAGGCCAGTTGATGTATTAAAAAGATATGGTTTTACTTTAGAAGACATAAAGCTTAAATTTATTGAAATGTATGAGAAAAATAAATAATTACTATAAATTTAATTATAGGAAAACAAAAATATAAATGTTATAATATACGAAATTGAGGTGTTAAAATGGAAATTACAAACGCAGTTAAAAAGAATGAAAATAAACTAATTAAATCGATACAAGAATTAATTCAAATTAATAGCGTCAAAAATGCAACACCTGTTACTGTAGATGCTCCTTTTGGTAAAGGAGTAAAAGATTCTTTACTTTATGTTTTAAAGTTAGGAAAAGAAATGGGTTTTCAAACTAAACTTGTAGATAATGTAGCAGGACATATTGACTTTGGTTCTGGTGAAGAAACAATTGCTGTTTTAGGTCATGTTGATGTTGTGCCAGTAACTGGAGATTGGATATATCCTCCTTTTTCAGGTAAGTTAGTTGATGGAAAAATTTATGGTCGTGGTGCTTTAGACGATAAAGGACCAGTTGTTTGCGCTCTATATGCAATGAAAACCTTAAAAGATATCGGTTTTGTACCTAAAAAGAAAGTTAGATTAATTATTGGTACTGATGAAGAATCAGGAATGGAATGCATGAGAAGGTATGCTAAGTTAGAGAAACTTCCTGAAGTAGGTTTTTCACCTGATGCATCATTTCCAGTAATTTATGGGGAAAAAGGAATTATGTCTATTGATTTAATTTCTAATTATGTAGGTGATGAAATTGTGTCTTTTGAAGCTGGAGATCGTTATAATGTGGTTCCTGACAAAGCTGAAGCTTTGATTAAGAAAAATTTAGAAGCTGAGTTTTTGAATTATTTAGAGGAAAATGAACTTAAAGGTGAATTTAGTAAAGAAAATAATTTATATAAATTAACTGTTTATGGTAAAACAGCTCATGGTAGTGCTCCACACTTAGGAGTAAATGCTGCAATTAAACTTGCTTGTTTCTTAAGTGATTACTTAACAAACCCGGTTGTAAACTTTGTAAGTGATAAAATGATTGATCCATATTTTAGGGGAATGGGTTTAGATTATCAAAATGAGAAAATGGGACATCTAACAGTAAACTTAGCTAAAATTGAAATTAATCCCAAAGGAAATAAAATTGGTTTAAATTTAAGATATCCTATTGATTTTCCAAAAGAAGAATTCTTAAAAAAACTTCATTTAGAGATTAGCGAATATGGCTTTAAGTTTGAAGTTTTAAGTGATAGTGTTCCTCATTATGTAGATCCAGAGGAAGATTTAGTTCAAATACTTTATAACTCGTATAAGAAATATTCTAAAGATGAAAAGAATAAACCTTATACAATTGGTGGGGGAACTTATGCGAGAATTTTAAAGAAAGGTGTTTCTTTTGGACCAACGTTTCCTCATACAATAGCGCATATTCATGAACCTAACGAATATATAACAGTTGAAGACGCACTTCTTGGGACAATTATTTACGCCGATGCAATTAAGGAGCTAAGTAAATAGTGTGCGAGTTAAAAATATTAAAGATGCAGATATCAAACTCTTAGAATATAAAGATTATTATTTAGAAAAATCTAATGAATATAAAGGAAAATGGAAAGAACTTTTTAAAAATAATAATCCCATTCATTTAGAGATTGGGATGGGTAAGGGAAAGTTTTTAAAAGAAAGTGCCAAGTTAAATCCTAATATTAATTATATTGGAATTGAAAAATCAAGCACTATTCTTTTAAAAGCAGTAAGAATGATTAGTGAAACTAAACTTAAGAATATTTATTTATTAAATATTGATGCAAGTAATTTATTAGATTATTTTGCTAGTTCAGAAATAGCGCATATCTATTTGAATTTTTCTGACCCTTGGCCTAAAGATAGACATGCAAAAAGAAGATTAACTGCTCCATCTTTTTTAAGAAAATATCAAGATATTTTAGTAAATAATGGAGTTATTGAAATAAAGACAGATAATGAAAATTTATTTAATTATAGTTTAGAAACATTAGAAGAAGCTAAGTTTCTAATTAAAGAACAAAGTAGTAATTTTGATTCAAAAAAAAGAAATATAGTTGAAACAGAATATGAACAAAAATTTAAAGAAAGTAATAAAGCAATATATTATATAAAGGTGGTAAAAATGACAGCTAAAAAGAGAATGAAATTATATGAAGACTTAGCTAATTTGCATGGTCCAAGTGGCGATGAAGGGCAGGTTAGAGATTATTTATTAAAAGCATATAGAGCAGAAGCAGATGAAATTCTACGAGATGGATTAGGCTCTGTTTTTGGTATGAAAAAAGGTAAAGAAGGTGAACCAGTAATTATGATTGCTGGCCATATGGATGAAGTTGGAGGTATGGTAACTCGACTTCAAGAAAATGGTTTTGTGAAGTTTATTAATATAGGTGGTGTTGTTCCTCATGTTTGGGTATCACAAAATGTAGTGATTCAAACAGCTAAAGGCAAAGTTAAAGGCGTAGTTGGTTCTGTACCACCTCATATGGGTGCCGCTGGTGAAATTACAATGGAAAGTTTATTTATCGATGTTGGTGCTGAATCAAAAAAGGATTTAGAAAAATATGGAATTAAACCAGGAGATTTCTTAACTTTTGAAAATGATTATTATGTAACTAAAAACAAAAACAGAATTGTATCTAAAGCATGGGATAATCGTTTTGGTACGGGAATGGCTTTAGAAGTATTTAGGGAACTTAAAAATATAGAACATCCTAATACTGTAATTTGTGGGGCCACAGTTCAAGAAGAAGTTGGGTTAAGAGGCGCTAAGACATCATCACAAATGGTAAAACCAGACTTGTTTATCGCAATTGATGTTTCGCCAGTTGGTGATGCTACACCAGGACCAGGAGATTCTTTTGGTAAATTAAATGGTGGCTTTTTAATTAGATTTTATGATCCAGGTAATATTATGAATCCAAAGATGCTTGAGTATGTAGAGGGATTGGCTAAGAAACATAAGATTGATTATCAATTTTTCCTATCAAAAGGTGGCACTGATGCAGCTATTGCTCAATATGCAGGTAGTGGTTGTTTTAGTATTACAATTGGGTTGCCAGGAAGATATATTCATTCTAATACATCAATGATTGATGTTAGAGATGTAGAGGCGGTAAAGGCAATTGTTTTAGAAATTATTAAAGATTTTAGTAAAGAAAGATTACTTGAATTAAAACAGTGAAAATATATATCGCTAGCCAAAATAAAACAAAAGTAGAAGCAGTAAAATTAGTTTTTAAAGAAGCTTCAGTTATTGCTTTGAAAACAGATAGTAAGGTATCTGACCAACCTAAAAGTGAAAAAGAAACGATGTTAGGTGCTTATAACAGAGCTAAATCATTACCAAAAGACGGATTAAGAATTGGTTTAGAGGCTGGTGTTAGTTTAGAAGAAGATATCTTATTTCTAATTAATTGGGGAGTTTTAATTGATCAAGATGATAATGTTTATCTTGCATCAGGCACTAAAATTCCTTTACCTAAGTTTATTTATGATGAGATTTATAATCAAGATAAAGAATTAGCAGATATTATGAATTATCATTATAACAAAGAAGAAATAAATACTAAGGAAGGTGCGATTGGTATTTTTACCAACGATAATGTTCAAAGAGTTGAAATATTTATTCATATAGTTAAACTATTAAAAGGACAATATGAAACTAAAAATTATATAGGGAGGATTAATAAATGAAAGGATTAATTTTATTAGCAAATGGTTTTGAAGAAGCTGAAGCAATTATAACAATTGATATTTTACGCAGAGCTAAATTAGAAGTGACTTTAGCAAGTGTAGGATTAGATTTAACTGTTACTTCAAGCCATAACATTCAAGTATTGGCTGATACAAGATTAAGTGATGTAATTAGCGAAGAATATGGTTTTTTAATAATCCCTGGTGGTTTAAAATCAGTACTGACTTTTCATTCTAGTTCATTAGTTAGTGAGATTGTGGAAGAGTTTGTTTTAAATCAAAAAATTATTGGTGCTATTTGTGCTGGTCCAACTGTTTTAAGTAGACTAGGATTATTAAAAGGAAAGAAGTTTACTTGTTTTCCTGGTTTAGATGAATATCTAAAGAGTGGAGCATACCATCCAGAAAAGGAAGTTATTGTTGCAAACAACATTATTACTGCTAGAGCAATGGCTTATACAATTGAATTTGCTTTAGAAATTGTGAAAAAAATATCAGGAAAAGACGAAGCAAAAAGAATAGAAAAAGCAATTACTGGCATGAGATAGGAGGCTATTATGTCTAAAAAAAAGAAGCCTAATAAGGATTCAAAAAAAAGAACTAAACAAATAGATTTAGACAATCAAATATTACTATCTGAAAGCAAAAAATATGAGAAACAATTAAAAAAAGAAGCAAAGGCAGAAGCAAAAGCTTTAGCTAAAGTTAAAAGGCTAAGAAAGAAAAAAGGTTATATTGTCAATGAAGAAGATATAGTCCGTTTTGATGTTGATTTAAAATTTGGATTGACTGATGAACAAGTAGCCCAAAGAGAAAAAGAAGGACTAGCCAATAAACCAGATGCTCAAGCTGGTAAATCTATAGCTATGATTTTTGTAACAAATATTTTTACTTTTTTTAATATGTTGTTCTTTGGAATTGCTATAGTTTTAATTGTAATTGAGGAATATACTAATTTGTTATTTTTAGGAACTGTTTTATCTAATATGATTATTGGAATTATTCAAGAAATAAGAGCTAAAAAACAAATTGATCAATTATCTTTAATGTTTGCTCCTAGTGCAGCAGTTATCAGAAATGGTGAACAAGAAGATATCCCTATTGACGAGGTAGTCTTAGATGATGTTTTAACTTTTAAATCCGGCAAACAAATTGGTTGTGACTGTATTTTAAAAGAGGGAAGTTTAGAAGTTAATGAATCTTTAATTACCGGGGAATCAATTGCTATTCATAAGAAAATAGGAGATACTTTATATTCTGGTAGTTATGTTGTTGGTGGGGTAGGAGTAGCAATAGCTGATAAAGTTGGATCTACGAGTTATGTAGAGAAACTGGCAACTGGTGCTAAAAAGCACAAATATGCAAAATCAGATATCTTAAATTCTTTAAACTGGATTTTAAAAATAGTATCAATTATTATTATTCCACTAGCTGTAGCTACATATTTAAATAGTTATAACAATCTTCCAGAAATTAATCCTAATACTGGTGGAGCTTGGGAAGCATTTGAAAAATTTGCTGAGGCCTTTAAGAGTACATCTGGTTCAGTAATTTCAATGATACCTGCAGGGTTATTCTTATTAACAACAGTAGCTTTAACTGTCAGTGTTATTAGACTTGCAAAGAAGAAAGTTCTAGTACAAGAAATATATTGTATTGAAATGCTAGCAAGAATAGATATCTTATGTTTAGATAAAACAGGTACTATTACTGATGGAACAATGAAAGTTGTTGATAGTGTTCAATTAGAAACAAAAGGTGATTATACAATTAGGGAAATTATTGGTTCAATGATGAATGCTTTTCCTGAAAGCAATGCTACTAGTAATGCTTTAGCTGAACACTATGGTAAAAACTCAATTTTAAAAGCAGATGGCATTATTCCATTTTCTTCACAAAGAAAATATAGTGCAGTTAGTTTTGGAAAACTAGGATATTATATAATTGGTGCACCAGAGATTGTTTTAAATGAAACTAATTACGCAAAGATTCAAAGAAGAGTTGAAAGATTTGCAGCACAAGGTTGTCGTGTGATTGTTTTAGCTCACACAAAAAGTCCAATTAATCCAACATCTAGACCAAAATCTACAACAGCACTAGCCGTTATTGCTATTCAAGATCATATTAGAGATGATGCTGAACAAGTAATAGCTTATTTTAAAAATAATGAAGTTGATATAAAAGTAATTAGTGGCGATAATCCGATTACTGTTGCTGAGATTGCTAGAAGAGCAGGTGTTAGTGACGCTTCTCGTTATATTAGTTTAGATGGTTTGTCTGATGAAGAAGTTATGGCAGCTGCAACGGAATATAATGTTTTTGGTCGTGTTTCACCTTATCAAAAGAAACTATTAGTTCAAACATTTAAGATGAATAAAAAGACTGTTGCAATGACAGGTGATGGTGTTAATGATATTTTAGCATTAAAAGAAGCTGATTGTAGTATAGCAATGGCTAGTGGTAGTGATGCTACTAAACACGTATCACATATTGTTTTACTTGAATCTAACTTTTCAGCTATGCCTGAGGTTGTAGCCGAAGGTAGAAGAGTTACAAACAATATTCAACGCACAGCAGTATTGTTTCTAACAAAAACACTATTTTCTATTTTACTAACAGTGTTTTATTTAGCAGTTAGAAGGGCGTATCCATTTAGTCCAAATCAACTTATGCCATTTGAATGGCCAGTAATTGGTTTTGCAGCTACGTTACTCACTCTGCAACCTAATACCGAAAAGATTAAAGGAAAATTTATTAGTAATGTTTTGAGAAATGTTTTGCCTGGAGCTTTAACTGTTTTAATGGCTCATGCGATTATTTATTTCTTAACAAAAATTGATGGTTTTGCAATTCTATCAACTAATGATGGCTATTCAACAGTCACTTTATATGTAACTACGATCATTATGTTTTATGTACTATATTTTGTATCAAGACCACTTAATTTGTATAGGTTTTTAGTTTTTATTGTTTCGGCTGCAGGAGCAGTATTATCGATATTGTTCTTAAATGAACCATTAGTATTAAGATATGTGAAGTTAGACTTAGTTGGTTATTTATTAGTTTTAGTTTTTGGATTTGGTATTTATTTAGTTTTAGATTTTATTTATTGGATATTAAGGAAAATGAAAATTATACCAAAACAAGAAAAAGCGGAACATAAATAAAAATTCAAATAATTTGATAATATATAATTAGAGTTAACTTAAAATAGTTAACTCTTTATTTTAGGTAAAAACTGTTTATTTTTTGATGAAATAATTGACAAAAAAGGCTTAATAGTATATAATACCTTAGAATGAAAATTCGTCCTTGCTTTTATTTAAATAAAAGCCAAAAGACCAGAAGGAGGTGGAAGAATGAGAGAATACACTGGTATGTACATCATTCATCCTGAACGCACTGAAGAAGAATTCAAAACGATTGTTAGCGAGATTGCTAAAATCTTTGAAGAACATGGAAGTCGTGTTTTGGAAATTGATGAATGGGGTATGAAGGATTTAGCTTATGAAATTAATGATCTTAAAAAAGGTTATTATGTAAAGTTCAGAGTAGAAGCTACTCCAGAAGCGGTTAGTGAATATAACCGTATTTGTAATATCAGAGAAGATATTATTAGACACATTTTAGTGAGGGATTAATTATGAATAAAGTTGTATTAACAGGAAGACTTACAAAAGATCCAGAACTTAAAAAAACAAATAGCGGAATCAGTTATTGTTTTTTCACAATCGCTGTTAACCGCAGTTATGTAAGCCGTCAAGGCAATCGTGAAGCTGATTTTATCAACTGTGTTGCATGGCGCGTACAGGCAGAGAACCTAGCTCGTTATATGCGTAAAGGTAGTCTAATTGGAGTAGACGGAGAGGTTAGAACAAGAAGTTATCAAGACCAAGATAATAAAATGGTTTATATTACAGAAATACTAGCAAATTCAATTGAATTTTTAGAATCAAAATCTGCTGGTAGTTCGCAAGGATATCAATCATTTAGTCAAGATTCACCTTTTGAGTTTAACCAAGAACCAGAACCTCGCAAGCAAGAAGACCCTTTTAAGGAAATGCAAGCTGGCTTAGGTATTACTGACGATGATATACCATTTTAAGGAGGTTAAGTAAATGGCATTTAGACCAAGAAGAAGAAAAAGTTGCTACTTTACAGATAATAAAATTGAAAAGATTGATTGGACTGATTACGAATTATTAAGAAGATTCGTTACTGATCGTGGTAAAATTAAACCAAGAAGATCAACAGGTACAAAAGCTATCTATCAAAGACAATTAGCTGTTGCAATAAAAAGAGCACGTCATATGGCATTGTTACCATTTGTGAAAGAGTAGTTTATGCTACTCTTTTTTCTTTGTTTTTATGATAAAGAGTTTATTTTTTCCTATAAATATGGTATACTAAAATAGTTAAGATGGTGATTTTATGAGGAATACATTAGTTTATAGAATAATATCATTAGTGCTTTTCTTAGCTTCTTGTTTCGTTTTAGTTTTCACAGCTATTTTTGGGGAAATAAACGAATGGTTAACTTATGCTGCTTTGGTGATAGTAGCAGCATCATTTACGACAGTTTTTGTTTTGAATGTTGGGAATAAGAAGTTTAGGAAAATGCAATGGTTAGAACAAAGGTATGAGTTATGGAACTCAATTTCTTACCGTGTTAAAAAAGGTGGAGAAACTGCCTTTAATAAACTACCTATTGCTATTATTGTTTATGATAAAAATAAAACAATTCAGTGGGCCAATGCTTATGCTAAGGAAATTTTCTTAAGCCCTTTAGTTGACGTTAGAATTGAAAACATTAGTGCTGATTTATATTATAATTTATCAAATGAAGATAAGTTTGAAATATCACTTTATGGTTCAATTTTTGAATGTGAAGTGTTGATGGAAGAAAATATTGTTTATTTAACTGACGTAACTGAATTTCATAATTTAACACAAAAATATGCAGACCATACATTAGCTGCTGGTATTATCAACTTAGATAATTTAAATGAAGCTTTATCTGGTTTTGATGCTCAAGAGAGATCTTCGCAAATGAGTAATATTATTGGAATCTTAAGCGATTGGTGTAGTAAGTTTGATATCTACTTAAAAGGATATACAGACAATCAATATTTAATTTTATTAAATGAGAAGCAATTAGCAGAAGTTGTGAAAGATGAATTTAAGGTAATTGATGATGTTAAGTCATATTGTTTAAAAGAAGATATTAGATCAAGTGCATCAATTGGAATTGCTGTTGCTGATAATGCCGATTTAGGCTATGTTGAGTTATTTGCGTTAGCTGAAACTCAATTAAACTTAGCTTTAAATCGTGGTGGAAACCAATGCGTTTTAAATAAATATGGAGAGACTTCTTACTTTGGTGGAAAGACTGCTTCATTTGAAAGTAGATCTCCTGTTTATGTAAGAACTAAAGCTGAGGAGTTAGTTTCATTAATTAATAAAGCTCAAAAAATTTATGTTATGACACACATAGATGCTGATGCTGATGCTTTTGGAGCGGCAATTGCTGTTCAAAAAATAGCTGCTGCTTATAATAAAGAAGCTAAGATTGTTTTTGATTTAGATAGAGTAGATCAAACTATTCAATATTTGTATTCTATTATTCAAAGAGAACATACGGCGACTTTAGATTATTTAATAGGAACTAAAAAGGCAATTAGAGAAATAAAAAGCAACGATTTATTAATAATCGTTGACGTTCAAAATCAAAAGATTTTAATGGAACCAAAACTTTATAAAAAAGCTAAACATGTAGCTGTTATCGACCATCATCGTCCTGGTAAGTTTTTGGTAGATAAATATGATTATATCTATCAAACTTCATCTGCGTCTTCAAGTGTAGAGCTGCTTGTAGAGATGTATGAGTTTTTAGATAAAGATCCTATTGTAAGTAGTGCTGAAGCTACATGGATGATTATGGGAATTTTAGTAGATACAAATGATTTAATGTATCGTGCAAGTTACAGAACATTTAATGTTTTATCTAGATTACAAACTTATGGTGGAGAATTACAGTTAGCGAAAAAGTATTTACGTGAAGATTATGATAAATATGAAAAGAGAATTGATGTTTTATCTAATCTTATGATTTATAAAGAAAAATACGGAATTGCTGTTGTTATAGAGGGAGTCAACCCAAGACAGTTTTTAGCTAAAGTAGCTGATGATGTTTTAGAAATCAAAGGCATTAAAGCTTCGTTTTGTGTTGGCAGAATATCAGAAAACGAAATTGGTATTAGTGCTCGTAGTTTAGACGAAACTAACGTTCAATTAATTATGGAAGCCTTAGGTGGTGGTGGTCATTATAATAATGCCGCAACTCAACTAAGAGCTGTAGATTTAGAAGAAGCAAAAGATATGCTTATAAAAGAAATTGATATTTCAGAAGAGAGAGGAGGAGATTCAATGCGAATTATACTTACAACTGAAGTTAAAGGAAAAGGTAAAAAAGGCGATATTATCGATGTAAAGAGTGGATATGGTAACTTCTTAATTCGAAGTGGGCAAGCAATTATTGCATCAGTTGATAATATCAAAGAATTAGAAAAAGAAAAAGAAAAAGAGAAACGTTTAGCTTTAAGTAAAGAAAATGAAATGAAAGATCTACGTGACAAAATTGAAGCAAACCCAGTTACAATTGGCGTTAAAGTAGGAAAAGAAGGAAAAATTTTCGGCTCAGTAAGTAGTAAAATGATAGTAGATGAATATAAGGCACAATATGATATTACTTTAGATCGTAAAAAGATTATTAAAGATGAAATTCAAGCTTTAGGTACATTTGTAGTTTTGGTTGATCTTCATCCTGATGTTAAAGCTAGATTAACAGTTTATGTTGTTGGAAAGGAATAATTATGGAAGAACTAAGACAATTACCATATAGTATCGAATCAGAACAATATATTTTAGCTTCGGCTTTAATTAATCCTCAAGAAGCTTCAGCTATTGTAAATAGTGTTCATTCAGAACATTTCTATGACGTGCGCCATAAGAATATTATGGAAGCAATGGAAAAACTATATCAAAACCACCAAGAGATTAACTACACAAATGTAATTGAAGAGTTAAAAAGAGAAAAGAAATTTGAAGCATCTGGGGGAATTGAGTATATTGGTTATTTAATTGATATCCTACCAACATATGTTCGTTGGGATACTTATGTAGCTAATATTAAAGAAAAAGCATTACAAAGAGAGCTTTATCATACGCTATCAAATCTTTCAAATGATATTTTATCAGGTCGTTTTCAAACAGACGATATTTTAAACAATACAGAACGATTAGTTAAGAACGTTCTAAACAAAAGATCAGTTAACCAACTTACAAAAGTAGATTCTATTACTCCTGGGGTTATTGATGAGATAAACAAAAGAATGCAAAACAAAAATGATTTGATTGGTATTGATACAGGATTTAAAGAATTAAATAATATTTTATCTGGTTTCAAAAAACAAGAATTAATCATTTTAGCTGCTCGTCCAGGTGTTGGTAAAACTGCATTAGCTTTAAACTTTGCTTCAGCAGCATGTAAGCAAGGAAAATATGTAGCTTTTATTTCTCTTGAGATGGGTAAAGAACAAATTGTTAAGAGATTGATTAGTACTGAATCAGCAGTTGATCATGATAAAATTAACAAAGGTCAATTATCAGGTACAGAGATTTCTAGTATCCTAACAGCTAAATCACAAACAATTGATAAGTTTAATTTATATTTAGATGATAGCAATAGTGCTAATATTTTTGATATTATGGCTCAATGCCGTAGTTTAAAGAGAAATGGTAAATTAGATATGATTGTAGTTGACTATTTACAACTAATAGATTTAGATAGTCCTCGACGTTCTTCAACAAGAGCAGAAATTGTTGGTGCTATTTCAAGATCTCTAAAAGTACTTGCTATGGAACTTGATATTCCAATTATTGCTTTATCGCAATTAAATAGAACAGCAGCTAAACCTGATGGCGAACCAAACCTAGCTCAATTAAGAGAATCAGGTAGTATCGAACAAGATGCTGACGTTGTTATGTTTATTTATAGCAATAAAGAAGATGAAGAAAGAAATCAAAAGACTGCTAATTTAAAATTAAAAGTTGAGAAGAATAGACATGGTAGAACAGGTATTATGGATATTACATTCTTCAAACATATCTTAAAATTCACACAAGAGAAGGAACAAAGATAATGCTTGAGAGGTTGCAAATTATTGAAGACCGTTACGAAGAGATATGCAATTTATTAATGCAACCAGAAATCGCAATGGATCTTAAAAAGGTAAAAGAATTAAGTAAAGAGCAAAAAAGATTAGAAACTATTGTGACTAAATCAAGAAGTTATAAATCTTTACTAGAAGAAGAAAAATCTTTAGAAAGTTTAATTACTGGCCATGATCTTGAAATAGCAGAACTTGCTAAATTAGAGATTGAAGGCGTTAAAGAAGAAATCTTAAAACTAGAAGAAGAGTTAAAACTAATGCTTATTCCTCGTGATCCTCAAGATGATAAAAACATTATTTGTGAGATTAGAGGAGCTGCAGGTGGAGATGAAGCTAATATTTTCGCTGGTGATTTATTTAGAATGTATTCTAAATATGCAGAGGAAAAAGGTTGGACAATTGAAGTTATTAACTCTGAACCTTCAGATGTAGGTGGATTTTCTAAAATTGAATTTATAATTACTGGTGATAGTGTTTATTCATTTCTAAAATATGAATCTGGTGCTCATCGTGTTCAAAGAGTTCCAGAAACAGAAGCAAGTGGAAGAATTCATACATCAACTGCGACTGTTTTAGTTATGCCTGAAGTTGATGAAGTTGAAGTTAACTTAGATGTAAATGATGTTAGAATTGATACTTATCGTTCAGGTGGTGCTGGCGGACAGCACGTAAATAAAACTGAATCAGCTATTCGCTTAACGCATATACCAACAGGTATAGTAGTTCAATGTCAAGATGGCAGAAGCCAACATGAAAATAAAGCTACAGCTTTTAAACTTTTAGCTGCAAGATTATATGAACATGCGATTCAAGAACAAGAACAACAAGTTGGAAGAGAAAGATTAGCAAAAGTTGGTACTGGAGATCGTTCTGAGAAAATTAGGACTTATAACTATCCCCAAAATAGAGTAACTGACCATAGAATTAATTTCACTATCCAACAATTAGATCGTGTAATGAATGGTAAATTAGATCCGATTATTGAGGCTTTAATTACTGAACAACAAAGAAGACAATTAGCTAAAAAAGAAATATAATGACATACAAAGAATTATTTCAAAAATATACAAATCAATTAGATAAAGATCAAGAATTAACAGCTATAAAGTTAATTGTTTTAGAAGTTAATAAACTTACAAAAGAAGATTTAATTCTTAATTATAACAAGGAAGTTTTAAATCTAGAAAAGACTGAAGATTTGATTAATAAATACTTAGAGGGTATGCCTGTTCAGTATTTATTAGGGTTTACTTATTTTTACGGATTAAAGTTTTTTGTAAATGAAGCTGTTTTAATTCCTCGTTTTGATAGTGAAATTTTAATTGAGGCTGTTTTAGAACATTTAGATGTAAATAAAGAGTACCGAGTTTTAGATATTGGTACTGGTTCTGGTAATCTTGCAATTACCTTGAAAAAATTATTACCTAAGATTATAATTGACGCAGTTGATATAAGCGCAAGTGCTTTAGAAGTTGCTAGAGAAAATGCAAAATATCACAAAGTAGATATCAACTTTATTCAAAGTGATTTATTTAGCAATGTAAAGAATAAATATGATATTATTATTTCCAATCCCCCTTATGTTAGAAAAGAGGATTTATTAAGCGAATATGTTTTAAAAGAACCAATTGGAGCTTTATTAGCTGATGATGATGGTCTTTATTATTACAAAACAATTTTAAAACAAATTAGTAGATATCTAAATGATAAATATTTAGTATTTTTTGAGGTGGGAATAAATCAAGAAACCAAAGTAAAAGAATATGTTCGAAAGTATTTAAAAGCTAAAACTAAAGTTTATCTAGATTTAAACTTAATTCCTAGAGTAGTTATGATAGAAGGTGATAAAAATGAAAATAGTATTTAATTTAATATTGGCTTTTTTTCTAAGTTTAACTACTCCAGTAGTTACAGCTAAAGCTGAATATCAAGCTGATGTGAATAAGGGATATGATTCTTATTCATATATAGTAGATTATGAGAATAGTTATTATAGCTTAGTTGTAGTTGAGGGTTTAGTTGATGATAAGATAACTTATGGTGTTTTCTTTTTCAATGATGTAAGTAGGGCTTACTATATTACTTTAGTAAACGAACAAACTGGTTTAAGACAATTATTCCCTGAGACAAACAGAGGAGATGTTTATGTTTTGGGGTTTCAAGTTGAAAAAGGTTCGAGTTACACAATTTTGATTCGTGATAAAAAATCACACGAACAACATTTACCATTCGAGTTAAGTTTGGGTTTAAAAACAGAAGAAGAAATTGGTTTATCAGCGACTGTTGGTTTAGGAAAAGGTGTATCAATGACAGATCTTGAGACTGCTTATTGGTTTAAACCTTTTAAAATCAATTTACCAGCGCTAATTGTAAGTTTCTTTATTGCTTTAGCTATTGTTAGTTTAATTGTTATTATTTATTTTTATCGCAGGAAAAAGGGAGTTTTTCAAAAGAAAGATGAATCGGATTTCGATTTTGAAAAATTTATTAATAGCGATGAATTTGATCATTTTCTTTCAAAAGAAATTGAAAAGCCTGTTTTTGAAATTAAACCAGAAGATGTTACAGTTGAAGAGGTTATGGAAGACGGAACTATTGTTGTTATAAAAGAAGAAGTTACTGAGCCAGTATACAAGCGTTATGAGAGAGATGTAGAAGTAGAACTTTCAAATTTTAATTTTATAGAATATTTAGAAAAAGAAGGTTTACCTACAGATTATGCTCAGCTAGATGATGAGACAAAGAATCAAATTACTTTAAGATTGATGTATTTAAAAGACCAAAATTTAATAACTGTTGATGATTATTTAAAGGAGATCAGCAAATTATGGAAGAGTTAAGTTTAAAAGAATTTTTAAATTTAGGCAAAAAAGATTTAAAGGGCAAAGTAATAGTATTCCCGACCGACACTATTTATGGTATCGGGGCTTTAATTGATGACTATGATGGAATCAAAAAAATCTTTGATTTAAAACAAAGACCTTATGATCGACCATTAGCTAACTTGTGTTTTTCAATTGAACAAGTAAAGCAATATGTAGTGAAGATTCCTAACTCAGTAAAAGAAATTTTAGCTGTTGATTGGCCAGGAGCTTTAACAGTTATTTTTCAAAAAAAGCCTGAATTAGAATTACCTTTTAATAAAGAAACAGTGTCATTTAGAATGCCATTATCTATAGTTGCTTTAAAGATTTTAAAGAATTTTGGTCCACTTGCAACTACATCAATTAATATTCATGGTACAAAAGAACTTAATGATTTAGACAGTATTAAAGAGGCTTTTGGCTCACAAATAGATTATATAATTACTGATAAAGAAATATTTTCTTCAGTGCCATCAACAGTGATTGATGCAACTGGCGAGGAGCTAAAAGTGCTTCGTGAAGGACAAATAAAAATAAGAGCTTAATGCTCTTTTTTCTTTGAAAATGAATTGTTTTGTGTTATAATTTATAAAAGAAAGAGGTGCCAAATATGGAAGGAAAAGTAGTCATTTTTAATCATCCACTTATGCATCATAAGTTGACTTTGATTAGAGATGAAAAAACATGTACAAAAGATTTTCGTGAAACAGTTGAAGAGATTGCTATGCTTATGGCATATGAGGTTACAAGAAACTTACCAACAGTAGAGAAAAAGATTAAAACGCCAATTGCAACTATGAAAGGTCAAGTATTAGCTAAAGAAGTTGTAATTGTACCAATCATTCGTGCAGGTATCGGAATGGTTGATGGAATTTTAAAATTAGTTCCAACTGCAAAAGTAGGATATGTAGGTGTATATCGAGATGATAAAACTTTATTACCTCATGAGTACTACGTAAAATTACCAGAAAAGTTAGATCAAGCTACAATTTTAGTTGTAGACCCAATGCTAGCAACTGGAGGAAGTGCAAATCATACTATTAATTTACTAAAGAAAAGAAACGCAAAAGATATTAGTTTTGTAGGTATCGTAGGCGCACCAGAAGGGATCAAAGTTTTACAAGATAATCACCCAGATGTAAATATTTTCTTAGCAGCTTTAGATGAAAAGTTGAATGATAACGGATATATCGTTCCAGGGCTAGGAGATTGTGGGGATCGTCTTTATGGAACAAAATAAAAAAGCAAAAATTTATACTAAACAAGGGGATAACAAAGAGACTAGAACAGTAGCTGGTAAAGTTTTAAAAAGTGATTTAGTTATTTTTGTAGAGGGGGCAGTTGATGAATTACAAACATCAATTATGCTTGCTCGTTCATTTTTAAATGAAGTAAAATATCGTGATTATTTAGAAAAAATTACTAGGATTTTATTTACTCTTAGTTATTCGATTGTAAGTGAAAAAGAATTAATTGAAAAAGAAGATATCTTAGATTTAGAAAAAGAGATAGACCTACTAGATAGCAAACTACCTCCATTAAATGATTTTATTTTACCAGGGTTTTCTAAAGCTGGTGCTTTAGTTCATAATGCACGTACAACTACAAGAAAAACAGAAAGATTAGTTGTTAAGTATGCTTTGGAGCATAAAGTTGATCCAAAGATCTTACAATATTTAAATCGTTTATCAGACTATTTCTTTGTTTTAGGTAGATATGTAGATTTAGGTGAAAACAATGGATGAGGTAACATTTGCAATTGTTAAGTTAGTTTGGTTTATCGTAATTTTAGTTGTTGTGGCGCTAGTTACTTACCGTGCTTTGGGGGCCGTTGATTATTCAAAAATATTTAAAGCACGCTCTACTTGGCAAATTAGGATTTTAGTTTTGCTAATTTCAATTATTGTAGGTGGACTAGTTGGATTTATCTTTTTAGAGTTCATCGGTTTACTCCAAAATGTTTTTAAGTAAAATTAATTATAAATAAAAAGCACATTTTAAAATGTGCTTTTTTCTAATAGTTCTATAGTTAGATCACCATTTGTTAGTTCTCTAACTTGATTTATAAAAGATTCAACTTGATCTTCTAAAATAAGATAAGTCATTTTTACATCTTTTCCAAATTCCCTCTCAATAGCTTCATCATTTAATTTATTAATTAAGATATCTACTTTTGAATAATCAATTGTAATTAGAATTTTTTGATAAGTATTTATCTCCACAATATTAGCAACAGCTAAGGCTTCGGTAGTTGATTTTGTATAGGCTCTAACTAATCCCCCTGCACCAAGCATGATTCCTCCAAAATATCTTGTAACTACAGCTAAGATATTTGTAAGTTCGTTTTTTTCTAAAACATTATAGATGGGTAATCCTGCTGTTTGACTTGGTTCTCCATCATCAGAATACTTAATCCCATCTTCTACAATATAAGCATAGCAGTTATGAGTTGCATCATAATATTTTTTTCTTAAAGCAGCTAATTGCTCTTGGGCTTCACTTACATTATTTACAGGAATTAATGTACAGATAAATTCGCTTTTTTTAATTATGATTTGATTAGAAATTGTTTCAGTTATTCTTTTCATTTTATCACCTAATTTAATTATATAGGTTATAAGGAAAAAACTCAAGTTAAAATAAGTAATTACTATGGAAAAGATGATTATTTTTTGATATAATACATAATGGGAAGAAGGTGATCTGAATGTCTACCAATTTAGGATACATTAATAAAGGTAAAGAAATTCTAACTGTTTTAAACACGAATGGTTACCAAGCGTATTTTGTAGGTGGGGTAGTTCGTTCAATCATTTTAGATATACCTTTTTCAGAAATAGATATTATTACTAGTGCTAATTTAGAGCAAATTAAAAAGTGTTTGAAAAATCATGAAACAACGGTAATTGATGAAAGTAAATTAGCGTTATTCTATAAATCAGAAGTCTTTTTTATTAGTACTTTTAGAAAAGCTTCAGAAAAAGATAAAAAGAAAATTAAGAGAATGCACTATTCTGAAAGTCTTCAAGAAGATTTAATTTCCAGAGACTTCACAATAAATGCTATAGCTATGAATAATGGTAGTATGCTTACTGATGCTTTAAATGGATATCGTGATTTAAATCGTAAAATTTTAAGAGCAATTGGCAAGCCTAGACAAAGATTTAAAGAAGATCCAATTAAAATTTTAAGAGCAATTCGTTTAATTAGTGAATTAGGGTTTAGACCAGATTTTAAAACAGCTAATGCTTTAAGTTCAAGAGCAAAATATTTGAGAGACTTAGAATTAGATTATTCGGTTTTAAGAGAAATCAAGAAAATTTTTGAGGGAAAAAATCTTAAATTAGCGATTAAACATATTAAAAAAGCAAAGATTTATAAATATATTCCTTTCTTTCAAAAACCAATTAAGCGATTAATTAATAGGTATATTGATATTGATTTTGAAACATTAGCTATTGCTGGTTTTGTAGCTAATAAGCAAATACCTAAAGTTTTTGAAAACTTTTTTGATAATATCAAAGAAGTTGAACAATTAACTAATTTAGTTGTAGCTACAAATAAAGCTGAATTTCCTGATTTAGTTTTATATACTTATGGTTTAGATGCTTGTTTGAAAGTAAATAATGCCAATTTATTGCTATCAAAAAGATATATGAGACCAAGAAAATTAAAAGCAAAATATGCTAAGTTGCCTATTAAGGGAACTTGTGATTTAGCTTTTAAAGGTGAAGATATCTTAGTTCTAACAAACAATGTTTCGGGTAGTTTTTTACCAATGATTGTAGAAGAGATGGCGTATAAAGTTATAAATAAAGAATTAGATAATGACCGCGAAGAATTAAAGACTTATGCAATTGCTAGATTAAATGAAATTCTTGGTCATAAAAAAGAATATAATGTTTTTAAAAGCATTTATAAAGAGTAAAGGAGTAAAACATGAGAACAAAAGTTAAAGATTATCGTGCAGGCGATGAAGTTAACAATTTAATTTTAAGGCTAGTAAATGTTCAATATCGTAAAACTACTAGTCAAGCAGACTATGTTAATGCTTTAGGATTTGATGGTGAAGAAATTTTAGAAGTTAAGATTTGGAATGTAACTGATAGTATTAGAGAGAATCTAGAAAATGGGAAAATTTATACTTGTTCTGGTCAAATGAAAGACTATCAAGGTAAATTACAATTTAACTTAAAAGAATTAGCCGAAGCTGATCCAAGTTTATATAGATTAGAAGAGTTTTTTGAATATGCTAAGTTATCAGTTGAAGAATTAAAAGAAAAGATTATGAACTATGTTTTAAAAATTGAAAATGCTAATATTAAAAAG
>DUNF01000055.1 GCA_012839485.1 Acholeplasmataceae bacterium
TAAACATGAGGAAATAAAACAGCAATTCCACCACTAATTGATGCTACAATTAGTTTTAAACCACTAAGTTTTAAACTCATACTAATGCCAATACCAATACCTAAACCCATTAATCCTTTAATAACAGATGCTACATCTAAAATTATCTTCTTTGCTTCCACTGGTAAAGGTACGTATGTAGCAAAAGTAGTTAAGATTGTCCCTACAAGTAAGGTAGCAAAGAGACCATAGGCCATACCATTTAAGGTTTTAATAAAGAAATCTAATAGTCCTTTATTTTCTCCAATATAGTCCCCTTCAAAATTAAATAATTTCATCTTTTAAAATGCAAAATTTCCTTTTGTGAATACTTTAACTTTTTTACCATCTTGTGTAGTCCCAACAATTTCCATATCACTACTACCAAACATAAAGTCAACGTGCGCCATAGATTTATTATAACCTTTTTTCATCAATTCTTCTTCACTTAAAGTATAACCATCTTTAATATTCATTGTATAAGCATTACCTAAAGCTAAGTGACAAGATGCGTTCTCATCAAATAAAGTATTATAGAATAAAATTCCCATATTAGAAATTGGTGAATTATGAGAAATTAAAGCAACTTCTCCTAATCTTGATGAACCTTCATCAAGTTCAACTAATGTCTTTAATACTTCTTTTCCTACTTTAGCACCATAGTCTACAACTTTACCATCTTTGAATTCAAACCAAAAATCTTCAATTAAAACTCCTTGATAACTTAATGGCATTGTGGCTACAACTTTACCATTTACACCATGACTATGTGGCATTGTAAAGATTTCTTCAGTTGGGATATTTGGTGAGAATGTAACTCCGTTTTGACCTTTTTCTGATCCGCCACCCCAAATATGTCCTTCAACTAAATTTACAACTAAATCAGTACCAGCTTTATTCTTGAAATGTAAAGACTTAAAATTATACTTGTTTAATTTTTCACGATGTTCAGCTAATTGTGCATGATGCTTTTTCCAGTTTTCAACAACATCTTCACCTTCTCTAACACGGCAAGCTTCTAAAATTACTCCCCATAATTTCTCAATTACTTCATAATAAGGAACATCAGGGAATACTTTTTTACCCCATTCTAAGTTAGGTACAATACCGATTGTCCATTGTGAACCATTACTCATCATATACTTACGGTAAAAACCAATTTTCTCATTAGCAGCTTTACTAGCAATTACAAACTTCTTTGGATCAATACCTTTCATTAAATCAGGATTTGGTGAACCAACTGAAATTTGTGCAGCTTTATTATCCATAAAATACTCTAATCTCTTTACATTGTATTCAGGAAATTCTTTTAAAGTTTCTTCACTTGCATATTGATAATATAGTTTATTATCTTCACCATAACTCCAATTTACAACAACTTTTTTAGCACCAGCTAAATATGCTTCTTCAATAACCAATTTAGTAAATGCATATGCTTCTACTGGTGCATTTAAAACAACGATTTGATCCTTTTGGACATTTGCGCCAATTCTTACAATCAATTTCGCATATTCTTTTAATAACATATCTTTCATAATTCCTCCTCATAAATAGCATATAATATTGTATTGGAATTATTATAACCTATTTTCATTATTTTTTCAAGATTTACCGGATTTTTACTCCAACATTTAACCTTTTTGTTATTGAATTCTAAAGGTAATTTCATTTCATTATAATATACTTTCTTCACACAACTATTAGTCTTTAAGATTAAATTTTCTTTTATCCCCTTACCACAATAATCTACTGTCTTTGGCTTTCCTTTACTAAAGCGTCCTAAAATAAGTGAATTAAGTTCAAACCTAAATTGAAATTCAGATCCAAATTTACCCTCTTGATAATCTAATAAACTAGTAACTTCCTTCTTTAAAATATTTGATTTTAAATATCGAATTAACCATTCCCATTTTTGATACATTTGCTTATTACTAAAAAATTTATCAAAATAACTTTCACTTTTATAAACTAGTTCAACAATTTTCCCTTGTTCTTTTGTTTCATAGATTTCTTTTGTAAGCTTTAATTTATTTACTTTATTAAAATCATTTAATAAATCATCATAAAGTTCCTCAAATGATTTATATCCATCATTAGAACAAAGAGTTACAAAATAAGTCCACTTTGGGTATAAATCTAAATTTTGTTTTACTTTACCATCAAAAGCAACTTTGCATTCTTCATCTAAATACCAACCAGAAAATGAAGCATTCTTTTTGAAAGGAATAACTTTACCTTTGGCTTTATCTTTTTTATATTGGTTTTCATAAATTTTCGGAATATTACTCAAGTAATCCCAAATTTCTTCTGA
>DUNF01000056.1 GCA_012839485.1 Acholeplasmataceae bacterium
ACTAGAACATCAGTTACATAATAAACATCTGGATTAACCTTTAATAATTCAGATTTAATTTTTTGATATGTATAAGTGATATTATTATATTCTTCATCTTCAGCATCAGAAAACATAAAATGCTTCTTTAAATCTAATTCCAAATACTTGTTAATAATACTTTCATCTAGCTCAATATCTTCATTTCTCATTAGATTTTTATAATTAAACTTTCCAAACTCAGCTAACTTAAAATTAATAATCTTATTAGGAATAAACTTATGTAGTCTATTTATAACGCTATTATTAATCTTTTCAACTTGGTCTTTAGCTTTATCCTTCGCATAAATAAAAAAGTGGGGGACTTTTAACTTAGTATAATCTTGTATTACACTTTTCATTTTTTTAGGTCTAGTTGGTTTATATAACGTCTTAGCATAATCAATTGTAAAATTATTTTCCATGCAAAGCCACTTAATTACATCAAGATTTATATTATTACTATTCCATATCTTTGTTATATTATTACTATATACTCCAATATTACCACCCGTATAAGCTAATTTTAATCCATTATAGATACTTTGATTACTTATTATCTCTGCACCAGCTTTTTTCATATTATAGAAAAGTGGTACAATATCCTTCATATTACGCTTTGCCACTTCCACAAATAAGGAATCTGAAACTACAAGACTCTTATCTCCATCATTATCAAACATGAGTATTTTAGATATTAAATCATGGCAACTTGTATAAATACCATTAGTTATAAACCATTTACTTTTTTCCTCATCAATTGTATTAGTTCTAACTGCGTGTTCCCTGAAGAGATGGGGGCTACGCAAACAATCAAGTTCTTTACCATCATCAAACAAACCACAATATACTTGGCTATCCTCTAATAATCCTTTAGGGTTTTTATCACCTAAAAACAAATACTCACAAAAGGCATATAAATCTGGTATTAAAAAAGTATATGTACAATCAATCTCGAATTTAGCTGAACGCCCCTGTTTAACTAAACTCTTTTTAATATCTTGTAAAACCTTTCTACAATATACATCACATAATATATCAGGATATATTTCTATAGCTTGTTGTAGATAAGTTTTATTAATATTACTCTTGGTTACTCCAAATACTTTTAGCATTGTTCTTCTGTCGCTACCTATTTTAGTTATATATTGTCTAGCTTTAGAAGATATTTCATTTAATTCACTATCGGTAATATCAGACAATGTTTGTAGCATTTGATAATTAATTTTTGCATTATCAAAATAATCTTCCTCTAAGTTACATATTCCAGCTTGACAATTATATTTAATAAAATTATCTTGATACTCAACCCAATCTTTATAATACTTCCACATCTTAAACTGAGACTTTGTAAATATAACTTGAATATTATCTTTTATTAAATCCCATTCTTTACCATAAATATCTACTATTTTACCACTACAATTATTTTCTCTTATGAATTCATCATACGGAAAAGGAACTAATAATCCTTTTATCCAAGGAAGCCTTACCATAAAACTTTTCTTATTTAAAGATGGAAGAATCATTCCGCATCCATCTGTATGACATATGGGAATACCCATTTTTTTTCTAGTAATTTTATATGTAACGTCATCTATAAAGTCTACTTCACCATTGACTATAGTTTCCATATCTTCAACTACGATAGCTTTTTTAATATCAAAATCTACCCATTCATCAGTAGCCGAATTGCATAAAGCGAGGTAGGCTAAAAATTTATTTATATTAACTCCACCTTGAGCATTAATTTTTTCTATAGATAATCCACACATAAGAGTATCATGATATTTATTCCAAAGCTTTTCTTTAATAAAGACGGTTTTTTTAGTACGAATTTGACCTGCACTAGCAGTAAAACAAATATATTTTTCACCGTTATGTATGAATCCGTCAAGTATCAAATCTTCAAGTACATCAAAGTAAAACGCCTGCACAATAAATAAATCTGTTGTAACTGCATTTTCAGGAATTTGTAATGTCCTACTTAAAGAAGACTCAAACATTGATACTATACATTTATCTGTTAATTTTTCTTGATTTAAGACTCTAATGTCTTTATTGTTTTCCAATGCTGATATCAAATTTTGTTTAAACTCTTTTTCTTTTTTTATTACACTTGAAATAAGCTTTTCAACTCTGCTTTGTTGCTTACTGGTTTCACACTCGTTAAATATTTTTTTTAATCTTTTTTTTTGTTTACGAACTATACTAAGTTTTTTTGCTATTATTGCTTCATTTAATTTATAAAAAAATGATGTATCAACACTATATAAATGTATTTGCTTTTGTAGTGCCAAGTTAGTACCTCCTAGTTACCCAATAAAACTTCTTTTTCATTCAAAATAAACGACAACCACTATTTTTAAATTCTTGTACTTGTTGTTGAAAATCTTCTTTTGTCCATCCAAACTCTTTCATAAGACATTTCTTACATTTAAACTGATTAATATTTCTACCAAACATCTTCATATTCATAGCTAAAACGTCTAAATCTTTGACCGCTAAAATATTACCACGTTTATTTTTACAACCATTCATACAATATCGTACAAAATATTTTTCAGCCACTTCATATGTAATACCCTTGTGGTCGGCAAACTCTTGTATAACCTCTGGTGTAGGTTCTTTTCTAAATACTCCACCATTCCAAGCAACCTGAAGATATTCTTTTAAAGTACAATTCATAATAATCCACTTAAAATTCTGTTTAAAATCTTCTTCAAGTCTTTTTTGCCATCTCTCATAAAGTTTTGGATACCAATATTGATCTAGCACCCATGTTGATTTAGTATAGTTTGGGCAGACTATACCACAACCAACTCTATTGTAACCCTTTTTATATTTTGCATTTATATCAATATTTTCTTTTAGTATGTAAAGCCAAATATCTAAATCTGTCCATTGACGGATAGGGAGTATACCTAACCAATCTCTTTGTTTACCCCATTTATTATTAACCCAAATATCTCCGTAAGCAGACCTGTTGTTGCTTTCATCATTTCTCATGCCAAATAAAAATAATAATTTCTGGTCATCGGGAAAATTCTCGATAGTAGGATCTTCTTTAAAGTATTTACAACAACATCTATTTAATCTGGACGGTATTATATTTTTTCGTTTATTCCAAGTATAAAAACCACCATATTTTTTATTAGGATAAATAAATTTATATTGTTCTTTTTTAGCCATTAAATTACTATCCGCAACATCTGGATTGCATTTTGATACATATTTTAATGTAACCACAATGGATGTTGCGGATAGTAATTTAATGGCTAAAAAAGAACAATATAAATTTATTTTTTTTCGTTTATTCCAAGTATAAA
>DUNF01000057.1 GCA_012839485.1 Acholeplasmataceae bacterium
CGAAAAAGTTAGAAAAACTTACTTTAGATGTTCTTTCTGGTAAAACTAGTTCTGGAACATTTAAGTTTGATCTTGAGTCACGTATGACAATGAAATATGCTTATGGCATGTATAATAAAGATGATGCTGAATATGAATATGTAAGACAAGATCTAACAACTGCAATCGGTTTAGAGACTTATCGTGCTTATTTAGAAGCAAGTAATCAATATGAGTGGTTTCAACAGTCAACATTATTTACTAATTTTATTTTAAGTAATGGTTATTCTAAAGTTAGACTAGCCTCAGATGGCGAACATTTAGAAGAAGGTTTAATTGAAGGAGTAAAAATGGCTGTTGGCGATTATTATAGATTAATGAATGCCTTAAATAAATATATGGGAAGGGGATTAGGTTAATGGAAAAAATTACAATGGATGAACTTGTAGCCTATTTAAAACACCAAGGTTTTGTCTTTCAAGGTAGTGAAATTTATGGAGGTTTAGCTAATAGTTGGGATTATGGCCCACTAGGAGTAGAAGTTTTAAATAATATTAAAAAAGCTTGGTGGAAGAAGTTTGTACAAGAATCACCATATAATGTAGGTTTAGATAGTTCAATTATTCTTAGTCCATTAGTATGGGAAGCAAGTGGTCATTTAAAGAGTTTTAGTGATCCTTTAGTTGATTGTAAAGCTTGTAAAATGAGATTTAGAGCTGATAAGTTAATTGAAGATTTTGATAAATCGATAAATGTTGAGAAAATGAAAGATGATGATTTAGATAAATTTATTGAAGATCATAAAGTTCCATGTCCTAACTGTGGAAAAACTGAATTTACAAAAATTCGTAAGTTTAATTTAATGTATAAAACATATCAAGGAGTTGTAGAAGATAGCACTAGTGTTGTTTATTTAAGACCTGAAACAGCACAAGGAATCTTTGTAAACTTTAAGAATGTTCAAAGAACTACAAGAAAGAAAGTTCCTTTCGGGATTGCCCAAATTGGTAAAGCATTTAGAAATGAAATTACTCCAGGAAACTTTATTTTTAGAACTCGTGAGTTTGAACAAATGGAAATGCAATTTTTCTGTAAACCAGGAACTGATTTAGAGTGGTTTAAATATTGGAAAAACTATGCTTATCAGTTTTTAAAATATGTAGGTTTAAAAGAAGAAGAACTAAGATTTAGAGATCATAGCAAAGAAGAGTTAAGTTTTTATTCTGTTGCTACAACTGATATTGAATTTTTATATCCGTTTGGTTGGGGAGAGCTGTGGGGAATTGCCGATCGTACTGATTATGACCTAACAGTTCACCAAGAACACTCTAAGAAAAGTATGGAATACTTTGATCCAGATGATAACTCAACTTATATTCCTTATGTAATTGAACCTAGTTTAGGTGTAAATAGATTGCTTTTAGCTATTTTAACTTCTGCATATGATAAAGAAGTTTTAGAAAATGGTGAAGAACGTGAAGTCTTAAGGTTTACTAATGAAATGGCGCCAATTAAGATTGCAGTTTTACCATTAACTAATAAATTAAAAGACGAATCATATGAAATTTATGAATTACTAAATAAACACTTTATGGTACAATATGATACTAGTGGAGCGATTGGCAGAAGATATCGTCGTCAAGATGCAATTGGAACACCTTATTGTGTAACTTTTGATTTTGATTCTTTAGATGATAAAAAAGTTACTGTCAGGATGAGAGATTCGATGGAACAAGAAAGAGTTTCTATCGATAATTTGGTAAGTTATTTTAGAGAAAAATTTTAATTTAAGGAGGAAAGAAGATGTCAATTTCTCGAGAATTGTTGAATAAGATTACAAGTAAATTAGACATTGTGGAAATTGTGTCGTCTTCTGGAGTTACTCTAACTAAAAAGGGGGCAAACTATGTTGGTTTATGCCCTTTTCATGATGATAAAAACCCTTCTTTAACTGTTAGTCCAGAC
>DUNF01000003.1 GCA_012839485.1 Acholeplasmataceae bacterium
AACCAGCGAAAATTGCAAAGCCACCTCTATCAGGAACATCACGGTAATATAAATCAAAATAAACAATTTCGTCTTTTTTTCCTGATAAGAAATATGACAGATTTTTATGAACTAACGATGGCTAATGGTTATTTCTTATCAGGAAAAAAAGACGAAATTGTTTATTTTGATTTATATTACCGTGATGTTCCTGATAGAGGTGGCTTTGCAATTTTCGCTGGTTTAAAAGATATTGTAGAGTATATTCAAAATCTAAAATTTACTGAAGAAGATATTAACTTTTTAAGAACCAAAAATATTTTTTCTGAAGAGTTTTTAAAGTATTTAAAAGATTTTAAATTTAGTGGAGATATTTATGCGATGCCGGAAGGATCAGTATTTTTCCCTGGTGAACCAGTAATGACAGTAAGAGCAAAAGCAATTGAAGCACAACTAATTGAAACCTATGTTTTAGCTGTTTTTAATCACCAATCACTAATAGCTACAAAAGCTAATCGGGTTGTAAGAGCAGCTAAAGGAAGAGTAGTTTCTGAGTTTGGAGCAAGGAGAGCTCATGGAGCAGAAGCTGCTTATAAAGGTGCGAGAGCTGCATATATTGGTTTAGTTACTAGTACTAGTAATACGCTAGCTGATGTTTTATATGGTATACCAGCATCAGGGACTATGGCTCATTCTTGGGTGCAAATGTTTGATACAGAACTTGAGGCATTTGAAACGTATTGTAAGATGTATCCTAATAATAGTTTACTTTTAATTGATACTTATGATACTTTAAAACAAGGTATTTATAATGCAATTAAGGCTTTTGATAATGTATTAAAACCTCTAGGAAAAAGGCCTTTAGGTGTAAGAATTGATTCAGGAGACTTAGCTTATCAATCAAAACAACTTAGGAAGATTTTAGATAAAGCAGGTTATCCAGATTGTAAGATTGTTGTTAGCAATTCACTAGATGAATATAGTATTACGGCACTTTTAGAACAAGGAGCAAAGATTGATATTTTTGGTGTGGGTGAAAGATTAATTACATCCAAATCATGGCCTGTTTTTGGTGGAGTATATAAACTTGCAGCAATCGAACAAGATGGTGTAATTATTCCTAAAATTAAAATTAGCGAAAGTGTTGATAAGATTACAACTCCACACTTTAAACAAGTTTATCGTTTATACGAAAATGGTAAGGCATCAGCTGACTACATTACAATTTATGATGAGGTTGTAGATGATAGTAAGCCACTAGAGATTTTTGATCCATATGCCATTTGGAAAAGAAAGACTTTAGAAACATTTGAAGCTAAAGCTTTACTAATACCTATTTTTAAGAAAGGTAAATTAGTTTATAAAATGCCTGATCTTTTAGAAATAAGAGAACATGTAAGAAAAGAAATTGATAGTCTTTGGGAAGAAGTTAAAAGGTTTGATCAACCACATAATTACTATGTAGACTTATCACAAAAACTTTGGGATTGTAAAGAAGAGTTATTACTAACAGAAAGAAAAAATTAGTGGGTGAGTTATGCTTGTTATTGTAGGTCCTAGTGCTTCAGGAAAGACGGAAATTAGTCGCTATTTAATCAAAGAGTACAATTTAAAAAGAGTAATTACTTGTAC
>DUNF01000058.1 GCA_012839485.1 Acholeplasmataceae bacterium
AATCTTTCCAAGAATCTTTATCTTTGATTTAAATTTAGATAAAATTAAACAAGATTTCGATAAAGATTTAAGTACTATGAGTTTTGAAAACCAAAGATATTTTGGTGATTGGGTTAACTATAACGGAAAAGGAAATGTGGGATATTATTTAGGTACTAAGTTTATTCACTATTTAAATGAGAAATATGAATTTGAAGATATCTTAAACTTTGATATTAGTAAAGTAAAAAAAGAATATAAGGAGTTTATAGATTAAAGTATAAGGGCTAACAGTAAATGTTAGCCCTTTTTAATTTGATAAAATGATAAAAGTCCTTGCTTTTTAGAAGTAAATATTGTATAATAATAAAGCATATGAGAATGCATGGTGGGGTAGCGAAGTGGCTAAACGCGGTGGACTGTAAATCCACTCTCTCCGAGTTCGGCAGTTCGAATCTGTCCCCCACCACCACTTATAGGGCTATAGCCAAGCGGTAAGGCAAAGGACTTTGACTCCTTGATCGTTGGTTCAAATCCAGCTAGCCCTGCCACTTTTATATTTTATTTAAACGCCCTTAATAAAGGCGTTTTTTTATTTTCAAATTTATTATTGACAAAAGGCGACCTATTGCTATAAGAATAAAAAATAATAAAAAAGATAAAATATTAATAATAGTTTAAGTCTTAATGAATAAAATTTTCAGTTGTCATCAATTTGTGGACAACTGAATTTAAATGTGTTATAATAAGAGTATGATAAAACATTCAATTAGGTATTTTAATAACAAAAAAGTAAGAGCAGTTTGGGATAATGATAAATCTATATGGTGGTATTCAGCTATTGACTTGATTAACGTTTTGGTTGAACCAAAATCACCAAGGCGATATTGGAATAACATTAAAGTTAGAAACCCTGAGTTGTCTCCTTTTTGTGGTAAACAGAAATTATATGCTAGCGATGGTAAAAAATATAATTCTGATGTTATTGGCGAGGATGGAATAAAACTACTTATAACAATAATTCCTTCTAAATATAAGAAAGAGATACAAAATTGGATTAAAGGTTTTCTTGATCCAATTGATGAACAAAGTAAAAACAAAGCTTATGACTTATTTAAAACAAATTTAATAGAAAAAGAAGAAGTTGGAAAAACTATATCTTTACAAAAGATTCATGCTTATTTATTTGAAGGTTTATATTCATTTGCAGGTCAAATAAGAACTAAGACAATTTCAAAAGGTGGATTTACTTTTGCTAATAGTGATTTTTTGCCTCAAGTTCTAAAAGATATTGACAATATGCCTGATACTTCTTTTAAGGAAATTGTGGATAAATATATAGAGATGAATGTGGCACATCCGTTTATGGAAGGAAATGGAAGAGCAACGAGGATCTGGTTAGATTTCCTTCTTAAGGAAAGAATTAATAAATGTATTGATTGGTCAATGATTGAAAAGAAAGTTTATTTGTCTGCAATGGAAGTAAGTCCTATTGATTCTAAACCTATTTTTGAATTGTTGGGAAAAACTTTGACAGATGATATTAATAATCGCGAAATTTTCTTAAAAGGTATTGATTATTCGTACTATTATGAGGAAGATGAGTAATTGAAATTATATATTTTATTTTTAACGCCTAAATAAAGGCGTTTTGATATTTCTAATAGATGTTTATGTGTTTTTGATCAAAACAGATTATTTGTAAAATTTAGGGTTGACATTTAAATTAAATATTTTTACATAATTACTTTATTTTTAAGGAATAATTAGGATAAAGTGCTACAATTATTCAAACGTCATTTGAAATGGCATTTGAATAATAGGAGTAAATAATTATGATTATCGTTTATGTAATAGATTCGTTTGATGAATTTTCTAATGAAACTACTATTTTTGCTAGTTGTTCCAAAAAGATATTAGAAGGAATGGGACATATAGTTAGAGTTGTTTCTAACACCAAACTAAAAGGTAAAGAATATTTTAATCTTCAAAATGGAAAATCTAAAACGATGGCAAAGCAAAAATACTATTTTGCAAAACCAGATAAAGAAGTATTTAGAAAGGCTTTTGAGGGAGCAGATATAGTTCATTTCTTTTATCCTTCTAAAGCAGGAAAAGTTGCTATTAAAGTTGCAAAAGAAATGGGTATACCAGTTACTGGCTCATATTACTGCTTAGAGCATAGGTTAGTATATAAGCGCAGATTTTATAAAAATATTAATCGTATTCATTGCCCAAGTCTTATTGTAGCTAACCAATTAAGAAACCACGGTTTTAAAAACATTTTTCATCCAATTGCTATTGGTGTTGGTAAAGAGAATCAAGACTTAATACAGAATTATCAAATTGAAGAAGCAGTTAAAAGATTAGAAGAGATGTTTAATGCCACTCTTAAAGACAATAAGATAAATAATTTGGAAAAAGATGTAGCTGAGAAAAAATATTTAAAGAGATTAAAACAAAGCAAAATTGGATTTTTGATTCTTAAATTATTTTATTTATTGCTATTTCCGTTTGGTAAGCTATATGCTCATTTGTTTGGGAAACTTCATATTAAAGGTAAGAAAAACTTAAAATCAATTAAGGGTGGAGCTATTATAATTAGCAATCATGTTCATAATTTCGATGCTCCAATTAATACTTGTGCTGTTTATCCAAGATTGCCAGTCTTTACATCACAACCAGCAAATTTTGAACACAAAGTCTATGGACTTTTAATTAAAATGTTTGGAGCTATTCCAACACCGGTTGGGCTTAATCAAACTAAGATATTTATTAATGAAATAACTAAAAAAGTTAAAAATGGGAGATTAGTTTTAATTTATCCGGAAGGTAATTTGATATATAAAAATAAAGATCTTCAAAAATTTAAAAAAGGAGCTTTCTACATTGCCCAAAATGCAATGGCTCCAATTGTTCCAGCAAGAATTAGTTTTTTAGAGAAAAAGAAGAAAAACGGTAAAATTAAGAAACGTGTTATATTAAATATAGGAAAACCAATATATCCTAATTTTGCTATGACAAGAAAAGAATCAATTGACAATCTTATGGAAACATCGCTTGCCGCACTAGAATCATTAAAAGTCGAAGAATATAAGTAAAGGTGACAATAATGCAATTTAGATTAGCTGAAAAACAAGATTTAATAGAAATAGTTAAAATGTATAAAGAAGTTGTAAAAAATATGAATGCAAATGGACTTCAAATTTGGGATGATAGTTATCCTTTTGCTTTTTTTGAAAGTGATATTCAAAACAAACAATTTTATGTTTTAGAAGAAGATAGTAAAATAATTTCAGCTGTCGCTATTTGTGATAAACATATTGGAGAAAATGTAGGGAAATGGGAAAATCCAAATGCTAAGGCTTTTTATTTAAGCCGTTTTGCTGTTAATCCTGACTATTTAAAACAAGGTATTGGTAGCCTAATGATAAGTAAAATAAAAAAGGTTGCTAAAGAACTTGGTGCTAAATATTTAAGATTATTTGTGGTCATAATAAATAAAAGGGCAATCCAATTTTATGAAAAAAATGGTTTTAGAAAAGTGGAAGGAATACTTGATACATTTTTAGATGATGGTTCTATTTTGCATGAATTTGGATATGAAATGGAAATTTAAATGATTTAGGCAACCTTAGTTTGTTTTGGACTGATGGAAAAGTTGTGAGATATATAGGTTTCTAAAAGGACGAAAAAAATAAAAAAATATATGAAATTAGGGTATGAACATCTTAATAAATGAAGTATTTAAAAATGGTGCAACAAAGGTTTATGTTGACCTTGTTGTTAAAAATAAAAAAAACGACTTTATAAGTCGTTTTTATTATACTGGAAGAGCAGGCAATTCCATTTTACCTAAAGCATTAGATTTGTTTAGTAAATAATTTGCCATTTCTTCTCTTGTAGTTGCGATTTTTTTAAGTTCGCTATAACGAATAGGTTTATCAAAGATATGCACTTTATCTTTTCTTCGATAATAAGAAGTATAGATTAAGACATCCATTCCTCTTTTATAGAAAGTTTCTGCTAGTAAAGCAAATCCTGAGTAAAAACCTCTTAGTTCATCAAAGTATCCTTCTTCAGACATTTCTGGAAAGATTACAATATTTTCTCCGTTTTTCATAACTGCAACACTTTCTTTTAAAGTTCTCTTTAAACGAGCATCGCGATATGTAGAGATCAATCTAAGTCCTTTATAAAACAGATAAGTTAAAGGACTTGCAAGCAAACAAAATAGTCTAGCTAGATGGATATTCCATCCTTTCTTTTGGTGGTAATAAATTTTTGTTTGGTAATTGTAAAGAGACTTTAAACCAGAATTCATTTCATGAGTTCCCCACATCCTAAAAGGAAACTCTCCATATGATTCTAGTAAAAGCGGGCCTGTAGCGCCAACATGATTAGCTAAAACAATGCTATTAGTTGTTGGCTTTTCCCCTAAATAAATATATCTAGGTCTTCTGTAACGTAGTCTTATAAGTTTTTTAAAACCGCGAAACCAAAGTTTTCGGTCCTGTCGAAAAAATTTTGACATAAATATCACCTTTCAAAGAGTATAATATAAAATACATACTAACTATATCAATAATAAAATAAATAGGAAACTTTATTTTGAAAACACTAATGCAACAATATTTTAATTTATTAATATTAAAACAAACTTGAAATATATTATTATTTATCAAAGATGAAATAATATAAGTGAGTATTGGAACTTTTTTATTATGATTTCTTTTCTTTACAAATGTTGCAATTAAAGTTATAATATACCAAGGTGGAGCTTATGGAAACTTTAAAAATTGACAAACAAAATACGAAGATGATAGCTCATCGTGGATTAAGTGGACTTGAACCTGAAAATACAATTCTAGCTTTTATTGCGGCTGGCAATAGAAGCTATTTTGGAATTGAAACTGATGTTAGGATTACTAAAGACAAGAAGTTTATTTTGTGTCATGATGATAATCTAAAAAGAATTTCTGGTATTGATGTGAAGATTTCTGATGCGACTTATGAAGAGTTAAGGAGTTATTGTTTATATGATTTTGATAGCAAAGAAAGAAAAGAACATGTAAGATTAGCTTCGCTTGAAGAATATTTAATTGTTTGTAAGAAGTATGATAAAGTTGCAGTTATTGAATTAAAAGAAGTTTATCGTGAAGAAGATGTTGTAAATTTACTTGATACTACTTTTCAGTATTTAAAAGAAGAAAATGTAATCTTTATTAGTTTTTATTTAAAGAACTTACAATACATTCGTAAATATAACTCAAATGTAAAGATTCAGTTTCTAACAAGCGACTTTGATAAAGCTATTTTAAATGAATTAAGAAAGCTAGAAGCAGGACTTGATATCAACTATCACCAATTATCTAAGGAGATTGTTGAGACGTGTCATAAATATGGGATTGAAGTTAATGTTTGGACAGTAAATAATCCAATTGAAGCATATTTGCTTTTAACTTGGAATATTGATTATATAACTTCAAATGTTTTAGAATAATGAATTATGTTTATATTTTAAAGTGTAGTGATGATACTTTATATATAGGTTGGACTAATGATCTTGAAAAAAGGATCAAAGCGCACAATGAACAAAAAGGAGCAAGATATACTAAAAGAAGAACTCCAGTTAGATTAGTCTATTATGAAACATTTGAAACTAAGATTGAAGCTTTAAAAAGAGAATTTGATTTAAAAAAGTTATCAAGAGAACATAAACTTTATTTAGTAAATAATGAAGTAAAAACTAATGTTTATGTTTTTAGAAGTTTAAATCAAGAAGAAGATGTTAAGAAGCTTTTAAAAGAAAAACTTCAAGAAGATTATAAATTAGATATCAAAACTTTAAAGTTTAAATATAATAAATATAAAAAACCTTATTTAAATTTACCAGTTTATTTTAATATTAGTCATTCTTATGATTTAGTAGCTTTAGTTATTTCTAAATATGAAGTAGGTATTGATATTGAGAAAGTCCAAACAAGAAAAGAAAAGCTAGCTGATAAGATTTTTAGCGAAGAAGAGATGAAAGAGTATCAAGAAAACAAATCAGATTCTTACTTAATTAAGAAATGGACAGAAAAAGAAGCATATTTTAAGTTATTAGGTACTGGTTTAATTTTAAATGAGTTAAAGCAAGATTATAGTAGATATGTAAAGAGTTATAAGTTAGAAGATAATAAGGAAATATACTATTTATCTGTAGCAACAAACGAAACAATTAACATAAATATACTTGAAGAAAATATAAAAATTTGATAAAATGAATAAACAAAAAAAGGATAAAAGGAAATGGCAGATTTTAAAGAAAAAGTTTTAAATTTACATGAAAAATATCAAGGTAAAATTGAAATAACTTCTAAGTTACGAATCAATAGCAAAGAAGACTTAGCTTTAGTTTATTCGCCAGGAGTAGCAGAAGCTTCTCTTGCAATTAAAGAAAATAAAGAAGACGTTTATAAATATACATCTAAGGGCAAGTTTGTAGCTATAGTAACTGATGGTTCAGCTGTTTTAGGTTTAGGCGATATTGGGCCAGAAGCTGCTTTACCAGTTATGGAAGGTAAAGCTTTACTTTTTAAGAAATTTGCAGGTGTTGATGCTTTTCCAATTTGTTTAAAAACTAAAGATGTTGATGAAATAGTTAATACTGTTAAATTAATTGCTCCTGGATTTGGTGGAGTAAATTTAGAAGATATATCTTTTCCACGTTGTGTTGAGATTGAAGAAAGGCTAAAGAAAGAATTAGATATTCCCGTTTTTCATGATGATCAACACGGAACTGCAATTGTAACTTTAGCTGCTTTAATAAATGCATGTAAAGTTGTTGGTAAAAAACTAGAAAACTTAAAAGTAGTTATTTCTGGTTTTGGAGCAGCAGGTTCAGCAATTGCAAGATTATTAAGAAAAGCTAGTGTTCCATCTATTTATGCTACCAATCGTAGGGGTGTTTTAAGTAAACTAAAAGAAAACGACCCTATGGTTGATAGATTTTTGGAAAAGGGAATTGTTGATAGCTATAATAAGAAAGACGGAAAGTTAGAAGATATTATTAAAGATGCCGATGTTTTTATTGGTGTATCTGTAGCTGATGTTCTAACAAAAGAAATGGTTAATATGATGGCAGATAAACCAATTGTTTTTGCTCTTGCTAATCCTAATCCAGAAATAAGTAGCATTGAGGTCAAAAAAACTAAAGCGTATATTTATGCAACAGGAAGGAGCGATTTACCAAATCAAATAAATAATGTTTTAGCTTTTCCGGGACTATTTAAAGGAGTCTTCGCATGTAAAGCAAAACAAATTACAGAGGAAATGTTATTAGATGCTAGTCATGCTATTGCTTCTTTAATTACTAAAGAAGAACTAAGTAAAGACTATATTATTCCATCACCATTTGATGAAAGAGTGGCTTTAGTAGTTAGTAAGGCAGTGTCTAAATAATAAAAGATATTGGGGGGATAAATTATGAGATATCGTATTGAGAAGGATAAAATAGGTAAACTTCAGTTGCCTTTAGAAGTGTATTATGGGATTCATACTGCAAGAAGTAAAGAAACATTTTCCTTAACTAAACACGGACTAAATAGGCAAATGATTAAAACTCTAACAAGTATTAAAAAAGCATCAGCTATTGCTAATACTAGTTTAAAACTATTAGATCAAAAAAAGGCTGAAGCAATTATTTTAAGTTGTGATGAGATTTTTAATGGAAGACTTCATGGTCAGTTTGTAACTGATTTAGTTCAAGGTGGTTCTGGTCATAGTATGAACATGAATGCTAACGAAGTAATAGCTAATCGTGTTAATGAAATGTTAGGGGGAACTAAGGGCGGTTACGAATATGTAAGTGTAGAAGATGTTAATTTAAATCAATCAAGTATAGGGGTTATTGTTTTAGCTGGTAAAATTACAGCGGTTAGATTAACTAAGAAATTACTTAATGAAGCTAAAAAATTAAGTGCTACTTTAAAAGAAAAAATAGCTGATTTGAAAATTGGTGAATTTGATTATGAGAATTGTCTTATTTTCATGCAAGAAAACTTAGATCGCAATATCAAAAAAGTAACTAAAACTTTTGATAGTTTTAAAGAAGTAGCAATTGGTATGAGTTATTTTGAAACAAAAAAAGAAATTCCTGAAGAATTTCCTAAATTGTTTATTAAGCATTTAAATGCTGCATATCCAAGTGAAAAAGTAAAACAAGCTAGTAACTTAATTGAGAATGCTTCTGATTATTCTTGTTTCTTAGAATTATCATCTGCTTTAAGAACATTAATGATTGATGTAGCAAAAGCAGTAGATGATTTAAAACCAGGTATTGTTTCAGGTAAATTTGTTATTCCTCAAGTTCAAGAAAGTGCTGAACCAGAAGAACCGAATTTAATTGTTTTAGAAATGGTTAACCAAATTTCATTTTATATTATGGGTAATGATCTAACTATTGCTAGAGCGGTAGAAGCAGGTGAAGGAGTACATAACATTTACCTACCAATGATCTATGCTTGTTTATTTGAAGAGATTAATTTAATTAGAAGAGCAATTAGAATTTTAAGAGAAAAAGCTCTTGTAGATTTAGAAATAAAAGAAGGCTAAAGCCTTCTTTTTAATTAGTATTATAATAAAAACTTCATCATTACTAAAGCATCATAGTAATCTTTAGTTTCATATTCAATCGCATCATCTTTGATTAATTTAGCTCCCGGATAAAATGAAGCTTTGTATGCATCATTGAAGTTTTTATATTGAATTTCAATTTTGAATTTTTTAGGTAAAATACTTATTGGTTTATTTGCTGGTTCTTTCTTTTTCTTTAAGGCTAATTCAACTTTATCTTCAATTTCTTGATTAGTTATATTTGGATGTCTTGAAACTACTGCTCCATGACGACCTTCTTTAGTAGCTACAACTTCTGCCTCAGGGAAAAGTTTTTTTACACTTTCTGTTAACTTTAAATCGCCAGATAAAAATACTGTTGGTACGTTTAACCATGCAGCATAATATGAATTAATTAAAAATTCTGAAGCTATTTCACCATTAATCTTTACATGATGTAATCTTGTATTCATTGTGTGACTTAATGGATTACCATCAGATCTTGATGGGCTATGATAACCAATAAAAACAACAGCATCATAAGAATCATTTAATCCTGCCATCATTGAGCATGGACCACCTTCCCAACCTCTATGTAGTGTTACATAATCTGGCAAGTCTTTAAAAATAATGTTTCTTGCATTATCGTGAGCATCCTTTACAAAAATTTCTGTTGCCCCCGCTTTATGAGCTCCTATACAAGCTCTTCTAACTTCTTCTGTCATTTGCTTACGAAAATATTCATAATCATCACCCTTTTCAGTTTCAAGCCAAGATACGATTCCGTTGATACCTTCGATATCAGCACTAATATAAACTTTCATTTAAATTCCTCCTTTTTTCATATGAATATTATAACTATAAAATAAAAATAAAGCAATAAACATTTACATTTTGGGAAAATTTGTGTATAATATAGTTAATAAAAAAATGGAGGTTTTTAATATGAGTGAAAAAGATAAAGTAACTAAGAAAGTTGAAGAAGAAAAGAAAGAGGAAGTTAAGGCTGAAGTAGAATTAACTAGTGCTGAAGAAAGAATCAAAGAAGAAGAACAAATTAGAGCACGTGTTTCTGATTTTAAGCCTTTAGTAAAAAGTGATACTAAGTTTGATTTTAAAACATTAAAATATGCTAACTTATATTTATCTATGTATAAAAGAAAGAGTTGGGTTTTAAGTTTAGTTATTGCTATTGCTGCTTTAGGTATGGCAGTTTATTCTGCTATTGCTAGTCAATGGGCATTCTTTGTAATTTTCTTACTTTTTGTAGCTGTAATTGCTTATCAAGCATTAACTGTAGAGAAAAAGATTGACCAAGAATTAGTTAAGTATTTTAAGAATCGTGCAGTTGGTGGTCAAGAAGTAGCCTTAAATAAAGAAATGATTTTAGTAGAAAATAAAAACTCTACAATTCCTTTTGTTTATGAATGGAATGATATTAAATCTGCAGATGAAATCAAAGATTTTGTTTACTTATTCTTAAGTGCACAAGCACCAATTATTATCGATAAAGAACGCCTTATTGTAGGGGATGTAGCTTTACTTCAAAGTATTTTAAAAGAAAAATTCCCTGAAAAAGGTTATAAAGTTATGGAAAAAGATATTGCTAAGAGAAAGATTACATTCGAACACGCAAAAGTTGAAGAAGAAGACAAAGTAGAGATTGTAAAACTAAGTGCTGAAGAAGAAGCTCAAGTTAAGAAAGAGCAAGATCAAAAAGTAGCTGAAAAAATTAAAGACGAAGAAGGAAAAAAATAGTAAAGTGAAAATTAGATATAATTCTTTTTTCACCGAGAAAGTTGCTAAAGATTTTTTTAAATTCCATCTCGGAGTAAGAAGTAATGCTAAGTATATTTACTTAGCATTTGCTTTATTAATGGTAGGTACTGGTGCTTTTTTAGCCTTCGGCAAGGACAAGCTAGTAATAGGAATTGTAGTTATGGTCTTAGCTCCAGTACTCCTTGCAATTAGACCAATTCAAGTTAATCACATGATTAAAAAAACTCTTTTAAAACAATCATTTATTGGTTTAAGGTATAATGTTATTTTCACTGAAGAAAAAATAGTTTACCAAACGACTAAAAGTTCTAAAGATTATAGCTGGGACGATGTATTAATAGTAACAGAAACACAAAAGTATGTTTACTATTATACTAGCCCCAATGCAGCTATTGTTACTGAAAAAGAACTAATGGATTATAACGAGCGTAAAATCTTAAAAGAGTTTGTTTTAAAGAAATTTAAAAAGGAAGCTAAATATAAAGAATACAAGCGAGTATAATTATGAGTGAAATCAAACTAATTAATCTAAAAACTAAAAAGGACTTAAAGACTAAGAAAATCGAAATCTTAGATTTTTCTCATGATTTGTTTGAAGTTATAAAGAAGAGTTTAGGTTTAACTGTTCTAAAACAAAACTTTACTTTCTTAGATGAAAAGATTAATTATTTGTTGCTTGATGAAAATAAGACAATTACTTTACTAGACTTCAAAAAAGAAAACTTTGGTCAGATTTTGGGACGTAGTTTATATTTAGTTGATTTAATTAGAGAAAACTTAGGTAAGTTAAAAACTTATTTAAGCGAAGATTTAAAAAAAGAAGAAATTTTAGAAATTGATTTTAATCCAAGAATTATTGTTTTAGGAACTAACTTTACTAAATATGATCACTATGCAATCAAACAAATCAATAAAGAAATTGACTTAATTAAATGTGAGGTGTTTGATTCTAATACTTTGGTTTTAGAGAAAAACTATCAAAGTCAAAACTATTTAGAAAATGGGTTTCCTAAATCACAATTATTTAACGAAATTAAAGAACACTTATTAATGTTAGGAGATGAAATAGTTATTAAAGAGTTTCCTCATTATGTCGCTATTAGAAGAATTGCTAATTTTGCTTATTTATACTATGATGAGGCATTAGTTTTAAGAGTTTTAGTTGATGGTAAATATAAAACTAAAGCAATTAAAAATTCCAAAGATTTGGAAACGGCTTTAAAACTATTAGAAGAAGCTTATGCCTAATTTAGAAGTTTTATACGAAGACAATCATTTGATTGTTGTTGTCAAGGAAGAAAATCTTTTAAGCCAAAAAGATATAACAGAAGATGAAGATATCTTATCATTAGTAAAAGCATATCTAAAAGAAAAACACCAAAAGTTAGGTAATGTCTATTTAGGACTAGTTCATCGTTTAGATCGAAGAGTTGGTGGAGTGATGGTGTTTGCGAAGACATCAAAGGCTGCATCAAGACTATCAGAAGCAATTAGAGAAAGAAATTTTGAAAAGAAATACTTAGCGATTTGTACAGGAAAAGTAGAATCGGGAATCTTAAAACATAAACTAATCAAACAAGATCAAATGGCTTTTGAAAGTAAAGAAGGAAAAGAAGCAGTTTTAGAATATAAAGCAATCAAGTATTTAAAAGAAGAAGGATTAGATTATACTTTAGTTGATGTAGATTTAATTACAGGTAGATATAATCAAATTAGAGCTCAGTTTGCCTTAATAGGTCATCCTTTAATAAACGATTTTAAATACGGCTATCAAGGTAAAAACTATTTTGACCAACTTGGACTTTGGTGTTATGAGTTAAAGTTTCCTCATCCAATTACTAAAGAACAGGTGAGCTTTAAAAAAATACCTGAAGGAGGTATTTGGTCTTTTAAATAAGGAGCTAGAGATGAAAAACAAGAGAATCTTAATTATTGGTATTGTAATTAATATAGTTTTATTGCTTGCTTTTTTAATTGGAACTAGTTTCATAACAAAAGAAAAGTTAAAAGAAAAAGTCAATAGTTTAGATGTAGAAGTAGACATAACTAATGACGGAACAATTTTAGTAACTGAAGATTGGGATATAGAGTTCTTAGAAGAAACGAATGAATATTATCGTAATATTTACTATCATAAATTAGAAGCAACTAACCCTTTTATTGAAGCAGATGAAGTAAACAATAATATTGCTACTTTTTCTACAATTCCTAGTACTTATGAGCAAAAACTATTTAAGGATGGCAAGGAGATAAATATTGAAAAAGGTTATTCCTTTAATCATGATTTAGATAGAGATGGAAATATAATTGGAGGAATTGATAGAGTTAATTTAGAAGTTTTCTATTTTAAATCTGAAGAGGTTTTACTTGGAAACTATCAGATTAAGTATAAATATAAACTAGAACAGTTTGTTACTCATTACTTAGATTGTAATGAATTAAGTTTGCTACTAATTCAAGAGCCAATTAAGATAGAAAAACTTAACTTTTCAGTTAATTTTCCTAACCCAATTTCTAAGCCATTTGCTTATAGTAATCAAGAGCTAAGTAGTACTTTTTCAGAAAACAGCTTAAATGCTAGCGTAACTAGCTTTTATAGTTTAGATAATGACTATTTTAGATTAAGAGTTTTGTTTGATAAAGATTCACTTGCGATTAGCAATCCAAATCACATGATGAGCTTTAATGCTTTTAATGAATTAGAATCATATGAAGCAAGACAACAAGAAATAAATAAAACAAAAGATTTACTTAGCGTAGATCAAGCAAAAACAAAAACTGCTGTTTATATTATTAATATTGTGTTAGTTGTTTTGGTAATCTTAATAATGATTATCACCTATTTATATTTTGAGAATATTATTTTTAGACCGAAAGTTATTTCTAAAGCAACTTCAATAAATGAAAGCTTACTTGATTCAAGTTTAATTTTAGATAGCTTTTTGAAAAAAAGACATTTTTTAGGTTTAATTAAAAAAATGGAGTTAAATGGGAATATTGTTAGAGAAAATAATGTTCTTATTTATAAAAATAAAGATGGTCTTTCAGTTGAGGAAACAAAGATTTTATTAGGGATTTTTCAAAAACAAAAGACAGTTACTTTAGATAAAATCGATTATTTAGCTTTAAAAAAGAAGGTTATTGATAAAGCTGAATATGAAGACAAACCGCAATTAATTTTATTGAATTTCTTGTTTATTTTCATTTTTTATTATATAATAATTTATAGAATGAAGGAAAAATTAGCTTTAGATTTAATATGGACTAAGGCTTTAATTGTGGTGTTGTTTGTAACTTCACTGGTTTTCTTTATTTTGCTTCGCTTTAAAAAGAGAAAGAAATATAAAGAAGTAAAAGCTTTTAAAAATTATTTAGAAGAAGCTAAATTAAAAGATGATGTATATTTACCATATTATATTAGTTATGGTATTATTGATTTTAAATAGAAAAGGAGGTGTTTCTAATGAGTGCTGGTTGGATTATTACATTTGTAGTTATAGGACTTATAATTGTAGGACTAGTTGTCTTAATTATTTTAATTTATGATAATTTAGTTAAAGCGCGTAAAAGGGTAAACAATGGTTGGAATCAAATTAAACTATATGTAGAGCGAAGATTTGATTTAGTTCCTAATCTTATGGAAACACTAAAAGGGGTCATTTCTGAAGAAGAAGGTATCTTAAGTGAGTTTGCTAGGGTTAGAGGAATTTATGCAAATTCTAATACACCTATGGAGATTGCTAAGGCAGACTTCTTATTAACTAATGTTTTGGATAGATTAGTTATTGTTCAGGAAGGTTATCCTTCAATTAAAAAGAATGGTAGTTTTCAAAGATTATTGTTTGATTTAGAAGATGATAAAGTTAAGATTGTATATAGTCAAGCATATTTTAACGATGCAGTTGATAAATACAATTTGAAACTGGTAAAGTTTCCAAGTAAAATTGTAGCTGGTTGGATGAAACTGGAGCCACAAGAAAAATACGAATATGACTATAAATAAAAACACTGGAATTAACCAGTGTTTTTTAATAGATATAAAAAAAGCAACATGATTGTTGCAATTTTTATTACTTATCCTCTTCTTTTTTAGCCAAACGTTTTTGGAATTTTTCAACTCTTCCTGCTGCTTGTACGAATTTTTGTTGGCCAGTGTAAAACGGATGACATTTAGAACAAGTATCAACTTTGATATCTTCTACTGTAGATCCAGTTTCAAAAGTAGCACCACAAGCTGTACAAGTAACCGTTGCTTTGTGATATTTAGGATGAATACCTTTTTTCATTTTTCTCTCCTTCCGCCATGGTTTTTATTTGCAAACCATAGTAAGTTTTATACTATGTTATTATACCTTAAAGGTCCGTTTTTGTCAACAAGAATAAACAAATTTGGAAATAAAAAGCTTGGATAATTAGTTTTTTAAGATTTATTATTCCTGCTATTTCACATCTAAAATATTGAAAAAGAGAATAAATATGGTATAATATTATAGAAAGGATTAGAAGAGTAAAGATGGAAGTACAAAGAAGAGATGGTTGGATAGAAGTTATCTGTGGAAGCATGTTTGCGGGAAAGACTGAGGAATTACTAAGAAGGTTGAAACGATTAGAATATGCTAAGAAATCATACATGGTTTTTAAACCAGCAATTGATAATCGTTATAGTGAAACTGAAGTAGTAAGTCATAATAATAAACGTGTTGCAGGATATAATATTTCGGAAGAGATGCAAATTTTAGAATTAGTTGCTAAGGGAAACCCAGATGTAGTTGCTATTGATGAGGCGCAATTCTTTACTGATAAGATTGTTGAGGTTTGTGAGACTTTAGCTGATCAAGGGAAAAGAGTAATTGTAGCTGGCTTAGATACAAATTTCAGGGGTGAACCTTTTGGACCAATGCCTTATTTACTTGCAAGAGCAGAATATGTAACTAAACTTCAAGCAATTTGCCAAGTTTGTGGTCTACCTGCAAGTAGAACACAAAGACTAATTGATGGTAAACCTGCATCTTATAATTCTCCAACTGTTTTAATTGGCTCTGAAGAATCCTATGAAGCTAGATGTAGACATTGCCATCAAGTATTAAAAGATGATGAATGATTTAGATTTTCTTAAATTAGCTTTCAAAGAAGCTAAAAAAGCTTACGGGCAAAATGAAGTCCCAGTTGGAGCTTTAATTGTAATTAATGGTGAAATTATCGCCAAAGCTCACAACAAACAAGAAAGTTTAAAAGACCCAACACTACACGCAGAAATTGAAGTTATTAAAAAAGCATGTAAAGTATTAGGACGTAAAATATTAGATGATGCTACTATTTATATTACTTTAGAGCCATGTTTGATGTGTGCTGGAGCAATTTTAAACGCAAGGATTAAAAAAATAGTTTATGGTGCTAAAGCTCCTAAGTTTGGTGTCCTAACTAGTTTAGGAAATGTTTTTGAAGACTTTAAATTCAACCACGAGCTTGAGGTAGTAGGTCCTTTAATGGAAGATGAAGTATCTGAAATCATGAAATCATTCTTTAAAAATAAAAGATAGCAATCTTGAAAAAAAGAAGGGGAAATGCTATAATGATAAAGGATCTTATTTTAAGTCCCTATACCCAATATCTTGAAGTGAACCAGGTCAGGTCGTGACTGAAGCAGCCTTAAGCTTATGTAGGTATGTGGGTGTAGGCACTTAGAGTAAGATCTTTTTTAAAAGGAGTTGATAGTTTTGAAAATTGGTAAATTTGAACTTAAAAACAAAGTAATTATCGCTCCTTTAGCGGGATACACTAATTATTCTTATCGCAAAATTATGAGAGAATTTGGTGCAAGTCTTTGCTATACAGAAATGATTAGCGCTAAAGGTATCAACTTTAAAAACAAAAGAACTTTAGAGATGACTAAAATAGAAGAAGATGATCATTTAGTAAATATGCAGTTATTTGGTGGTACTAAAGAAGATTTAGTTAAAGCGGCGATTTACATAGATAAATATAGCGATTGTGATATTATTGATTTAAATATGGGCTGTCCTGTAAAGAAAGTTTTAAAAGCTAAATCAGGAAGTTATTTACTTAAAGATCCTGATAATATTTATGAGATTGTGAAGGCAGTTGTAGAGAGTGTATCTAAACCAGTTACAGTTAAGATTAGACTTGGTCAAACTAAAAATACAATTAATGTACTTGAAGTTGCAAAGAAAATTGAAAAAGCAGGTGCTTCAGCTATTTGTATTCACGGAAGAACACAAAGTGATTTATATAAAGGCAAAGCTAACTATGATTATATTAGGATAGTTAAAGAACAAGTAAAAATACCAGTAATAGCTAATGGCGATATTAAATCAATTGAAGATGCTGAGTATGTTTTAGATTACACTAAATGTGATGCAATTATGATTGGTAGAAGTAGTATTGGCAATCCTTGGTTAATCCAAAATATTGTTAATCATTTTGAAGGAAAAGAGTTATTGGAGCCAACAGCTATTGAAAGAATACAAATGGTTAAAAAACACTATGAGTTATTAAAGGATGAGATGGGCGAAAAACTTGCTATTCTTAATTTAAGGTCTTTATTTTCTCGTTATTTAAAAGGGTTGGATGTTAAAGAATATAAGTTAAGATTAATGAAAATTACTAAAGAACAAGAAATGAATGATTTATTCAAAGAAATGGAAGTAAAGTATGAAAACAGTTAATACAAATATTCAAAACAATGAATTATATATAGGTAATCATTCTTTAAAAGAGTTAGCAATGAAATATAAAACTCCTTTAATGGTTTATGATGAAGAAGGGATTAAATTGAGAATCAAACTAATTAAAGATAGTTTTAGTTCTAAAAAACTAAAGACTAAAATCATCTACGCATCAAAAGCTTTTATAGCTCCTTATTTTGCAAACATCTTAAATGAAGAAGGTTTATGTGTAGATGCAACTAGCATAAGTGATTTTAGGTTGTTGGAAAAAGTAGGTTTTCCAATGGAAAGAGTCTTCTTTCAAGGAAATAATAAGACTGAAGAAGAACTAAAATTAGCTTTAAATTTAAAGATTAATGCTTTTATTGTTGATTCATTTTCAGAGTTAAAATTAATTGAAAAACTGGCAAAAGCAAAAGTAGATACTTACTTTAGAATAAATCCTTATGTTAAGGTAGATAGCCATAAACATATTCAAACTGCCAATTTAGATTCTAAGTTTGGAGAAGGTATAGATGATGTTGTTTGGGATAAAATAATTGAGTTTTATAATAATTCTAAGTATGTAGTTTTAAAAGGACTTCAAGTTCACTTAGGTTCACAAATTAAAGAAATAGATCCTTATTTAGAAGCAATAGATAAAATTTCTGATTTTAAAACAAAATTAGAGCAAAAGTTAAAATATAAAATCAAAGCTTTTGATTTAGGTGGAGGTTTTGGGGTTAAGTATTTAGAATCTGATAGCGAGTTTCCACTAAAAGAAGGACTGAAAAAGATTATTAAGAGATTAGAAAAAACTGATTTTGAGATAGTAGCAATTGAACCAGGAAGAAGTATTGTAGGTAGAGAAGGTGTTACTATTTACCAATGTTTGAAACTAAAACAAAGTAAGTACTATAACTATTGTTTAGTTGATGGTGGTATGGCTGATAATATTAGGCCTGCTTTATATGATGCTAAATACAGCTTTGATTGTGTTAATAATGTAATAAGCGAGAGTAAAGAAAAGTATCAGGTTGTAGGGAAGTTTTGTGAGTCAGGAGATATTTTAGGAAAAGACATTATTTTAAGCAAACTTAAAGAAAATGATTATATAGTAACATATACAACTGGTGCTTATTGTTATGCGATGAGTTCTAACTATAATGGAGCATTAAGGCCAGCAGTTTTGTTTGTAAGTGATAAAGGTGTTAAAGAAGCAATAAGAAGAGAAACAGTTGATGACTATTTAGCTGTGTTTAATTTTAAAGGAGAGAAATAATGAAAGTATTTGATATTCATAGTGATTTATTATATGACTTATTTAGAGGAAAAGGTGATAATAGATTTAAAGATATTCATGTAAAGCAATATAATAATTCTGTTATTAAAGGTGCAGTTTGGACTTTATATTCACCAGATGACTTTGATTTAAAAGAAGCAGTAAATTGTGCTTTAAAGAAAATTGATTGGAATGAATTAAAAGATTTTAAAGTTATTTTAGGTTTTGAAGGCTTAAGAAATTTAGAGAAGCCAGAAGATATTCGTTATTTCTATAATTTAGGCTTTAGGCATGCTATGCTTACTTGGAACGAGGAAAACAAATATGCGACAGGTGTTAGTGGCCCAAAAGAATCTGGGTTAAAAGAAGAAGGTAAAAAGCTTTTAGATATAATGATTGAGCTTGATATGATTATTGATACAGCTCATTTAAATAAGAAAAGTTTTTACGATGTTTTAGAATATACTAATCATAATATTGTTTATTCTCATGGTTTAGTTTATGATATTTGTGATCATAGAAGAAACCTAGATAAAGAGCAAATGCTTGCTTTAAAGAAAGCAAATGGTTTATTTGGTTTAACGCTAGCTAAAAATTTTGTAAGTAGAAAAGAAGAAGAAAGAGATTTAGAGCATTTCTTAGATCATGTAGACTTTGCAATTGAAGTTATGGGTATAGATAATGTTTGCTTTGGCTTTGACTTTATGGATTATTTAGATGATGATTTTGAAAATGCGATGGTTAAAGAAGTTCCCGATGCTACAAAAGCCCATCTAATACTAGAAGGAATGAAAAAAAGAGGTTATAGTAAAGAAGATATTAAAAAAGTTGCTTGGGATAATTTCTATAATCGCTATGGAAACAAATTATATAAAAGGAGTAAATAATGTCGAAGATTAAATATTTAGATTCATTAATGGAACAAGCATTAAAAGACGAGGTTTTTCCTGGTTGTAATTATTGTTTGATTGAAAGTGGAAATAAGCATTTTAATTCTTTTGGGTTTAAAGCTTTAATTCCTAAAAAGGAAGAAAATGATGTTGATACTATTTATGATATGGCTTCCCTTACTAAAGTTATTGCAACTGTTACATCAATTTTAATTTTGATGGAACAAGGGAAATTAAGATTATATGATAATGTAAAACAAATATTACCAGATTTTAAAAACCCTAAAACAACTGTTTTTGATTTAATTACCCACACAGCGGGATTAAAACCGGGAATTAGTTATACAGAATATATTGGTAAACCAAAAGAACAGTTTGTAAAGGCAATTTATGAATTAGAGCCAAGTAATGAAGTCGGTGAGAAAATCATTTACTCTGATTTAGGTTTTATTTATTTAGGCTGGATTATTGAGAAAATTAGTGGTTTAAGTTTGCCTGAATTTACTTTTAAATATCTTTTTGAGCCATTAGAAATGTATCGTACAGGTTATAATTTAAGTCCAGATCTTCATAAAACAATCGCTCCAACTGAGGTAAGAAAAGATAGGATTGCAAATGGTCCTGTAAGAGGAGTTGTTCATGATGAGAAAGCCTATCTTTTAGGTGGTGCTTGTGGCCATGCTGGGCTATTTTCTTGTGTGAAAGATGTATCGCATTTTATGGAAATGGTTTTAAATGATGGTGTTTATAAAGGAAAGAGAATTTTATCTAAGGCTACAATCGATTTAATGTTTACTGAACTTGCTAGTCAAAAAGAAAATGAGACAAGTGTAATTACAGAAAAAAGGTCAGTTGGGTGGACAATTATGGGTTCTTATCCTCAATCTGGATGCCTTGCAAGTTCAAAAACTATTATGCATACTGGCTTTACAGGAACACATTTATTTATAGATAGATATAATCAAGTCGCATTTTGCGTATTGAGTAATAGAGTTCATCCAACTAGAGAGAATAATAAGATTATTGGATGGAGAGGAAGAATCGGAAATTACGTTATAAGTCATTTTGGGAAAGGATGTAAAGATGAAGTTTAAACAATTTACTAAAGATCAATTGCCAGCTTTAATAAAGCTTTGGAATGAAAATGCAACAGGAGAAAATGGGATTTTTAAGCCTTGGACGGAAGAATTATTTACAAATAAATTCTTAAATAATCCACATTTTAAGAATGAAAGTTTAGTTTTATTATATAAAGAGAATGAGTTAATTGGGGCTGGACAAGCTAATTTTACTAATCAAAATCCAGAAAGTCCTGGTTTTATTACGTTTGTAGTGGTAAAGAAAGAGTATCAAAGACAAGGATATGGAACGCAAATTTTAGAAAAATTAGAGCAATATTTGAAGGATAATGGCAAAACTTTTGTTCGTTGTTACTTTGGAAACCCAACAAATTTAGAATGGTATGTACCTGGATATGATAAACATAACCATCCAGGAGCGCCAGCAGTTGAGTTTAATTCAGCTTATTATTTCCTACTTCTAAGCTATGGATACAACGCTAATGGACAGTTAGATGCTTTTCATTTAGAGCTTGAAAATTATGAGTTACCAGAGTATGTAGTTAATAAGAAAAAGGAAAATGAAAAAGATGGTTATTATATAGATTTCTTTGATGAAGAAAAAGACTATGGTTTAAAAGAATTGTTTGAAGATTTAAATAGTCCTACATGGTTTGAGGAAATTGAAAGACAAAGAAAACTTGGCAATTTAAATAAATTATTAGTTGTAAAGAAAGATCATTGTGCTTTAGGTTTTACTGGTCCAATCTTTACTGAACCTTCAGGAAGAGGTTATCTATCAGGGGTAGGAATTCATTCAAAGGTTAGAGCAAGAGGTTTAGGTAAAACAATGTTTTGCGAGCTTTGTTTGAGGTCAAAAGAAAATGGGGCTAAATTTATGACTCTATTTACTGGTAGCGATAATAAAGCACGTAATATTTATTTGTATGCAGGGATGAGAATTGTAAAGTCTTTCGCAATTATGAGAAAGGATTTTAAATGAAAAAAATAAAAAGAGATCTAAAAGAAGGATATGTTACTTATTTTAGAAGCGATGAGCCAGTATTGATTCCTGAAAAAATAGAAGAAAAAGATGCTTTAAGGGGAGTTTGGGTATCAACTGTAGCTAATATTGATTTACCAAAAATGAAAGATGTAGCAAGCTATAAAAAGCATTTAGATGATATTATTAAAACAGTAAAAGAATATAAAATGAATGCAGTTATCTTTCAAGTAAGACCTACTAATGATGCTTTCTATGAATCAGAGTTAAATCCTTGGAGTGCTTATATTACTGGTGAGCAAGGAAAATATCCTGGTTTTGATGTCTTTGGTTATTTTGTAGAGAAAGCTAAAAAGGCAGGAATTGAAGTTCATGCTTGGCTTAATCCATATCGTGTTAGTCAAGTTACTTTGGATAAGTTAGAAATGACCAAAGAAAAATTTTTAGCTTCGCTTCCTGATAAAAGTTTTGCTAAGAAAAACCCACATTTAGTTATGGAAACTAGCCGTAAAGCTTTAATTTTAGACCCAGCATCAAAAGAAGTTCAAGAATTTGTAAGTGATACAGCTTTAGAGATTGCCAAAAAATATGATGTTAAAGCTATTCATATGGATGATTATTTCTATCCATATGAAGAATATGTAGATCCTAATGAAGAGAAGAAACAATACCAAGTTGGTATTAAAAACAAATCCGATTTTAGAAGGTACAATGTAACTTGTTTGATTAAATTGATGAAAGAAAAGTTAGATACATTAGATCGCAAAGTTGAATTTGGTATTAGTCCTTTTGGTATTTATAGAACTAATACTAAATATTCTTCTAAAGAAAGTGCTTGGGAATATGGTTCAAACAATGATGAATCTTGTTTCAATTGTTATGAAGGCTTATATGCAGATATCTATTATTGGATGGAAAAAGGTTATATTGACTATGTAGTTCCTCAAGATTACTTTAATTTGGATTATTATAAAGTTTTAGAAGATGGCAGCGAAAAAGAAATTGTTAAGTATGCTGATTTAGCTAAGTGGTGGAATGAAGCCTCTAAAAAAACAAAAACAAAACTTTATATCGGTATGGGTTTATATCGTATGGGTGGTACTAATCAATGGGCAAACCCAGATGAAATCAAAAATCAATTGTTATTTAACAGCACTTTAGATTGTGTTTCTGGGGAAATTTTCTTTACTTATCACAACTTAACTGATACAGTAGACAAATATCCTGAGGCTCAAAAGTCAATTAAAAGTCTATGGACAAAAGAAGTAAAAAGCATTTAAAAAGAGCATAAAATGCTCTTTTTATTTTAGATAATTGTTGCAATTTGTAGTTGTTTGTATTACACTATTAGTAGGAAAGTAGGAATTTCCAACAACAAAAGGAGGAATAAATATGATTGTTGAATTAAGAAAAAAAGCACAGATTACATTGCCGAAGAAAATTGTAGATCAATTAAATTTGTACGAAGGTGATAAGTTTGAAATATCTGTAAAAAATGGAATTATAATGCTTGAACCTGTTGCTATTTATCCTAAAGAATATATTGATAAGTTAGCGAAAGAAATTAGGTTACTTAAAGAGGATTCAAACTATAAAGACAAAGCATTTGATAATGTTGAGGATTTAATAAAGTATTTAAAACAAAGGGATAAAAGTGTATAAACTATTATTAACTGAAAATTTTGAAAAAGCTTTTAATGACTTAACCAAAAAAGAACAATCGCTATTTTATAAAAAATGAGATTGTTTGTTGAAAACATACTACACCCTTCGTTTAGAACTAAAAAACTTCGAGGACAAGAAGATTTGTATGAAAGCAGTATTAATATGGATATAAGAATTATTTGGTATTTTGAAGGAGATGAATTAATTGTCCTTATTGATATTGGACATCATGATATATTAAATAAATATTAGTGTTTTCTAATTAATAAAACTATTTTAAAGTTGAATTATTTTGATTAAAAAGAGCATAAAATGCTCTTTTTTTATTCAATTTGCCCTTGAAAAAAAATGGGTTTTGTAGTATAATTTTGTTATATAGTATATAAACTCAAAACGAAAGGAATGATTGAAATTGTATAAGATTTACCCAAAAGTAAAGTATATTAAATATACGAAAGATGAATTTACAAAGAAAGACAAGTATTCCGTTTTTTTTACTGAAAATTTAGAAAACGTTTTTACAAACCTAAAGAGTTTTATTAAAGTAAAAAAAACTAGGAAAGTTGGGGATATTAATTTTATCTATGAAAAAGCAAGATCGGTTCAAACTTACAAACTTGTTATTGAAAAAGATAAAATTGATGTTTATTACAATGATGCTAGTGGTGCTTATTACGCAAGCCAAACTTTAAAGCAAATTTTTAAATCTGAAAAGTTAGAAACTGTAGAGATTTGGGATGAACCTAAATTATTAGTTAGAGGATTTACTTTAGATATTAGTCGTAATAAAGTGCCTTCATTAAAGACTATCTATAAAATCATTGACCTTATGGCTGAGCTAAAGATGAATCATTTTGAGTTATATGTAGAGGGTTTTAGTTATGAGTATGACTTTGCAAGAAAGCATCTATTAGAAGATGGTTATATTACGAAAGAAGAATATAAATTGATTGAAGATTACTGTTTTGCAAGAGAAATAGATTTTGTTCCTAACCAAAATGGTTTTGGTCATATGGGACCTTGGCTAGCTACTAAAGAATATAAAGATTTGGCTATTTGTCCTGATGGAGCATTTTATTGGGGAAGACATAGAAGCCCAGTAACATTAGATCCAAAAGACCCAAGATCAATTCAACTTGTAAGCAAGATGTATGAAGAGATGCTTCCTAACCGAAAATCTAAATATTTCAATATTAACTTTGATGAACCAATGGAACTTGGTATGGGGAAGACTAAGGAACTTGTGGAAAAGGAAGGTTTAAGTAATGTTTATTTAGATTATTTAAATCTTGTTTTAGAAGAAGTTAAAAAATATAATAAAACACCGATTATGTGGGGGGATGTTTTAATCAAAGACCAGGAAGCTTTGAAGAAACTACCTAAAGATATTATTTTTGTAGACTGGGGATATGATGCAACTTATAAGTTTTCTGAAACATTAAAAACTTTAGGAACTTTGAATATTAAGTTTGGAGCTGCTCCTGGTACTACAAGTTGGTGTAGCTTTACAGGAAGAACACAAGACTTTATTGAGAATATTAAAAGTGCTTGTGACAATGTTTATAAATACAATGGTTTAGGTATTTTACTAACTGATTGGGGTGATGCGGGACACTTGCAATTACTTCCATCAATTGTAGCACCTTTAGTATTTGCAGGGTTTTATTCTTGGAGCCTGCAAGAAGGTGAAATGCTTAATGTAACTAAGTATTTAAACGAAGAAGTATTCCAAGATGAAAAAGGAAATTTTGCCCAAATATTACTTGGTATTGGTAATTATTATCAATTTGAAAATTACTACATTACAAATGCTACTTTAACTTTCTTTGGTTATATGTGGGCAGATTATGCTTTAAAGCAAGAAAAGCCATTAGATTATTACTATGAGAAAATTAAAAATAGTGTTATTGAAGATGTTAAATATAAAGCATTAGTAGAGTATTTAGAACTATATCGCAAAGGATTAAAAAACACTAAATTAAAGATTAAAGATAAGAAATTAGTTTTAGCTGAAATTAATCAAAGTATTGATTTAGTTTTAGTTACAAGATTATTAATGCAAAGCTTTAATCCTAAATTAGATAAAAACAATAAACTTAAATTATTAGAAAAATTGTTTAAGAATGCAAAGATTTTAGAAAAACAAAAAGAATTATGGCTAGCTAGAAATAAGAAAAGCAATTTAGCTGAGTCAATTGAGATGTTAGAGGCTGTCTTTAAATTAGGTAAGCTTCACTACAAAGCATTACAAGGAGAAAACTATGAGTAAAAATAAGAAAGAATCTCAAGAAAAAGTTGAAGATGTTCAACAAGTAGAACAACAAAAAGAAGCAGTAGCAATTGAAGATGTTAAGATAACTACTGTGAACTATGATTTAGTTGATTCAAGCGAAAGTAAGTTAAAGCGTAGAACTAATCGCGTGAAGATGATTAAACGAGCAATTTGGCTTACAATTTTAGTTTTAATCATGACTATTTTAGTAGTTTCAATTGTGAAGAGTTTTAGACCCGATAGAACAACATCTGATTCAACAATCCCAGAAGAATTATATCCAGAAGGTGATTACAATAATTACTTAAGAGCTAAAGCTACAGGTATTACTGATCCTCAAAGGTTAGAAGTACTGGACTTTGATAAAGATATTAAACCATTACTTGTAATGCCACAAATTGAAAGTATAGCAGTTAATTTAACTACTGGAGTAGCATCACCAGGATCAATTGATTTTAAATATATAGATGCAGATGATCCATATAGCTCAATTGTTTTACCAAATGGGGAAACAAGAGCTGGATATTATACATCAGAAACAGGAAGTGTTACTTTTTCTGTTGATGTTCCAGAGGCTGGATTCTATTATTTGAGTTTAGTATATTACGCAGAGAAATCTCGTGATGAAACTTTAAATATTAGAGAAACTAGTGGTGGAGCTAATATTGAAAGAAAAGTTTTAATTAATGGCCAATTACCATTTGATAGTGCTGGACACATTAGATTTTATAGAATGTGGAAAGATAGAGCAGCAATTGTTCAAGACATTAATGGTAATGATATGAAACCATCACAAATGGAAGTATTTGATTTAAGTACAGCTTATGTAAGAGATTATACTGGTTATGTAATAGAACCATATATGTTCCATTTTAAATCGGGAGCTAATACAATTACTTTTGAGTCTGTTAGAGAAAATATGAGTATTATAGAGTTAAAACTAGAATCGGTTCCAGCAATTGTTACTTATCAAGATTATTTAAATCAACATCAAGACAAAGCAGAACCAGGTGAAGTAATGTTACAAGTTGAAGGTGAAGATTCGACAAAACGTTCATCTCCAACTTTATATGCAATTGCTGATCGTACTTCTCCAACAAACACTCCATCGCATCCAGTTAAAGTAACACTAAACTCAATTGGTGGTACAAAATGGACAGCACCTGGAGATTGGATTGAATGGGAAGTTGATGTAGAAGAAGCAGGAATGTATGAACTTAGCTTTAAGGCTAAACAAAATACAGCTCGTGGACTTTTCTCTACAAGAAGATTATATATTAATGGTGAAATTCCATTTATTGAAGCTAATAGTTCTAATTTTAATTACAGTACAAATTGGCGATTAGTTACGATGGGAAATAGTGAAGAAAACTATAAATTCTATTTCCATGAAGGTATTAATACAATTAGACTAGAATCTACACTTGGGGCTTATGGTAGTCCTATAAACAAAGTTAGAAATGTAGTTAATAGTTTAAATAATATGTACTTGCAAATTATTTCAATAACTACAGTAAACCCAGACCCATATCAAGAATATCACTTATATGGAGACAATGCTCGTATTGTTGGTTTACTAGAATGTTTTGAAGAAAATGCTCAAGAATTAAGAGAAGTATCAGCCTATATTACTGAACTTTCAGGAGAAAAAGGAAGTTTAGTATCAGTACTAGATACAATGGCAATTCAGCTTGAATCATTTTTAGAAAAGCCAAGAACAATTCAAGAAAGATTAGGAACGTTTGTTCAAAACTTATCTTCACTTGGAACTTGGATTACTAGTATTCAAGAACAATCACTAACAGTAGAAGCTTTATATGTTTCTAGTAGTGATGCAGAATTACCAAAACCAAATGCTGATTGGTTTAGTGATGTTTGGTTTGATATTAAAGCTTTCTTTATGACTTTCTTCTTTGATTATCAATCAATTGGAGTAACAAACGCTGAAGGTTTTGATAAAGAAATTGAAGTGTGGTTTTTAACTAGTGCTGTTGCCGGTAGGGAACAAGCTAACGCAATGAAGACTTTGTGTGACACAACATTTGTTAATCAAAAAGGAATTAACGTTATTTTAAAGGTTGTAGATCCGGGAGTATTATTACCGGCTACACTTGCTGGTACAGGTCCAGATGTAGCCTTGAACGTTTATAACGGATTACCTGTAAACTATGCTTTAAGAAATGCTGCTTATGATATTACTCAATTTGATGACTTCCGATATGAAGTTACTGAATATGGTGTTAAGGTATGGCTAGATGGTGAAGCTAATCCAAGATTTGCTGATAGTGCAATGACGCCTTATGCTTTACAAAAGACAGCAGATATTCATGATTTAGAGTTTTATGCTTTACCAATCACTCAATCTTTCTTAGTTACTTTCTATCGTAAAGATATTTTCCAAGAAAGAGGTTGGACAGTACCTAAAACTTGGGATGAAGTTACAAGTTTAGTAACAGAGTTACAAATTTCTAACTTACAGTTCTATTTACCACTAAGTGCAGTTGGAGCATCAGCAGCAGTAAACCAAGTGTTCTCATCAATGTTATTCCAAAATGGTGGTGATTTCTATACTGAAGATAAAACAGCTACAGCCTTAGATAGCGAAGAAGCAATGCAATCATTTGAAACTTGGGTTAAGTATTATACAGATTATTCTTTCCCAACAGCCGCAAGCTTCTTAAATAGATTTAGAACTGGTGAAACTCCAATTGGAGTTGTAGATTATACAATTTTTAACTACTTAGCTGTATTCGCACCAGAGATTACTGGTAAATGGGGTTTTGCACCGATTCCAGGTGTGAGAAATCCAGAAACAGGTGTTATCAATAACAAAGGTGCATCAAGTGGAACAGCAGGTATTATTATGAAACAAGCAAAAGATCCTGAGTCTAGTTGGGAATTCTTAAAGTGGGTTACATCAGCCCCAACTCAACTATCATATGCTCAGGAATTAGAGTCAATTTTAGGTTCAGCAGCTCGTCATAATACAGCTAATATGGAAGCATTCAAGAGTATGGCTTGGACAGTAGAAGAAAAAGATATTCTATTATCACAATGGGTTAATACAATTGGTATTCCAGAAGTAGCTGGTGGTTACTATACAGGAAGAAACGTAGAGAATGCCTTTAGAAAAACGATTAACGAAAAGTTAAATCCTAGAGAAGTACTACTTACCTATGTAGATACTATTAATGCCGAGTTAACAAAGAAAAGAAAAGAATTTGGTTTTATAACTAGAGAGGATGAATAAGTATGGCTGAAAAAGTTATAGCAGATAATCAGGCTATTAAGAAAAGAAGATCTTTTCGTGAGTGGAAAGAAGATACTGCTCGCCGTTTAGATGTTTGGAGCAGGAAAAAGCCAGCAAGAAGAAAATTTTGGTTAAATAAAACATTATATTTAATGATGGTTCCTTATTTAGCATTATTTTTCTTATTTACTGTTTTACCTGTTTTAATGAGCTTCTTCTTAAGTTTTACATATTTCAACTTACTTGAAGCTCCAAAATTTATCGGTTGGTCAAACTACTTAACACTATTATTAGATGATCCAATTTTCATTGTAGCGGTGCAAAATACTTTAATTATTGCGATTATTACTGGGCCACTTGGATATATAATTTCCTTTGTCTTAGCTTGGTTAATTAATGAATTACCAGATAAACTAAGAGCATTTATAACTTTAATTTTCTATGCTCCATCTATTTCTGGAGGAGCGATTACAATTTGGAGTTTGATTTTCTCTAGTGATATTTATGGTTATGCCAATTCTTTCTTAATCAATTGGGGATTTATTAGAGAACCTATTCTTTGGCTTCAAACAGAAAAATACATATTGCCGATTGTAATTATTGTTCAGCTTTGGATGAGCTTAGGGGTTAACTTCTTAACCTTAATTGCTGGTCTAAAAGGTGTAGACAGATCACAATACGAAGCAGCAGCAGTTGATGGTGTTAAAAACCGTTGGCAAGAGTTATGGTATATTACTTTACCAAACATGAGACCACAGCTTTTATTTAGTGCTGTGTTGCAAATCTCTGCATCACTTGGTGTTGGTGCTGTAACTACTGCTTTAGCTGGTTTCCCTTCAATTAACTATGCCGGTCATACAATTGTAAACCACTTACAAGACTATGGTGGACAAAGATTTGAGATGGGTTATGCCTCAGCAATTGCCACAATCCTTTTCGTTTCGGCGATAGCATTAAATAAATTAATTAGAAAAATTATTGGAAGGGTGGGATCATAATGGCTGAAGCAAGAAAAAAATTAACTGCAGCTGAAAAAGCTCAGTTAAAAGAAGATAAAAAAGCTCTTCGTAATGCAAAACGTGCTAAACGTATTGACTCACGACCTTTCGCAGAAATAAGTACGATTAAAGTACATCGTCGTAGTAAGAAAAGAAAAAGAATTAATAGATCAGTTGGGGGAGACTTAGTACTATTTTTCTTCCTATGTTTAGCGGGAATTTTAAGTGCATTGCCATTAGTATTAGTAATAAACAATGCCTTTAAACCTTTAGATGAGTTATTCAAGTTCCCACCAAACATTATTGTAAGAAACCCAACTTTAGATAACTTCACAGATTTGAGTGTTGCACTAGCTAACTCAACTGTTCCGTTTGCTAGATATTTATTTAATACAGTTATGGTAACAATACTTGGAACAGTAGGACACGTAGTTATTGCCTCAATGTGTGCTTATCCACTTGCAAAATATAAGATTCCAGGTGGAACGATTATCTTTACAATTATCGTTTATTCTTTAATGTTCCCAGGAGCAGTAACCTCTATTCCTAACTACATTATCTTTAACTGGATTGGTTTAATTGATAATCCACTAGCTTTAATATTGCCGATGATAGGATCATCCTTAGGATTATTCTTGATGAAACAGTTTATGTCTCAAGTACCAACGTCCTACATTGAATCGGCGAAGTTAGATGGTGCTGGCGATTTTAAGATTTTCTGGACTATTGTTATGCCATTAGTAAAACCAGCTTGGATTACTTTAATTATTCTAGTTTTCCAAAGTTTATGGAATACACAAGGAGCGATGTATATTTATCGTGAAGACTTTAAGATGGTAAGTTATGCCCTATCGCAAATAGCTACAGCTGGAGCTGCAAGATCGGGTACATTAGCTGCGGTAAGCTTAATTATGATTACCGTACCAATAACAATGTTTATTATTTCCCAAAGTAGTATGCTTGAAACAATGGCTACAAGTGGATTAAAGGATTAAGCTATGAAGAAAGTATTTTATTTGCTAATTGCTTTATTGCTACTTGGTTCTGCTGTTGTTAGTGTTAATGCTAAGGGTGGATATACTTATGACCATAAAGGTACAGCTATCCACTCAACAGTGGGAATGAGTGCAAGTACTGATGGAATCTATACGATTACATCAAATGCCTGGGAAGGAATACCAGCTGATCAATTTACTTCTCCAGAAGACTTGTTTATATTTAAACACCCAGTTACAGGTGAAGAAACAATTTACATTATTGATTCAATCTCTAACCATTTATATGTTTTTGATAGCACATTAACACTTAAACAAGGTAGCGATGCATCAAGAAGAACAAGAAGATATCGTATTAAAGGTGAAACTGTAGATAGGTTTTATGAAGGTGAAATTATTACTCGTTATGAGTTTAGACCAGATACAATTACTCGTTATGAATATGATAGAGTTAAGTCTGGTACCGATACTGGTAATGAACTATTTAGAAATAAAGTTGACTGGTTAACATTTACGGCACCACTTCAAACTCCAGTAGAAAGTAGGGGGGATAGTCAAAGATGGTATATCCAACCAAAAAATATTTCTGGTGTTTATCGTGCTTTAAGACCTTTAAGAGATGAAGGTGGATTCATTATTGAAGGTGAATATCAAGATGTTTTATATATTTGCGATAAAGGAAATAACCAAATTTTACTTTTAGATCCAGTTGATTACCACATTATTCAAGTTGTATGTCAACCAGAATCAATTGTTTTTGAAGGTAAGACATTCTCACCTTTAAAAATGGTTACTGACTCAACAGGAAGAATGTTTGTAATTTCTGAGTCTGTTTATGAAGGTATTATGCAAATGAGCTACTTTGGTGAGTTCATGAGTTATATCGGTGTTAACTATACAACACTATCAGCTTGGGATAAGTTTTGGCGTAACTTCTCTACAGAAGAACAACTAAAACAACAAACAGCGATTGTAAATACTGAGTTTAGAAACTTATCAATTGATGATGCTGGCTTTATCTATACTGTTTCTAGAGCAACAAAGATCTCTACTTATAGTGAAGATGCAAAAACAATGATTAAGAAGATTAACCCATCAGGTAAAGATACTTTAGTTAAAAATGGTTATCATTTGCCAGTAGGGGATATTGCATTTACACTAGAAGGTAGTAGTGCAAGTGATGGAATTTCAATTTCATCAAGATTTGCAGGTATTGCAATTAATGATTATGGTGTTTATACAGTAGTAGATGAAAAAGCAGGAAGATTATTTACTTATGATGATGAAGGTAACCTACTTTACATTTCAGGTAATTCAGGACCAGAGTTAAATAACATCAACAGTCCAACTGCTGTTCGTTATCAAGGTGAAAATATCTTAGTACTTGATAAATACAATAAAGCAGTTATTCGCTTTGAACCAACTGATATTGCAAAGATTATTAATCAAGCAGTTAAATATCAATACAATGGTCAATTGGCTGAAGCAGCAGAAGAGTGGAAGAACGTAGTTTCAGAAAACCCTAACTATGAGCTTGCTTATATTGGTATTGGTAAATCATTGTTAAACGAAAATAGATATCAAGATGCTATGGCTAACTTCCGTTTAGGATTTGAAACTAGTTATTATTCAAATGCTTATCAAAGATATCGTGATCGTGAAATTAAACTTAACTTTACAGCATTTGCTGTTTTAGCAATCGGAGCAGCTTTAATTTTAGTTGCTAGAAGTAAGATAGCAGAGCTACCAAGGAAAGACATTATTAGAATTGCAGGTGAAGATTAATGGAAGGAAAACAAATTATGACAACTGAAGTTTCTAAAAAAGAAAAGTTTCTTAATATTGTAAAGCTTGTTTTATCTAAAATCTCACAATTCTTTAAGTTTTTATGGAATGAAGGAGTTAAGTTTCCTGTTTATATTTTGTTCCAACCTTTTAAAGGATTTGATGAATTTAAGAGATATAAAAGAGCAAAGATGAGTTTAGCTATTACTTACATTGTTCTTTATATTCTTTTAAGTATTATGGATTTCCATTATTCAGGTTTTATTGTAAACCAAAGAGACATTACTGATTTAAATACGATAGCAGAAATAGGATATGTAGTTGTACCCTTAGTTGTTTTAGTAGTTGCTAACTGGTCAGTTACAACACTATTTGATGGTAAAGGGACGATGAAAGATATTTTCTTACTTACTAGTTATGCTCTATTTCCAATGATAGTTACTAAATTCTTTGGAATTTTTGTAAGTAATATTATCGTAGCTAAAGAAGTAGGTATCTATAGTTTAATTATGGGTATTGGAGCTTTTGGTAGTGCTTATTTCCTTTTCGTTGGTTGGATGGCTATTCATGAGTACGGTTTAGTAAAATGTGTCTTAATGGCAGTGTTTACTTTAGTTGCAGCTATCGTAATTTTATTTGCTGTTGCTTTACTATTTGATTTATACCGTAGAATCTTTAGTTTCGTATACACAGTATATCGAGAGATATCCTTAAGATATTTCTAGAAGGAGGAAAATAAGTTGAAAATTATTAGATTAAGACATATTGTTTTAGGTCTATTAGTTATAGCAATTGGTATTACTTTAAGTGTTTACTTTATTGGTGGCCTAAAGGCAACAACTATTAGCTATGATAATAAAGAATTCAATTCTGAAGAATTTTTGCTTGATTTTTCTCATCTAGAACAATATGATCGTAAAATTACTTTTAAGGCAGGATTTCCTGCAAGTGATATTGACAATGTAGCTAATGCATTACAAACAGCAGGTTACAAAGTTGAAAAAACAGATTACTATGGCAATACAGCAATCTACCTTAACTTAAATGTTGGTTATAATGAAGAAGACATTGCTAATGAAATGTATATTGCTCAACTTGCTATTGCTAGACTTTTTGAAGCTGGTGATTTTGATATGGTCATCTATGAAGATGATTTAGGTGAACCAGGAGTTGACAACTTAAAAATTGTAGCAACAACAGACAAGGGCAAAGCTGCTTTTCAAAAGATTGTAGATAAATTAACTGCATTAAACTTCTTTGATACTTACGAAACAGCTATTATTCAAGTACCTAAAGAAGGTGGAGAAGAAGGTGAAATGGAAGATCAAGAAATCGTTCTTCCAAATAATACTAATATAGATTTTGATAATCATACTATTGTTTTCGATTATCCAATTAAGTTAATTGAAACTAAGATGTCAGAACTAGCAATAGTTCAAAAAGCAATTCCAGATCCAGATGAAGAAGTTCTTGCAAATATTCGTCAAGATACACAAAGAGCAGTTAGTATTTTAAATGATATTGCTGAGTCAATTGTTTTAAATTCAGTTTTAGATAGCATTGAATATCAAACATCAATTTTTGAAGAAGAAAGAATTGTAGCTCAAAATGAAAAGTTTACAATGTATATTAACGAAAAAACAACGGCTATTTCGATTGGTTTAAATTCAACTGGAACACCAAAGAAAGTTGGTGGACTTCAAGTTCAAGATAAAAATGGCTTCTCAGTATATGAATCATTTAATGTTTTATATCAGTTAAGTGATTACACAAACGAAAGAGGCGAATTAGTTAGTGGTGATGTTTTTAGACTTCGTTATTTTGGTCGAAGCGGAAAAGTTTCAGCAACAGCTTTAGGAACATATTCGAAGAGTGTAGCTTATATGGACTTAATTAAAGGTATGGCTACAAAACACTACAAGATTAATTATGCTGGGGATAACAAAGTTCAAGTTTTATATGAAGTTGGTGAATTTACTAACGCTAACAACTTCTTCCCTAAATATATTGAAAGAGAAGTATTTGAAGATGTAGTTAGAGGTAACACTTGGATTACAAAAGTTGTATCATCTGAGCGTGATTCACAAGGTCATTTTAATTTAATTTATCGTGAAAATGGTGTTACAACAAACGAAGAAGCTGCAAATTATATTGAAGCAAATGGTTTAGGTAAAGCAACACCAGCTTATAGTGCTGATGGTACTAATACTTTCTTAGGCTATTGGGATTTAAGTGGATTGCTTTGGACAGAAGCAGATTATGAAGATGGTAAAGTAACTATAGATAAAGTTGGAAAACCAAAGTTGGTTGTGGGGGTAAACTGCAATACTAAAGATTCTCCTGTTCGAGTTAACCCATTCTTAACAGCGGCTAATATTAAGTCAATTATGGATGGTAACTATGAACTTATCTATAACATAACTACTAATGAAACAAATAAAAACTATATTCACTATACAGAAAATAGCTCTAAGACTTATGAGAATAAGGCTACATCAGAAGCAAGAAGAAATGAATTATATATGTTCTTATATGATACTAGTCCAACTAACTATATGAGAACTAGTACTTCGGTTATAGATAAATATGATGATAGTAAAATTGTTTATTATGAAGGTAAACCAGTAGTTCAAGGTGGAGTTCCACTAAGAGACGCAGAAGGAAACTATGTTTATGATCAACTAGGTAATCCAGTTCGTGCTCAATTTAGTGAACCTTTCTTAGCAGCTGAAGGCGAAGAAAGAAGAAATATTGTAGAAGAGCAAAACAGGATTTACCAACAAAGTGCCGCTTCCGCAAGTGCGATTTTCCAAGTTGGAGTTCAATACGAGCTTACATTAAATGGTTTAAAATTTGATGTTTTACACGATTCAATTAAAGAAGGCGCTAGTGGTGAAGATGGTTATCCTCATGAATTCAAAATTTCAAGTATTGAAGTTTTACCTTTCTTTAATAAAAACTTTGACCATAACTCTGAAGGGGAAATTATTATCCCTGATGGTAGTGGAGCTGTTATTAGTTTTAATAGTGATAAACAAGATCAATTCGTAGCGGGTTATCAACCGAAAAAGATTTATGGTTTTGATAAATCGCAAATCTTACGTACAGCACCAGCTGATGTTCAAACAATAATGCTACCAATGTATGCTTATTTAGATAAGACAGAAAATGTTGGGGTTATTGGTATTATTGAATCTGCTCCAAGTCATCATAGTATTGTAGCTGACTTTATGAGAACAAGAACAGCAGGTAGTTCAAACTATGTTAACTATGAAGTAAGTATGAGAGATTCTGAGTTTGTAAATGTTGGAAGATCATGGTATGTATCTTCATATCAAAAATGGTCAAAATCGATGATTCCTACGGACTTATCATATTACTTCCAGTTCATTGTTCCAGAAACAATTGAAGATGGGGAAGTAAAATCAAATGCTAACTTTAATTATGTAGAGGTAGCAAAGCAATATCGTCGTTATTTAATTAACAAATATAATTTAAAAGAAATTGATAAAACTAAGACTAATGTAGTTAATCTAAACTTCTTAGGTGCTTTTGAAAAAGATACAATGACAGCTGGATTTGTTTATCAAAAAACACATAGTCTAACAACTTTTGAAGAAGCACAAGAGATTATTGAAATCTTAAAAGAAAAAGGTGTAAAAAACTTTAGTGTTAGTTATACATCATGGACTAAAGATGAGATGGAACCTAAAGCAAGAAAAGATATTAGAATTTCTAACGTTTTAGGTGGAACAAAAGGCTTTAAAAAGTTAAGTGAATTCTTAACTGAGAACAATATTAATTTCTATCCAGAAGTTAATGTTTCTACAAACCAAGGATATGACTATCCATTTGGTATGAGAAAGTACAATGCTAAGAGTGTAAGTAATACAGAAACTGTATATTATCCTTATGTAGTACCTACTGGTAGATTTGATCGTTCTCTTGCTCCGATTTATCATATTTCACCTCGTTTTTATCAATCATACTTTAATAAATACTTAGCTAATTATGAGAAACTTAACACTTCGGGTATTTACTTATCTGATTTAGGTAACTTAAAAGTTTCATCATATGATAATAAAAAAGAAATTTTTACTGCTGTTGGTCAAGATTATCAAATAGCTACATTAGACATAGCTAAAGAGTCTGGTAAAAAGGTAATGCTTAAAAATCCGTTTGATTACGCATTACAATATGCAAATATTATTGTTGATGCACCAGTTACTACAACTTTATATCCAGCAGTAGAGCATTCGATTCCTTTATATCAATTAGCATTAAGTGGATTAGTTGACTATACAACAACTACAGTTAACTATAACAATCAACAATCTTATCGTTGGTATCTATTAAAAGCTTTGGAGACTGGTTCGAATTTGAACTTCGTAATTTCATATGCGGATACTAATACCTTACTAACGACTGATTATACAGAGTACTTTAATACTTACTTCCTAAACTGGGAAAACAAAATTGTTGAGATGAATCAAAGAATCAATGAGGCAGGAATTCACCAAGGAAGATTAGTAGACCATAAGTACATTACAGACAACGTAGTTCAATCTACGTATGCAAATGATTTGGGTGTTGTTTGTAGAGTTATTATTAACTATGCCAATAGCCAATACTTAGATAGCGTAAATGGAATTTCCATTGCTGCAAATGACTATGTCATCTTGGAAGGAGAATAATTATGAATCAAAATCAAACTAAAAAAACCTTCAAAGAAAAATGGAATGACTATTTTGCTAGGAGAAGATATTATATTGCTTTAGAAGAACAAGCAAAGCAAGATAAAATCCAAGCCAAAAGAGAAAAAGAGATGCAAAAGCAACTTGAAAAAGATCAAAAAGCTCAAGCTAGAAGAGACAAAGTTACTTGGTATAAAAAAGTTAAATGGGCAATTCAAGACTTTTTCCATAAGATTAACAACTCAAAACCAGTTGTAAAGGTAAAAGATGCTTTATCTTTTGTTCCAAGAAAACTAACTAGGAATTTAACTCATAGAAAAAAGAAAGCTTTATGGGGAGTTGTCTTTGTAATTCCGCTAATTATTGGTTTTGGTTATTTCTTCTTAATTCCGTTTATTACAACTGTTTTCTATAGTTTTTCTCATATTCAAACGATAGGTTTAAATCCTGTTACAGGAGATAATATGGGAGTTATTACTGAAAATATTGGTTTTGATAACTATCAATTTGTTTGGAATCAACATTCTACATTCAGACAAAGATTATTAACTTCATTTGGTAACACTTTACTTGAAGTACCATTAGTATTAATTTTCAGTTTAATTATCGCAGTTGTTTTAAATACACAATTTCCTGGCCGTAGTTTTGTAAGAGCAGTCTTCTTTATGCCAGTTATCTTTAACTCACAAGCAGTTGAAGTTGCAATGAAAACAGGAGCAGAATTAACAGCTGCTACTGCAGAAACAACAAGTACAATGTTCCAAGGTGGATTTGACTTTAGTTTCTTCTTACTCGAAGCGGGAGTTCCGGGAGGTGTTGTAACCTTCTTGGGCAATGTAACGTCCTCGATTTATGATGTAATTACATATTCGGGGGTTCAAATCTTAATTTTCTTAAGTGCGATTCAATCAGTTCCTAAACATCTATATGAAGCAGCTAAAATGGAGGGGGCAACTCAATATGAAATCTTCTGGAAAATTACTTTCCCAATGGTTTCACCATTAATGCTTACGGCAGGTGTTTATACTGTTGTTGACTCCTTCTTACGAAGTGATCTCTTAAGTATTTTAGATTATTATTCAGTAAATAACTTTGTAGCCTTAACTGGTGGTTTAGGTATGGTTACTGCTCATGGTATTCATGCGGCTATGAGCTGGTTATTCTGTTTATCATCAATCATACTAATATCTTTAGTATTGATTGTAATATCAAGGGTGGTGTTCTATTATGACGAGTAAACAAAAAATTGTAGTACCACAAGAATATTATTCTAAACCTGTTTTAACTGAGCATGAAAAAAAGACAAGAAGAAAAGTTTATGCCCAAAAAGTTGGTGGTAGAGCTGGTAGAATTTTTAGAACGCTTATTTTAATAGGATTATGTTTTGTAATTCTTTTACCGATTTTCCAAAAATTCTCTTATGCGTTTAGATCACCTAACGACTTAACTAATCCTCAAGTTGTTTGGATTCCATCTGAATTTAGTACAGCTAATATTGGTTTAGCCATGGACTTACTTGATTATTGGCCTACTTTAGTAAGAACTACACTTCTTTCTTTAGCAGTAATGTTTATCCAAGTTATGGCATCAGCAATAGCCGGTTATGCTTTTGCTAAGTTAAGATTTAAAGGAAGTAATATTCTCTTTTATCTTATTCTCTTTACCTTAGTTGTACCGAATGAGACTTTACATGTTTCAAGATCGTTATTCTTAGTTAACACAACATTTTTTGGTATAAAGTTGATGGGAACAGTACTATCCATATTTATCCTATCAGCATTTGGTCAAGGAATAAGATCAGCGATTTTCATTTATCTTTTCAGACAGTTCTTTAGAAATATACCAGCAGAACTAGAAGAATCTGCGCAAGTGGATGGTGCTGGTGTTATTAGAACATTCTGGAGTGTAATGTTACCAAACGCTAGAGGAGCGATAGTTGTTGTGGCATTGTTTGCTTTTGTATGGCAATGGAATGATTATTACTTTGCGAGATTGTTTAGTATCGTTCAATCATATCCGGTATTAGCAGCTCGTTTAGGGGAAGGAACGGATCGTTTGTTTACGGTTATTAGTGGTTGGGTAGCCAAAGGTAAACCCATCTTTGATACTTTAACGGATGAAGCTTTAGCGACCGATCCGATGTTCTATGGATTAATTGCGAATACTGCAGCACTACTAATGATGCTACCGTTATTAATCGGTTATTTCTTCGTTCAAAAACAATTTGTAGAGGGAATTGAAAGAACCGGAATCACGGGATAAATAAAAGGTGCTATTTTATAAATAGCACCTTTCTTTTGTTTAAGGAGGATTTGATGAAACTAAAAGATTTAAGTTTAAAACAAAAAGTTGGACAAATGCTTATGTTTAGTTTTCATGGAACTAGTTATAATGAACAAGTAGATTATCTTTTAAATGAGTTAAAGCTTGGAGGCTTGATTTTATTTAAAAGAAACATTACTTCTTTAAAGCAAGTAAGCAAATTAAATAGCGAGATTTCTCAAGATAAAAAGATTAGACCATTTATTGCTTTAGACCAAGAAGGTGGACCAGTTCAAAGAATTGAAAAAGGAATAACACCACTTCTTTCTGCGATGGGTTTTGCAGCTAATGGAAAGGATCCATATGAGTTATATAAAGGGGCAGGTAGGGACTTAAAACATTTAGGTTTTAGTATTAACTTTGCTCCCGTAGCAGATGTTAATAATAATCCTTATAATCCTGTAATTAACTCAAGGAGTTATTCTGATAATCCAAAACTTGTTTCAAGGTATGTTTTAAGAGCAAGTCAAGGATTTAAAGATGCTAAGCTAATTGCAACTGTTAAACATTTTCCAGGTCATGGTGATACGAATGTAGATAGTCATTTAGGTTTACCAATTGTCAATAAGTCTTTAGAAGAAATTGAAAAAGTAGAACTTTATCCTTTTAAAGAAGCTATTGAAAATGGGGCTAATGGAATAATGATGTCGCATATTGTTTATCAATGTTTAGATAAAGATAATCCTGCTAGCCTATCTTATAACATTATTACTAAACTTCTTAAAGAAAAGTTAGGATTTAAAGGACTAGTTGTCACTGATTCATTAACAATGAAAGCTATTTGGGATAACTATAGTATTAAAGAGATTATCAAGAAAGGAGTCTTAGCGGGAAATGATATTTTATGTTTCTGCGGTAAGGCTGATTTAAATGAACAAAAAGAAATCTATAATACTTTTGTTAGTTTAGTGGAAGAAGGAGAAATTCCTCTTTCAAGAGTAGATGAAGCAGTTAAGAAGATTTTAGAATATAAAGAAATTTATTTGGAAAAAGATTTAGATTTTGAAAACAATTTAAGTGTTATTAAAAAGGAAGAAAAATCTAAACTAGCAGAAGAGTTTGCTTTAGAATCAATTACTTTAGTAAAAGATAAGGGGCTAGTTCCAATAAAAAAACAAGAAAAGATTTTTGCGATCTTTCCGGAAATTAAACTATTTAGTTTAGTTGATAACAAAGAAAATGATTATTTTACTTTACAAGATTTCTTAGATTGTAATGAAGTTGTAATAAATAAAGAATTTACTAATTATAAGTTAATTAAGGATGAGATTAAAAAAGCAGATAAAGTAATCTTTTGTACTTATAATGTAACTAAGGGGGATTATCAAACTAAAGTTTGGGAAGTTCTAGATCCAAATAAAACAATTGTAGTTAGCATGAGATCACCTTATGATATCTTACATTTAGAAAATGTTGAGAGTTATATTTGCTTATATGAAGCAACTTTACTTTCTTTGAAAAGTTTAGTAAAATTAATATATAGTGGTAAGTTTAAAGGAAGCTTGCCGATTAAATTAGAAGGAGGAAATATGAAAATTATTAGAGTTAAAGACTATGAAGAAATGAGTAAAAAGGCCGCTGAAATAATAGCTGATGTAGTTAAGAAAAACCCTGCAGCTAATTTAGGTTTAGCTACTGGTTCAAGTCCTTTAGGTACTTATGAAAATCTAATTAAAAAGTATAAAGCTAAAGAGATTTCTTTTAAAGATATAAAGAGTTTTAATTTAGATGAATATTGCCAGTTAGATAAGAATCATGAGCAAAGCTATTATTCTTATATGAATGAAAACTTATTTAAACACATTGATATTAAAAAAGCAAATACTCATTTACCTTCATCTGAAGGAGATGACTTAGAAGCTAACTGTAAAAAGTATAATGATTTATTAAAGAAAAATCCTGTTGATTTACAGTTATTAGGAATTGGTGGTAATGGCCATATTGGTTTTAATGAACCTGGAACTGCCTTTACTCAAGAAACATTTGTAGTTAAGTTAGCTGAGAAAACAAGAGAAGATAATAAGAGATTTTTTGCATCAATTGATGAGGTTCCAAAGTATGCAATTACGATGGGAATTAAGAATATTATGGATGCGAAAGCAATTTTGATGGTAATTAGTGGAAAAGGAAAGCAAGATGCAGTTAATAAACTTTTATCTAAGAAAGTATCTGAAGATTTTCCAGCAAGCATTTTACATAAGCATCCAAATGTTACGGTAATTATTGATGATGCTGCATATGGAGATAATAAATGATAGAGTATAAAAACTTTAAACAATTTAAAGATTACCATTTAATCCAAGAATTATGGAATGATGATTTACTTGGAATGTATCCAATTTCTGATTTTATCTTTAAGCAAAATGTTACAGAGAATAAATATGTTCTTAAAGAAAATTCTTTTGTAGCATTAGCTGGAGATGAAGTTGTTGGGTTTATTATTTCTAAAGAGTTTATGAATGATATGGTTAAAAGATATCATGATATTGGTTTTATTAGTTTATTTTATGTAAAGAGAAAATATCGTAAGCAAAAAATTGCCACAACTCTTTTTGAAAAAGTAGAAGCTGGTTTTAAGAAATTGGGTAAAAAGACAATTTGGATTGGAAAAGATATCAATAATTTCTTTCCAGGAGTTCCAGTTGATTTCAATCATCTAACAACAGACTTTTTAGAAAAAATAGGTTATAACAATTTAGGGCCTACTCATGATATGGTATGTTACCATTACCAAAAAGATGTAATTGAACATTTTGAGAATATGGAAAAATATCAATATCGTTATTTTGAGAAAAAAGATTATAAAGCTACTAAAGCATTTTTTGAGAAGTGTTTTCCTGGAAGATGGGAATTTGAATTCCAAGATTATTATGAGACAGGAATATTTGGTAAAGATTATATAATTTGCTTAGATAAAGATCAAGTTGTTGGTTTTGTAAGATTAAGTGATACAAAAGTTCCAGTATTTCCTTACCATATTACTTGGTATCAAAAGTTCAATAATCTAGGTGCACTTGGGCCTTTAGGTGTTGATAGTGACCATAGAAGACAAAAAATTGGCAGTAATTTATTAAAAATTGCAATTAAAGACTTACATGATCGAGGATGTACAGAACTTTTAATTGATTGGACAGGACTTTTAGACGTTTATAATCGTTTAGGATTTGAGGTTTGGAAGAGTTATACAACTTACGATAAAAAGATTTAAAACTAGATATCGTTTCCAAAAAACTCTTGATATTTCAGGTATTATTTAGTATAATAATAATGAGGTCGTAGGACTTAAAGCAAATCAAACAAGGAGGAAAAATCATGAAAAAATGGTTATCATTGCTTTTAGTATTTGGTTTAAGCTTATTACTATTTGGATGTAGCCGTGATGACAAAGTTATCGAAGTTACATCAGTAGAACTTAAATCAAATGCCGAAGAATTACAAGTAGGACAAACTTATCAAATTACTCCTACTGTAAAACCAGCCGATGCCACTGATAAAACAGTGACTTACGACAGTAATAATAAAGCAGTTGCTACTGTTAGTGCTAGTGGTTTAGTATCAGCAGTTGCAAAAGGAACCGCTGTTATTACCGTTAAAGCAGGTACAAAACAAGCAGAGCTTACTATTACTGTAGTACAGGAAGAAGAAGTACAATTAGTTATTACTGTTCCACAGGAAGCAGCAACAATTGTTGTTGGCGGAACTTACACAATTGGAGCACAAGTGAAAGATCAAACTGGAGCTCCAAAACCAGCAACATTAGCATACGCATCAAACAATAACGATGTTGCTACTGTAGACGATAGCGGAAAAGTTACTGGACATGCAGCAGGAACTGCAGTTATTACAATCACATCTGGTGAACTTTCTAAGACTGTTACAATTACAGTTACAGCAGAAGAACCAAGTGAGCGTGCAATCGCAGGTGTTCCTGAGGAAGATCCAGAAAACAATGTATACATCTTTATTGGAAGAACATTTACTGCTACTGTAGCAAACTTAAGAGAAGGTGAAACAGTTGCTTGGAGCACTCAAGATACTGAAGTTATCTCATTAAGCGATGAAGGTGCTGTAGAAGCTCTTGAAGCAGGTATTGCAACTATTCATGCAATTGTATCTGACGCAGAAGGAAATCAAGTAGCTGATTTAAGTGCAACTTTTGAAGTTATGGATGAATCAGTTCTACCATTATTCGTATCTGAACCAGGATACACATTAAAGAGAGAAGAAATTGCAGTTGATTATCAAGCTAACTACAAAACTAATAAAGTAGACGAAATTACTAAAGATGTAATTTACAAAGTTGAAGATATTACAGATCCTGAAAATCCAGTTGAACTTGGACAAAACTATGAAGCTAACGAGCAAGAAATTCCAGCAGAAGATATCGCTGAAGTATTGACATTCGTTATCGCAGCAGATGGAACAAGTAAAACTGGTGTTAATAGAGGAAGATTAAGAGTTGTAGCGTTAAAGCCAGGTTTATTAAGAATCACAGCTAAAGTTGGCGACGAAACATCAGAGCCATTTGAATTAAGATTAATTGATAGACCAATGCCAACTGAATTAGTAATTAGCGCACCAAACAATGACCCACAAATTGAAACTAAAGGCGGAAGCTTAAAATTATCAGCTTCAAGTAAACCAGCGTTCTCATATAGCACTGTTACTTGGTCATCAAATAATCCTTTAGTAGATGTTCGTGCAGATGGTACACTTATCTGCAACGGAACAGATGATGATATTGGAACAGTTGTAACTATTACAGCTACATCAACTGTAGTTGAAGGTTTAACAGCTACAATTGATATTACAATAAAAGAAAAATATGTAGAAGTAATTGAAACACCAGAACCAACAAGCATTACTATTAACGGTTATCCAGATGTTTTCATTGGTGAAACATATCAATTTACAGCTGACGTTGGACCAGCAGGTGCAAATCAAGCTGTAGTTTGGTCATCACAAAATGATGCTTATGCTACTGTTGATGAAAATGGTTTAGTAACTGTTCATGCAGCTGGCGAAGGAAAATCATTCTATATCATTGCACGTGCACCAAGTGTTGAAAACCCTGGTACATATGCAGTTACACAAAGATATCAAATTAGAGCTGCTAAGCCACCAATTGATCCAGATCCAATTAACTTAAATGGATATCAAATTACAATTATGAACGCAGGCCATGCATTATTTGATCAAGATCCATTCTTACCACAATATGCAGGTGCTGATAAGACTGCTAAACAAGCAGCTTGGCGTGAAGTTGAAGAAGCTTATAACTGTACAATTAAAGTTGTTGCTTATCCAGAAGAAGCTCCATGGGGACCAGCGAGAGTTCAATGGATTAACAACAATGCAAATAATACAAAAGGTGGAGCAGATTTCTATATCGTAACTACTACATGGTTAAATCAATTCTCTGCAAGTCAAGCATTATTCCCAGTACAAGACTTATATATTCGTTTTGGAAAGAATAGTATGGACCCTGCATCAAGAGAAGCAGCTACATATAAAGGAAACTTATATGCTATGAGTGCTTCTACATATGGAGCTAACTATATTGACCGTGGTTTATTCTTCAACCTTAACTTACTAGAAGAAGTTGGAATGGAGAACCCTGCTCAAATGTTCATGAGCGATCGTTGGACACATAGTGATTTTGAACAATGGGTATTAGATGCACAAGTTGCAATCGGCCAAAAAGGTGAAGGTTATTATGCTATTTGCGGTAGACCATTCTTCTACTGGGCAGGTATGATTAACGCAGCTGGTATTAAGATGGTTGACTCTGCAAGTGCTTCACTTAACGTTGATGGACCTATCCAAAGAAGTGTAGTTAACGTACTTAAGAGAATCTATATGAACCACCAAGCTTGGGATCCAACTCCTGGATATGATGGTCAAACTGAAGCATTCAGAACAGAAAAAGCAATTATGGATGGCGGAGAAATGTGGTTTGTAAAGACTGACAACCGTTGGCCAATTGATATGTGGTCACCTAATGACTCATCTGGCACAAGATATGGATATGTTCCATTCCCTTATCCAGATAATATGACAAAAGAACAAACTAAGGTTATTACTAAGGGTGGATCAATCTACGCTATGGTTAACCATATGACTCATAAACACGTAGCTGCAGGCTTAAACGATGATGCAGTAGCATATGAAGGTATTTACCGTGCTCTAAACGATGTATTTAGATGGACAGAAAGAAAACAAAAAGAAGCTGGAGAATTAGTTGGAGAAACTGAATTAGACGTTAGACGTCAAAATGCTAGTTTAAGACTAGATGATCCATTCTCAATTGAATGTGTTCTATTCTATGACAAACGTAGAGTAATGTATGACCCATATGAAGAAGTAATCGGAATTTGGGCTACTCCATCAGCTGCAAGACCAGCTGAAGAAGGTATCCGTCAAGGAGCAGACTACTCAGCAGTTGTAGCAGAATGTATGCCAGCATGGCAACAAAAGGTTATCGCACAATTCGGATAGAATTTAAAGATATAAACAAAACCACATGATTTTATCGTGTGGTTTTTTATTTCTCTTTTATTGTTATTTGACCTTAGATATGGTATAATATAAAGAGTTTAAGGAGTTAATTATGGATGTAGAAAAGTATGTCAATAGTAAAGCTTTTATCTTTTTTGAGTGGACATATCGTTTAATAATAATGAATTTATTGAATCTTTCAATAATTATAACTATGAGTTTTGGTTTTTGGGTGCTATTTATTGCCATTCAAAAAATGACTTATTTTTATCTAGCAATTCTACTAACGCTTTTGGGCTTAATTATTACTTCAATTGCTAGTTTTAAAACGATTAAAGACTTAAGTGGGTACCGAAGGAGTGGTTTGTATAAAACCTATTTTTCCAATCTTTGGTTTAGTTTTAAAGATCTTTGGTTTATAGAACTGCTTATTGTAATTATTTATGCCTTTCTATTAGGATCATCATTAACATATAGTTTGATTTTAAATCACGAAGATTTTACTTATGATTTTATAGGGATAGTTTATACCGTAGGTTACTGGCTTGATTGGATTTTATTATTTTTCTTAACTCAAGCTGTGATTTCGTTTTGGGCTGTCTATAGTCATTTTCAAATGACAAAGTGGAATTATATTAAAGCTAGTTTTTATATGTCTTTTAAGTTATTTTTACCAACATTGTTAGCGGGTATTTTCTTCTTTTTAACACCAGTTTTAATAATTGTTTTAGGTTTAATTCTTAGTCCAATGTTATCATTGTTGCTTATTTCATTTTTTAGTTTATTTGGAATTACCTTGCCTCAGTATTTATACTTTAGAATGATAAAAGGCAAATACGCATATCTTACAAAAAACCCTGATGATATTCAGGATTTCGATAAATATGAATTAGAAAAGGAGAATGAAATTTAAATTAGGAATTGATTGTATTGATGAACACTTAGATTTGTTTAAATGAAAAGACTAATTTAGTTGCTTTATTTAGTCCTGAGTATTTAGATAATGAAGGAAATGTAGTTAAACATTCGCTAAGAGATAAGATAGTTAGTTATGAAGTAAAAGCTGCTATCAAGGACAATCAAAAACATATAAATATCAAACAAAAATCAAAAAGTTATTAGAGGTGGAAGTATGAAAAAAGTATTGAAATTTGTTTTAGTTCTTTTCCTTTTTGTAGTCTTAGTAGGTTGTAAGAAGGAAGAAGCATTTAAGGCTGTAGAGAATTTAATTGACAACATCGGTGAAGTTACTCTAGAAGACGAAGCATTAATTAATGAAATTGAAGAAAAATTTAATGCTTTAAGTGAAGAAGATCAAGAGAAAGTTGCTAACTTAGCTGTTTTAGTAGATGCACAAGTTACGCTTGATAGTTTAAAATTCTTAGCTGAATTAGACATTAATTATGATGATGCAACTTTAGCTGTATTAACTGCTTTAAAAGGCAAGATTAACAATTTAAGTAATGATGTAGCTAATAAAATTCAAAATGAAATTAATGCAGCATTAGATAAAATTAATAAACACATTAAAAATTTAGAATTCGAAGCTGCTGTGTTAGCTTTAAATGGCGAGGTTGATAAAGAAGCATTAGCTCAACTAGACCTTGTATATGAATCTATAACAGAAGAGTTTAAAGCAAAACTTAAGGCAGATATTAAACAAACATATTTTACATTATCGGCGCAAGCTAAAGAACAAGGAGAAGAAAGAATGAAATTAAAATTAGGAATCGATCGTATTGATGAACATTTAGATTTATTTGAAGGAAAGAGAGTAGGTTTAATTACTAACCCTACTGGGATAAATTCGAAATATCAATCTACAATTGATGTTTTGAATGAGAAAACTAATTTAGTTGCTTTATTTAGTCCTGAGCATGGGGTAAGAGGGAACTTACAAGCTGGGATTAATTTAGGAACTTATGTAGACGAAGAGACAGGGATTACTGTTTATTCGTTATATGGAGATACAAGAAAACCATCAAAAGAAATGTTAGACGAAATAGATATTTTATGCATAGATATTCAAGATGTTGGGGCAAGATTTTATACTTATGTTTATACGATGGCTTATTCAATGATGGCCTGTAAAGAAGAAGGAAAGAAGTTTGTAGTGTTTGATCGCCCAAATCCAATTAATGCTTCTGATTATGAAGGCAATATTTTAGATATCAATTATCGTTCTTTTATTGGTTACTACCCAACAATCCAACGTCATGGAATGACAATTGGGGAACTTGCTTATTTATTTAATGAAGAGTTTGAGATTGGCTGTGATTTAGAAGTTATTAAGATGGCTAATTATGACCGCACTAAGTATTTAGATGAATTAGATATTTTATATGTTTATCCATCTCCTAACTTACCGACAGTTAATAGTTGTATTTTATATCCAGGTACATGTATTTTTGAAGGAACTAATCTGAGTGAAGGAAGAGGTACTGCAACTCCATTTGAGTTAATTGGGGCACCTTATATAAACTCAAAAGAATTAGCTGATAAATTAAATAGTATGAATATTGAAGGAGTTTACTTTAGACCACAATACTTTACACCGATTTATTCGAAAAATAAAGATTTATTATGTGGTGGTGTGTATATTCACGTTTTAGATCGTAAGAAATTGAAGTCAGTATCGTTAGGGTTTATCTTACTTGATACAATTAGAAACTTATATCCAAATGACTTTAAAGTTAACCCACCTTGGAGCGAAGGCGGAAGAACGATGTTAGACTTAAATACAGGGACAGATAAGATATCTAAATACTTACTTACTTTAGAAGAACAACTTGCTTGGATTAAAGAAGATACTAAAAAGTTTGGTGAGATTAGAAGTAAATATTTAATTTATTAAGGAGAAAATTAATGAAAAAATTACATGAATTAACTTTAGAAGAAAAAATTGGCCAGTTGTTTATAGTTGGTTTTTATGGCGAGGAGTTTAATAACGATTTACTTAATTTAATTAAAGATTATAAAATCGGAAATGTAATTTTATTTTCTCGTAATATTTCTGCGGTAAAACAGTTATATAAATTAAATAAAGATATCCATACTAATATGGAAAAACATTTAGGAATTATGCCTTTCATTACAATTGACCAAGAAGGAGGAATGGTTACAAGAATCTTTAATGATGCAACTTTTTTTCCTGGGGCAATGACAATTGGAGCAACAAAGCTTGATAATGCTTATTATGTGGGGCAAAAGATGGGAGATGAGTTAAGAGCTTTAGGAATTAACTTTAACTTAGCCCCAACATTAGATGTGAATAATAATCCTCATAATCCGGTAATTGGTGTTAGAAGTTATTCAAGCAGTGAAAAACAAGTTGCAAACTATGGCATAGCTTATATTAAAGGGTTACAAGAAAAAGGAATTATTGCAACTGCAAAACATTTTCCTGGTCATGGAGATACAAATATTGATAGTCATTTGGGACTGCCAATAATTGAACATTCAAAAGACCGTTTAAATAGAATTGAACTTTATCCATTTAAAAAAGCTATAGCTTCAGGTTTAGATGCGATTATGAGTGCGCATATTATTTTTAAAGCATATGATAGTGAAAAACCAGCTACTTTATCTAAAGCAGTATTAACTGATCTTTTAAAAAAAGAGTTGGGATTTGAAGGTTTGATTGTAAGTGACTGTATGGAAATGAAAGCTATTGATGATACAGTTACTGCACCAGTTGGTGTTTTAGAAGGTTTACTTGCAGGGCTGGATATGGTTTTTGTAAGTCAAACACCTGCCAAACAAATGAAAGCAGTAGAACTTGTGAAGGAAGCAGTGTTAAATGGAAAGTTTCCTTTAGATTTATTAGATGAAAAAGTAGAAAAGATATTAAAATATAAAGCTAAATCATACGAACTATTAAAGAATGAATTTTTTAGTAAAACATATAATGAGCAAGAAGAAATATTGCTTAATCCAGAAACTAAAGCTAAAGCTTTAGAGATTGTAGCTGAATCGTTAACTTTAGTAAAAGGAGATAATGTAAATCCAAGTTTAAAAACTTTAGTTTTAGCTCCAGATCCATTTGCCTCTACAATCATTGAAGATGAGTTTTCTAAAAATGATCGTTCAATTTACGATATGGTAAGATTAGAAAATAATCCTAACTTAGTTCCTTATCGAATTAAGATTAAACCTTCAAAAGAAGAAATAGATAAATATTTAGAATTAGCAAAAGATTATAAACAAATAGTTTTATGTACATATAATGCTACAATTAACCGAGGCCAAATTGAACTTGTTAGAAAACTAAATAATTTGGATAAAAAGTTATATGTAATTAGTATGAGAAATCCTTTTGATATTTTAAACTTTAAGGAAGTTTCTAATTACTTAGCATTATATGAATACACACCTAATTCAATTAAAGTTTTAATTAGTTATTTAAATGGCGAAATTAAACCAAAAGGGAAATTACCTGTTTCTTTAAAGGAAAAAACCGAGTTTGGTGCAAGTGTTTATTTAGGTTTAGATGATTATAAATTGGAAGATAATTTAAAATATTTAGAAAAGTTAAAGAAAAATGGCTTTAGTTTTGTTTTTGTATCGATGCATATGCCTGAAGCAGGAAGTCATGTTTATGATGAGTTTTTAGCGATTAAGGATAAAGCTAAAAGTTTAGGTTTAGAGTTAATAGTTGATGTTTCTAAACCAACTTTTGATAAACACAAGATGTTTGGTGTTGATCGTATTCGTTTAGACTGGGGTTTTAGTAAAGAAGATATCGTTGATTTAGTTTTAGATGGTTATGATATTGAACTTAATGCTTCGACTTTAACGGAAGAGTTAGTTGATTATTTAAAAGAAAGAATAGATTTATCTTTAGTAACGGTTAGTCATAATTTTTATCCAAAGAAATATACTGGGTTAAAATATGAAGATGTGAAGGAAAGAAACAACTTTTTAAACAATTTAGGTTTTAAAGTTATGGGCTATATTGCATCGCTAGAAAACAAAAGACCTCCTTTATATCTAGGATTACCTACAGTAGAAACAATGAGAAAGATGCCAGTTTTTCTTCAAAAACAAGAAATGGAACTTTTAGGTTTTTCGAAAATTTGTTTTGGAGATGCGATTATTAGCAATAAAGAATTAAAAGAGTTAACAGAAGAAAAGGAATATTTTACTGTACCTTTAGTTTTAAAAAAGGGAATTTCAGAAAAAGAAAAAGAAATTATTAATAAAGTTCATCGTGTTAGAATTGATCAATCAGAGTATATGATTCGTAGTACTAAATATCGCGGAGAAAAAGGAATTGAACCAAATAATACAGAGAAAAGATCAAAGTATGATATTACGATTGATAATGATTTGATGAAGAGATATTCTGGTGAATTAAATATTATGCTAACTGATTTAGAAGCCGATAAAGCAGTTAACGTAGTTGGTAGAGCAATTTTGAGTGATTTTAGTTTAGACTATTTAAAGATGCAAATACCATTTGTTTTTGAAGTTATTGGAGAAGAATAATGAAGAAAGCAATGATAGGTGTTGATGCTGGTGGCTCTTCAACAAAACTAGCCTTGTTTTTAGAAGATGGGACGATTGTAAAGAAACTAAAAGCTAAGGCAGGATCTAGTGCATCAGTTAAATCAGCTTTGGAGAATGTAGAAGAAGGGGTTTATAAGTTGTACGAAGAAGTTAAAAATGAGTATGACTTAAAAGCTATCGTTATTGGTTTAAGTGGACTTAAAGCTAATTCTAAAGAATCTTTAGAAAAGTTAGTTTCTAATTTAAAAGCAAAAACTAATCTTGATGTATTATTAAACCCTGATACTTTAATTGCTTTATACTCTCATTTAAAAGATGAATATGAAGAAGGAATTGTTGTTATATCTGGTACTGGTCATGCTTCTTTTGGTTTAAATAAAAATGGTAAATCAATGATGATTGGTGGCTGGGGGTATATGATTTATGAAATCGGTAGTGCCTTTAGTGCTGTTCAAGATTTAATTATTAAATCAGTTAGGCATTATGAAGAAGAAGGTAAAGTCTATCCGTTAGCCCAATCTTTAATAAAAGCAATTGGTTTAAGCACAATAGATGACTTAAGAGTATTTATGTATCATAATGATAAAAAAGAGATTGCAAGTTATGCTTATTTAATTACTGATGGAGCTAAAGCTGGAGATAGAATAGCCTTAGAGATTTTAGATGATGCAAGTAAAGGTATTGCTAGGTCAATTAAATTACTTGTAAAGCATTTAGAATTAAAGGAAACTGCTGTTTTGGGATTTACAGGAGAATATATTAAAAACTCTAAAATCTTACAAGAATTAGTATTAGAAAAATTACAGAAAGAGAAGATAAAGTTAAAATATTTAGAAGGTAGTATTGACCCTATTTATGGAGCCTATTACCTAGCTAGGAAGAAAGGCAAAATATGAAAGTTATTGGTTTAATGAGTGGGACATCTTTAGATGGTGTAGATGCTGCATTAGTAGAAATCAAAGGTAAAAAAGTTCAACTTTTGAATTTTGTTACTTATCCTTATCCTAAAGAGTTCAAAGCTAAACTAAAAAAGAATTTAAATAACGAACAAGCAAAATTAGAAGAAATCTGCAGTTTGAATTTTGAACTTGGAGATTATTTTGTTTACGCAATTGATGAAGTTTTAAAAGACAAATATAGTTATGATGATATTGATTTAGTTGCAAGCCATGGTCAAACAATTTGGCATAATCCTAAAGGATTAAAAGGCCAAAGAGCATCTACCTTACAAATAGGAGAAGCAGCTGTAATTGTGGCTAAGACAAACATCACAACAGTATCTAATTTTAGAGTTAAAGATGTAGCCTTAGATGGTGAAGGTGCACCACTTGTTCCTAAAACTGACTTTTTGCTTTATCATAACAATAAGAAAAACATTGTCTTACAAAATATTGGTGGTATTGGTAACTTAACATATTTACCAAAAGATGCTAAGGAAGATGAAATTTTGGCGTTTGATACTGGCCCAGGTAATGTAATGATTGATTACTTTATGCACAAGTATTATGGCAAAGCTTATGATGAAGATGGTAAAAAAGCCTTTAAAGGAATAATTATTAAACCTTTATATGATTATTTAATGAGTGATAAATTTATAAAAAAAGCTCCACCTAAGAGTACAGGTAGAGAGCAATATAATGAAACGTTTTTTGAAAGTTTAGTTAAGAAGTTCAATTTAGACCAATATAGTAAAGAAGATGTTATTTGTACAGTTACAAATATTACAGTAGATTCTATTGTCTATAACTATGAGAAGTACTTAAAAGAGATTGATTTAGTTGTAGTTACTGGAGGAGGATCACATAATAAATACGTAGTATCCGAGTTAGGAAAAAGACTAGGAGTTGAAGTGGTTACAGGAACTGACTACGGAATTGAAAATGATGCTAAGGAAGCTTTAAGTTTTGCTTATTTAGGATATTTAAGTTTTAACTATAAAACAGGAAACTTGAAATCAGTTACTGGAGCTAAAGAAAATACTATTTTAGGAAATATTACTTATGGAAGGTATCGCCATGGTTGATTTAAGTAAACTAACAACAGAAAAAAGAAATAAGAATACTTATGATATTGATAGTTTAGATAGTTTAGGAATTATCAAGAAAATCAATGAAGAAGATAAACAAATTGCTTATGAAATTGAAAAGCATTTAGAAGAAATTGCTTCAGTAATTGATGATGTAGTAAAAAGTTTTCTAGAAGGTGGAAGACTTATTTATATTGGTGCTGGTACTAGTGGAAGGTTAGGGATTTTAGATGCAGTTGAATGCCCACCTACATTTAGTGTGGATTTTGAGCAAGTTCAGGGGTTGATCGCAGGGGGAGAGAGAGCATTTATCAAAGCGGTAGAAGGAGCTGAAGATAATAAAGAGTTAGCTGTAAAAGATTTAAAAGCAATTAATTTGTCTGATAAAGATACTTTAATTGGTTTAAGTGCTAGCGGTAGAACCCCTTATGTAGTTTCTGGCATAGAATATGGCAATAAAATTGGTGCCAAAACAGCTTCAATTGCAACATCTTTAAATAGTGAAATTGGTAAGATTGCGAAGAAGAAAATTGAAGTTGTAACTGGTGCTGAAGTTTTAACCGGTTCTACCAGACTAAAATCAGGAACTGCTCAGAAGATGATTTTAAATATGATCTCAACTGCTAGTATGATTCAAATGGGTAAAGTTTATGAGAACTTAATGATTGATGTTAACCCTACAAATGAAAAGTTAGTTGCAAGAGCATTGTCAATTATTCAAGATATTACAAAAGTAGAAAAAGAAGAAGCTGCTTTGAAATTAAAGCGATATAAAACAGTAAAAAAGACTATTTTTCATTTACTAACTAAGGAAGAATCTTTAGAAAAAATAGATTATTACTTAAATAAAAATCATGGACATTTACGAAAGGCAATAGCTAGTTATGGTAAAAAGTGTTGATTTAAAAAATGGCGATTATACTTTAAGAGGTATATATAGTAAAGGTGAAAGTGAAAAGATAGTAATTATGTTTCATGGCTATACTGGTCATAAAGTAGAACATAATGGAATGTTTCGAAGTTTATCAAGGATTTTATTAAAAGAAGATATCTCTTCTTTAAGATTTGACTATTATGGCAATTTTGATAGTGATGGTGAGTTTACTGATTTTACCTTTGATACACTATTTAGCGATGCTAGATGTATTATTAAATACGCTTATGATTTAGGCTATAAGGAAGTTGTTTTATTAGGCTATTCAATGGGTGGCGCTTTAGCTTTAGCAGTTGCTCATGAAGAAGCAAGAATAAAAAAGGTAGTTGTTTGGAATCCTGCTGGTAATATTAATGAGCTTGTGAAAAGAAGATATGAGATTACTGAAAAGGATGAAAAAGGTAATACAATTACTTTAAACTTTTCTTTATCAAAAGCGATGTTTGATTCTAGTTTTAAATATAAGTGGTATGAGCTAGCAAGTAAATATCAAGGAAAAGCTTATGTAATTAAAGGCGCTAAAGATTTAGCTGTGCCTTTGTTATATAACGATAAATATTTAGAAGTGTTAAAAAATAAGGTTTCTTTTATTATCAAAGATGGAGACCATGGTTTTGATAATAAAAAAGATCAAGAGTTATTATATAAGAAAACGATAGAATATATTAAGGAGGAAGAAAGTTGAAAATTATAGTATGTATTAAACAAGTACCTGCAAGTACTGAGGTAGAAATAGATCCCATTACAGGTAACTTAATTAGAGATGGTCGAAATGCGAAGATGAATCCTTATGATTTATATGCGATTGAAACAGCTTTAAGAATTAAAGAGTTCAATGGTGCTCATGTAGCTACAATCTCAATGGGTCCACCTTCAGCTTTAGCAGTATTGAATGAATCTTTATGGATGGGTTGTGATGATGCTACAATCATGACTGATCGTAAATTTGGGGGAGCTGATGTTGTAGCAACTAGCTATACTTTAGCTCAAGGAATTAAATTAATAGGCGGAGCTGATTTGATTATCTGTGGTAAACAAACAACAGATGGTGATACTGCTCAAGTAGGACCGGAAATAGCTGAGAATTTAAAGATTCCTCATTTATGTTATGTAGATAAGATTATCGAAATTAAGGAGAAATCAATTGTTGTTCAAGTAGATATGGATCATACTGAAGAAGTATGGGAGATTGATTATCCGTGTTTAATTACGGTAAATAAAGGTATTTTCACACCAAGACTTCCTTCTTATAGAAGAAGCAAAAAGTTTAAAGATTATGAAATTAGACAAATTCATTTTAGTGATATGGTTGATCAAAATGAAGCGCATTATGGTCTAAAAGGGTCGCCAACACAAGTTGAAAGAATGTTCCCGCCAATTAAAAATACTGATAAAGAATTATGGGAAGATACTGATGAAAATTTAGCTTTGAAATTGTCTAACAAATTAAAGGAAATGAAGGTAGTATAAGATGGCTAAAAAAGGAATTATTGTAGTTAACAAGAGTAACGTAAATAAAGATTTAATTGAAGATTATGTTAAGAGTTGTCCTTTTAAGGCGATTGTAGCTAAAGATGGTAGTGTTGATGTTGATCAATCTGCTTGTAAGATTTGTCGAATATGTGCTAAAAAGTTTGCTGATGTTTTTAAGTTTCAAGAAATTGAAGAAGAAAAGATTAATAAAGATGAGTGGGTAGGAATTACTGTTTTTATTGAACATGATGGAAATAAAATTCACCCAGTATCATTAGAATTAATCGGGAAATCTAAAGAGCTTGCAAAGGTAACTGGACATCCAGTTTATGCTATACTTTTTAGTGATGATGCAAATAAATTTACCGACACTTTATTAGCTTATGGAGTTGATAAAGTATACTCATATGAGCATAAACTACTAGGACATTTTAACGTAGAATATTATGTAGAAGTGATGGCGGATTTTGTTTCGAAAGTGAAACCTTCAACAATCCTTTATGGTGGTACAGCAATTGGTAGAAGCTTTGCCCCAAGAGTTGCAGCAAGACTTAAGACTGGTTTGACTGCTGACTGTACAATTTTGGATATGAAAAAGAATACAGATTTAGTCCAAAATCGTCCTGCTTTTGGTGGTAACATTATGGCTGGAATTATTTGTGAGAACACAAGACCACAAATGGCTACAGTTCGTTATAAGATCTTCAAAATGCCAGAAAAGGTTAAACCTTTTGGTGCTGTTGAAAAGATGAGTTTGAAAGATATTAAGTTTAAAACTAATATGAGATTAGTTGAAACAAAAGAAAAGCCAAAAGAAATTGATATTTCTGAGGCAGATACAATCGTATGTATTGGGAAACCATTTAAAACTAAAGAACAAATTCAAATGGCAAAAGAATTTGCTGATTTAATTGGGGCACAACTTGCTTGTACTAGACCACTTGTAGAGGCAGGAGTTATGCCAGCTACAAGACAAATTGGCCTAAGTGGTAGAACAGTTTCGCCTAAACTTCTTGTTTGTTTGGGTATTAGTGGAGCTGTTCAATTTACTGCGGGAATGAAAGGCAGTGAAGTAGTTTTCGCTGTTAACAATGATAAAAATGCAGCTATTTTTGACTTTGTTCATTATGGTTTAGTAGGGGATATTTTTACAATACTACCTGAATTAATTAAGACTTTGAAAGGGGAAGAAGATGTATAAAAAAGTGACAAACAAAGATGTTTTGGCTTTAGAGAAATTAATTGATAAAACAAGAGTTTTTATTTATGATGATTCAATTTCAGAATATTCAAAAGATGAACTTGGTACTTTAATTGGTAAGCCAGAAGTGATTGTGAAAGTAGAATCGACTAAAGAAGTATCTAAAGTTGCTAAATATGCTTATGACAATAACATTCCATTAACTGTAAGAGGAAGTGGAACTGGTTTAGTTGGGGCATGTGTACCATTATATGGTGGTATTGTTTTGGATATGACTTTAATGAATAAAATTATTAATTTAGATGAAGAAAACCAAATTTTAGAAGTTGAAGCGGGAGCATTACTAATGGATATTGCTGATTATACTAAAGCAAGAGGTTATCTATATGCTCCAGATCCAGGCGAAAAATCGGCAACAATAGGTGGTAATATTACAACTAACGCTGGTGGTATGAGAGCCGTAAAGTATGGAGTTACTAGAGATTGGGTCCGTGCTTTAGAAGTAGTTTTAATGGATGGAACAATTTTAGAGTTTGGGAAGAAAGTTGTAAAAGATACTTCAGGTTATTCTTTGAAGAACTTAATTATTGGTAGTGAAGGGACACTAGCAATTGTAACTAAAGCTTATTTAAAGGTAGTTTCACTACCTGAAAAAAGTTTAAGTTTACTTGTTCCTTATGCTAGTTTAGAAAAAGCTATTGAACAAGTTCCGAAGATTTTGAATTCAGGAACTAATCCAACAGCAATTGAGTTTTTTACAAGAGAAGCTTTAGAGTATTCAGAGACGTTTTTAGGTAAAAAGTTCCCAGATCAAAACAGTCCTGCTTATATTTTACTTACTTTTGATGGTTCGCAAGCTGAGGTAGATGAGAATGCTAAGAAGGCGTCAGAACTATTAATTAACAAGTTTGAAGCAGTAGATGTTTTGATTGTTGATACTGATGAAAGAAACGAAGATGTTTGGAGTGCTAGGAGTTCTTTCTTAGAAGCTATTAAAGCTTCTACACCTTTAATGGATGAGTGTGATGTAGTAGTGCCACGTTCTGAAGTGAGCGATTATATTAAATACACTTATGAGTTAGAAGAAAAGTATGGCTTAAGACTTCCTTCATTTGGCCATGCTGGTGATGGTAATTTACATATTTATATTTGTAAAGATGACTTATCAGATGAAGAATGGGAAGTGAAACTAGATCTAGTATTCCATGATTTATATAAGAGAGCTAAAGAAGTTGGTGGTTTAGTATCAGGAGAACACGGAATTGGCTATGCTAAGATGGAATATTTAAAAGAATCATTAGGAGATGTGCAAATTAATTTAATGAGAAATATTAAAGCAGCATTCGATCCTAAAAATCTTTTAAATCCAGGAAAAATAGTGTAAACGCTTTTTAAAAAGCGTTAAAAAAGCGCTAAAACAAAAGAGAAATTCTTGAAAAACCTTGACTTTTATACAGAGATAATGTAGAATATATGTGACCATATGTAATAGTATGGCGTATTATATAATAATGATATAAACATTCAGATTAGGAGGTAAAGTGTTTATGAAAATGAGAAGATTTTTCGGTGCACTTTTGATGCTTGTATTTGCCTTAACTGTGGTAGGCTGTGTAAGCAACAAGAAGTACAACGATGTTGCTGAACAGCTAAACAACGCTCAAACTCAATTAGACGCAGCAAATGCACAATTGACAGTATTAGAAGAGCAAAAAGCTGCTCTTGAGTTGCAACAACAAAATCTAAACGCAGAGAAGGCAGCATTAAATGCTAGAATCGCTCAACTTGAAGAATTCGAAGGTTTATCTGCCGAACTAGAAGAAGAACTAGCTCAATTAAACGAAGAGAAAGAGGCTCTTGATGCCAGAATAGCGGAAACAGAAGCTGATTTAGCAGCTCTTCAAGAGTTAGTTGCCGCACTAAGCAATAGACCTGTTGCGCCGACTTCATTAGAACTATTTTTAATCGGTTCAACGCTTGTAGGAACATCTACAAATGCAGCTGAGCCTGATATTGACTATGTAGTTACACCAGCTGGCGCATATACTGGTTTATATTTTGAGGTTGAAAATCCTGAGATTGCAAGTGTTGATAGCTTAGGTCGTGTTACTGGTTTAAAACCTGGTAAAACTAAGATCAATGCTTGGTCTACACTAGATCCAAGTGTTAAGGATTCAGTTGATTTTGAAGTTATCGAAGCTGGAGCAGATTTAGATATCGTAATCGCTGCAGTTAACGAAATTTATGCTCAACTAAATAGATCATATGTTGCTGAAGATTTAGCATTAATGCATGCTTCAAACCCTTCAGTAAAGATCTCATACTTAAAAGGATCAGAAGTTATTGCTGAGTACGTAGATGGCGAATTAACACGTGGTACAGGTTACTACGCATACGAAGCACCTGCAGTAGATAAACTTGAAAAAGTTACTATTAAAGGTGAATATGGCGCAAACAACGTACAACACAATATGGAACTTACTCTATTCGTTGTTGCTGATTTAGCAAACAATGCTTTCAATAGAGTACAAATGGCAAGAGATATCGTTGAATCTTACCTACTTCCTTATACATCAGAAGTAGAAAAAGTTTCAGCTGATTTAGCTTTAGAGGCTGAAATTGCTGGCGTAGAAATTGTATACACAAGCAGTGCTAAACAAGTTATTAGCAATGAAGGTGCATATGTACGTCCACTTGATGACACTAAAGTTAACTTCCAAGTTATGTATAAGTATCAAATCCCTGGTGGTGAATTATACACTGAATCAGCAGCATATGACGTATATGCTAATGGATATACTGCAGATGAAAAAATGGACTACATCGTTAATGAAGGGTCACTTGCTTTCTTAAATGGATATGCAAGCAACGTTAACATTAACTTACCAGCTGCAGATGACAAATTTGATGCTAAATTAACTTATGTTTCAGATAAACCAGAAGTTTTTGATAACGCTGGTAAATATGCTAATCAAGAATTAGCAGAAGCTACTGTAGTTACTTACACAGTTAGTTTCGAATACCTAGGAGAAGTTTTAGGAACTAGAGAAGTTGCAGTTACTGCAAACTTACCTTCAGTTGCTTCAAAAGCAGCTAATGCTTTTGCTAACAACAACGAAGTTCCTGCTCATTTCCCTTATGGTGTTAAAGGTAGAGCAGGCGGAAATGCTCTTCCAGGACTTGTAGCTACACAAGCAGTTGGCGAAGATACAGCTAACGTTGCTTGGGAAGCACTAGAACCTGAATTATGGGCAGACGGCTTTGTATTAAATGCACAATATTTAAGATACCGTGAAACTGCTTTAAAAGCTACATTCACAAATGCAGCTGATGAAACAGATAAAGCTGAATTAGAATTAGTTATAAATATCGGTGCTGGAAAAACTAAAGATGATATTATTGTTGCAGGACGTTTCTCACAACAAACATCTACAGTTTATAAAGAAAAATGTGATACATTAGCATTATTCTCATACTTTGATCCAGTTGTTGGTGTTTTAAATATGGCATTCCCAACATATTACTCAGGTTATATGTTCTCAATTCAAGGCGAATTCAGACAAGCTCCAAACAATCCTGATATTGAAATTTTCTACCAAGGAGAAGATGCTTCTAGAAGCAACTTATATATCAGACATGACTCAGTAATTTATGTTACTGGTAAAAAAGACAATGGCGAAGGTATCTTTGATAATAGTACTTTAATTCAAGGTACTGGTGGTAACTGGCCTGTATTATATGTAAACAATTATACAGAAACAGTAAAAGTTCCACTTGCTGTTCACGTAACAGGCAATGGTTCAGATGGAAATCCAATTGTATCAACTGGTTTCTCTCGTGAATTTGCTTTAACAGTTGACGGTTACAGAACTGTTTTCATTGTTAACTTAGAAACAGGTGAAGTAGTATCTGGTAATGGTAAGAGCGGAATTCAATTCGCTTACCCAGCAGGAACAAAATATCTTGAACTTCCTGCAAACCATGCTATTTACTGTCCAAAAACACAATCAAATAATGCTATTTACAATGGCGTATTCTGTGTACAAGGAACTCATCTAGAAGTTAATCATCATGATTTACATCCAAAGAACAGTTATTTCATTGATACAGCTAATGCACAATTAGAAAACGCTGAAGCTTCAATTGCTAAGTTAGAAGCTGGTGAAGCATTAGGCGAAGAAGATGCTAACCCAGTTACAGCTTTAGCAACAGCTAATGCAAGAGCAAACAATGCTAGATTATCAGATGCTGAAAAAGCTGGATTTAATGCCGCAAAATACGCTGAACTAGCTGGTCGTTATGCTTTATTATTCAATGAAGAATTACAAGCATTAAAAGATAGCAAAGGTGAAATTGGCTTCTATATGGAAGACTATGTAGTAGCATTACAAGCTGCTTATGATAAGTATGATGCTTTACCTGAAGCTGCTCAAGATGCTGTTCCATTAAAAGCTTGGTTACTTGCTGAAAAAGCACTTTACTTAGATACAAACTGGACTATTACATATAACTTAAATGGTGGTTCAATTTATACTAATGAGAAAGCAAGAATTATTGATTTATTCTTTGATGATTTATATCAACATTTACAAGAACAAAACTTTAATGCTTGGGTATCTCAAAAGCATGATTATGATGGAAATATTACACAAGCTGATGTAACTCATACATTACCATCACTTGCAGAGTTTAAAAATCCAGATTCAGAAGATCCAAACGCATTTATTAACTTAATGAAAGGTGACGATGGAAATTACTTCGTATCATATCAAACAAAAGATCCAGATCACTTCGCATTAGAGTTCTTAATTAAATTATATAAGAACATTGATGGAACTATTAATGAAGATTATAAGAAGTTAGAAGTTGGCGATAGACACTTCTTTAACAACAAAAAATATGGCCACTGGGCTGAATTAATGTTAGTTATGGAAGAAACATTCCTTGCAGGAACTTGCCAAATGAACGGTTATACTTCTATTAGAGATATTTATAATAGAGTTGGTTTACCTGTTGCTCAATTCCTAGAAGGAAAAGATGCAGAAGGAAATAAGACATTTAAATATGCTCAAGATAGAGTAGGTTGGGGCTCAACTGTATATGCAACACAAGCTGACATTGCTTCATGGGTTGCTTCATACCGTCATATGACTCAATATATCTTCAATATGGCATTATCAACTGGTCAAACTATTGATAATCCTGTAATTCCTCAAAACGTATACGTTATTCCTGAAGCTGAAGCTGCAGCTCAATTAAACGATGGTGTTGCTAACTTATACAACGTTGCAACTGTTGATTTCAATGTTCCAGCTCCAGTAAAACCTTACTCAGTATTTGATGGTTGGTATATGGATGCAGAATTAACTCAACCAGTTGTATGGACTGTTGATGGCTTAGGACAACAAGACGTTCAAGTATATGCTAAGTTTAGTGGAGATCCAGCTTATGCTAATAAAGTTACTATCGCTGCAGATCCTGCAATCGAAGTTAATGTACCTTATGGTGACAAATTAGCAGTTCCAGCTGTTCCAGCTCCAGCAGGCAAAGTTTTTGTAGGTCTATATGAAGATGCTGCATTAAACAATGCTTATGACTTAAATACAGCTGTTTATGCACCTGTTACTTTATATCCTAAATTTGTAAATGCTGCAGATGTTTACGTTGTAGAATTCGTTTCTAACGTAGAAGGAGTAGCAATCGCAAATCAAATAATTGAAGTTGCTGCTGCTGATAAGAAAGCAGTTCAACCTGCAATTGTTAACCCAGGATATGAATTAGTTGGTTGGTATAAAGAAGCTGCATTTGAAAACTTATATAATTTTGCAGACGATGTTGCTGGTAACTTAAAACTATATGCTAAATGGGCAGTAAGTTTAGAAGTTTCATTTGATACTGGTTTATTAGGAGTTACAATTCCTACTCAATCATTATTACCTGGAGAAAAAGCTACTCAACCTGCATTAGCTTATGAAGGTTATTCAGTTGAAGGTTGGTATACAGAAAAAGCATTTGAAAACAAATTTGATTTTGCTGTAGCTCCAACTGCAAGCGTAAAATTATATGCAAAATTAGTTATTAATCAACATACATTAACATTTACAGATGAAGGTACTGCATTAGCTCCATTCACTGGAAACTATGGTGCTGCTATTGTATTCCCTGCTGACCCTGTAAAAGAACACTATGTATTTGATGGATGGTATTATTTAGATGCTGAAGCAAATGAAGTTAAATTTGTTGCAACAGCTATGCCAGATGCAAGTTTAGCATTATATTCTAAATATGTTCCATATCAATATACAATTACATTAGTTTCTAAGAGTCTTAATACATATCATTATAGTAAAGACTTATTACTAATGGAATTATTCGCAGATTATCACGAATTCTTAGGACGCACAGATTCTCTAACAGACTTCGTTCATGGTGCAGGTCTAACTGAAGGTTATGACGGTCCATGGCAATCAGTTAAGAAATTCTACAAAGCTAATAGAAGAGACGTTGATGATTCATTAGGAGTATTCGTATCTGATTCTAGATATCACGATAAATGGTTAGCATTCTTTGACCATGTAGAATACCTAGTTAGAAAAGCTAATCCAGCTCAAGGATTCTGGAGCTCAGAATGGCTTGGAAACTTAAGATTCCCTCAATGGATTAAAGGACAATCAATTATCGGTAATGCCACAAATAGAAACATTATTCCATTTACTTCAGCTGAAATTAAATATACTGTTGAAGATGGTGCAATTGAATTACCAGAATTATGGACAGTTGTTCCTATGTCATTAGGTACATTTGAAGGCTGGTATGAAATGACTCCTGAAGGATTAGAAGTTGTTACATCTATTCCAGCTGATGCTACTGGCGATATGACGCTTTATGCTGCTTTCGCTGCTCCTAAATTTGAAGTAGAATATTATGACGGAGCTTCATTATTAGAAAAAGAAGTTCTAAAAGAAGGTAAGAAGATTACTTTTGTTAAACCTGAAAAAGCTAACCATACATTTGAAGGTTGGTTCACAGATGCCGGATTAACACAAGCTTATGACGCAAGTGCTCCAGTTACAACTGATTTAGTTCTATATGCTAACTTCGTATTAGAAAATAGAACATTAACATTCAATTCTAATGGTGGAGATGAAGTTGCTGCTATTACAGTACCTCATGGAACTCAAGTTCTAGCACCAGCAGATCCAGCAAGAACTGGATATACATTTGCAGATTGGTTTGCAGATGCTGACTTAACAGAAGCATACGCATTCCCAGTTAACTTAGAAGCAGATACAACTGTTTATGCTAAATGGAATGCAAATCCAATCAAGATTTCATTCGATCCACAAGGCGGATCAGCTGTAGCTCCTATTGATACAGAGTACGATGCTATTGTTCCAGCTCCAGAAGCACCAACACAACTTAACAAAGCATTTGCTGGTTGGTATAAAAATGCTGCATGCTCTGAAGGCGAAGAATATGATTTTGCTTTACCAGTATCAGCACTTGCAGACTTCACGCTTTATGCTAAATGGGTACCAGCTCCAAGAACTGTTACATTTAATACATTAACTGATGAAGTTACTGTAGATCCTGTAGTAGTAGATCATGGTACAGCTGTTGCTGAACCAGCAGCTCCAATAAGAGAAGGATACACATTCTCAGCATGGTATACAGAAGCTTCATTAGCTACACTATATGACTTTAATGATCTAGTAGTAGCAGATATTACACTTTATGCTAAATGGACTATTAAACAATATAACGTAACATTTGATGATAACCATGGATCAACAACAACTGTTTCAGTTGAACACGGTTCATTATTAGATGTTCCTGCACCACAACCAGTATGGGTTGGTCACGACTTTGGTGGTTGGTACAAAGATCAAGAATGTTCTGAAGGACAACAATTTAACTTTGCTACTGAACAAATCAAATCAGACTTAACATTATACATTAAATGGAGTGTAACTCAAATTACATTAACATTTAACGTTGATGGCGGATCAGCAATTCCAGCTGTAACTCAAGATTACAACTCATCATTTGCTAAACCAGAAGATCCAACTAAAGAAGGATATACTTTCGATGGATGGTTCGAAGCTGATTTAGTAACTCCATTTGCATTACCTGCTAACTTAATTGCAGATGCTACAGCATATGCTAAGTGGACAATTACACAAACTAAACTTACTTATGAAGTAAATGGCGGTTCACCAATTCCTGAAGATTTAGGCGATTGGAATAGAACAATTAACGCTCCAGCAGATCCAACAAAAGTTGGTTATGACTTCAAGGGTTGGTATAAAGATGCTGAATTTGCAGAAGCATTCGCATTCCCAGTTGATTTAAAAGTTGACACAAAGATTTATGCTAAATGGGATATTCAACAAGTTAAATTGTCATTTAACGTTGATGGCGGTTCAGCAATTCCAGCTGTAACTCAAGATTACAACACAGAATTTGCTAAACCAGAAGATCCAACTAAAGAAGGATATACTTTCGATGGATGGTTCGAAGCTGATTTAGTAACTCCATTTGCATTCCCTGTTACTTTAACAGCAGATGCTACAGCATACGCTAAGTGGACAATTACACAAACTAAGCTTACTTATGAAGTAGCTGGTGGCTCAGCAATTCCTGAAGATTTAGGCAATTGGGGTAGAACAATTAACGCTCCAGCTGCTCCAACAAAAGTTGGTCACATCTTCAAGGGTTGGTATGCAGATGCTGGATTAACAGAAGCATTCGCATTCCCAGTTGATTTAAAAGCTGACACAACAGTTTATGCTAAATGGGAAGCTGAACCTAGAAAGTTAACATTTGATTCAAATGGTGGTAGCGTAGTTGCTTCATCTACAGTACCTTATGGCACTATAGTTGTACAACCTACAGATCCAACTAGAGACGGATATGTATTTGCTGGCTGGTTTGATGAACCTGCATTAACAACTCCACATGACTTTACAGTTGGATTAACAACTAACATGACAGTTTATGCTAAGTGGACACCAGCTCCATAGGAATAACTAATAATCTTTGAAAAAGAAGATAGATAAAAAAAGAGTAACCTTCGGGTTACTCTTTTCTTATACATTAAGTATAAAGATTGTAAAAAAAGGGATTGTTAAAAACGTTTTTTTATGATACAATTTAAGTGCAATTAGGAGGTGTTTGAACTATGATGAAAGGATGGCTATTTACAAGAACTAATGAGCCATTAAAATTAGTAGACAAAGAAATACCTAAAGCAAAACCAGGATATGTAGTTATTAGAACTGGTGCTTGTGGTATTTGTCATTCGGATGTTGGTACTCTTAGAGATGAAGGGTGGATGAGTATTATGAATCTACCTGTGATTATGGGTCACGAAAATGCTGGAACAATTATTGAAGTTGGTAAAGGTGTTACTGACTTTAAAGTAGGAGATCGTGTTGCAATCTGCCCTACAGGACCATCAGGTGCAGGAGCTCCTGGATATAGTTATGATGGTGGATTTGGAACACATATTCATGCTCCAGCTGTGGATTTAGTTTTAGTTCCTAAAGGAATTAGAATGGCCGATGCAGCAGCAGCTACTGATGCTGGTATGACATCATATCATGCTATCTTTAATCGAGGTGAAGCAAAACCGGAAATGAATATTGGAATAATTGGTATTGGTGGTTTAGGCCAATGCGGACTACAAGCATTAATTGCTTCAGGGTTTAAAAATGTTTACGCTGTTGATATTAGTGAACACGCAAGAGATCTAGCTAAGAAAATTGGAGCTAAAGAAGTAGGAAAAGATATTAAAGAATTTAAAGATAAAAACTTAAATTTAATTGTAGACTTTGCTGGCTTTGGCCAAACTACTACTGATGCTATTGAAACTTTAGCTTTTGGTGGAACTTGTGTATTAGTTGGTATGGGTAGATTAGAATTTAAAGTTAATGTAATGGACTTTATTACTCAATCTAAAAAAGTTATTGCATCAAATGGTGGAACTAAAGAAGATATCGCAGCTATATATAAATTAATGGCAGCAGGCAAATTAAAGCCAATGTTGCACGAAATAAAGCCTAGCTATATCCCACAAGGAATAGAAGAGTTAGCGCAAGGTAAAGTGAAAGGACGTTTAGTAGCAGTATACGAAGAATAATAATTTTCTTTTTTGATATAAGTTTATTAAAGACTCACTTTTAAAAAAGTGAGTCTTTTTATAACTATATTGACTAGATATTGGTTAAATTACTTATATTTAATCCTTGACATTTATGGTCAAATAGTGTATAATAATAAAGCACGTGATGAGAATACGTGTCTAAATAAGTCTTTGAAAACTAAACAAACAAGAGAAGAGACAGGAATAAACTAGAA
>DUNF01000059.1 GCA_012839485.1 Acholeplasmataceae bacterium
ATAGAAGAATAATGAATTTATTAGAGAAGAATCAACATTATATTATTTTATATGACTTTTATGGAAATTTACTAACTGAAAAACAACAGACATATTTTAAATGTTATTATTTTGAAGATTTAAGTTTAGGAGAAATTTCTGAAAGTTATAATGTATCAAGAAATGCAGTTTATGATAGTATTCAAAGCACTTATAAAGCATTAGATAATTTTGAAGAAAAGTTAAAATTAAAAGCTAAATATGATGCAAGAAATAAACTTTATAAGAAATATAATAAAGAAGAAACAAAAGAATTAATTGAAAAATTAAAAGAATTAGAATAGGAGGTAAGAAATGGCTTTTGAAAGTTTATCAGAAAGATTAAGTATGGCTCTAAGAAGAATTACTGGTAGAGCTAACTTAACTGAAAAAGATATAGATTTAATGATGCGTGAGATTAGACTTTCATTACTTGAAGCTGACGTTAACTATAAAGTAGTTCGTGACTTTACAAAAGAAGTAAAAGAAAAAGCTTTAGGTGAAAAGATTATGAAATCTTTATCTCCTGGGGATATGGTTGTAAAGATTGTTCGTGATGAACTACAAAAATTAATGGGAGATGAAGCTGCTCCATTAAATTATAATTTAAGTGGACCGACTGTTTTTATGTTAGTAGGCTTACAAGGTGGTGGTAAAACAACACATGTAGGTAAACTTGCAAATTATATAAGAAAACAAGGAGATAAAAAAAGACCACTATTTATAGCGGCTGATATTTACCGTCCTGCTGCAATCGATCAATTAAAAACAATTGGTAAGAGTTTAAATATTCCTGTTTTTGAAATGGGAACAAAAGAGAAGGTTGTAAAAATAGTTCAAGAAGGTATTAAATATGCGAAAGCAAATAAGCATGATCTAGTAATTATTGATACTGCAGGAAGACTTCATATTGATGATCAAATGATGGATGAGTTAATTGAAGTACAAAAGGCAGTTAATCCTGATGAAGTATTACTGACAATTGATGCAATGATGGGACAAGATGCGATTAACGTTATCGAAACATTTAATGCAAGATTAACGATTACTGGTTGTATCCTAACAAAACTAGATGGAGATGCTAGAGGTGGTGCTGCTTTATCAGTACGTTACCTTACAAACATTCCGATTAAGTTTATCGGTGTTGGAGAAAAGTTAGATGATTTAGAAGTTTTTCATCCAGACCGTATGGCAGATCGTATTTTAGGAATGGGAGATATTGTTAGTTTAGTTGAAAAAACTACCCAAGCAGTTGAGGAAGAAGAAGCTGAAAAAATGGCTTTGAAGATGCAAAAGGGTAAGTATGACTATAACGACTTCCTAAAGCAAATGAAATGGATTAAAAGAATGGGATCTTTAAAAGGAATTTTAAAATTAATTCCTGGTTTAGGTCAACAACTTAAAAATATTGAATTCGATGATAAACAATTAGCATATATTGAAGCAATAATTTTTTCAATGACTGAAAATGAAAGACAAAATCCAGAAATTATTGCTCGTAGTAGTTCAAGAAGAACAAGGATTTCTAAAGGATCAGGTAGACCTTATCCTGAAGTTAATGCTTTAGTTCGTCGTTTTGATACAATGAAACAACAAGTAGAACAGTTATCAAGAATGGATGAAAATCAAATGAAACAGATGCAAAGAGGTGGAATGCCACCAATGCCTCAAGCCAAAAAAAGAAAAGGAAAAGGTAAGGGAAAAGGAAACTTTAGATTTTAATAAAAAAACTTGTGTATAAAAACACAAGTTTAAATTAAATTTCTTAAAGCAATTTTGATTATATCACCTAGTTCTTTATCTAAATTAGATTCAATAACAGGTAATACTTGCTTTATTTCTTTTTGTTTGTAGCCTAGACTTTCTAAAGCAGCTTTAGCTTGAAGAAGTTTAGGATTTGTTTTGATAGTTTTATCAATATCTATTTTACCGTGTAGGTCAAGAATGATTTGTTGGGAAGCTTTAGGGCCGATGCCAGGAAACTTTTGTAAGTATTTCGCATCACCTTTCTTAATTGCCTCAATAACACCACTGATATTATTGCTAGCAATAATAGGTAAGGCACTCTTTGGACCTAAACCTTTTACGGAAATTAATTTTAAAAAGAAATCTTTTTCTTCTAAAGTTTTAAACCCGTAAAGTTCTTGAATATCTTCACGAACATTTAAATATAGATAAACTATTACTTCATCACCCGTTTTATAATCATAAGGTGTTGCCGATTTAATTTCATAGCCAATGTTGTTATTTTCTAAAACGATGTAACCATTGCCGATATAAGTTATTTTGCCTTTAATATAATTATACATATTTATCACCTTATTTATTATACCATAGATTACTAAAAAAAAGGAGGAAAAAAATGGAAGAAAATGAATTATTAAATATTGATACTGACTATGATATTAGTTTAAGACCTAAAAAGTTAGTTGATTTTATTGGTCAAGCTGATTTAAAAGAAATGCTACATGTCTTTATCCAAACTGCACTTCATCGAGAGGAAACTTTAGACCATGTTTTACTATTTGGGCCTCCTGGACTTGGTAAAACTACTTTAGCATCAATTATTGCTAATGAGATGGGAACAAACATTTATATTGTTTCTGGTCCAAGTTTAGATCGTGTAGGAGATTTAGCAGCAATTTTATCTTCTTTAGATCCAGGTGATGTTTTATTTATCGATGAGATTCATAGAATTCCAAGGGTTGTAGAAGAGGTACTTTATTCTGCGATGGAAGACTTTGCAATTGATATTATTACTGGTAAAGATTCTACTGCTACAACTTTAAGAATAGAACTACCACCTTTTACTTTAGTAGGTGCAACTACAAGAGTTGGTGATATTACAGCACCTTTAAGAGATCGTTTTGGTATTGTTCAACACTTAGATTATTATAATAGTGAAGACTTACAAAAGATTATTATGCGTACAGCTAAAGTCTTTAATTTTAAGATTGCGAAAGATGCTGCTTTTGAGATAGCAAAAAGAAGTAGAGGAACACCAAGAATTGCTAATAGATTATTTAAAAGAGTAAGAGACTTTGCTCAGTTTGAAGATTTAGATTGTAAGTTAATTACTTTAGATATTGCAAATAAGTCTTTAGAAAAGTTGCTTATTGATAGTGAAGGTTTAAACATTACTGATAGACGCTATTTAAAAACTTTAATTGAGAAGTTTAATGGTGGTCCTGCTGGTTTAAATGCAATAGCATCAACTTTAGCTGAGGATAGTCAAACTTTAGAAGATGTAATTGAACCATTTCTTTTAAAAAATGGTTTTATTACAAGAACTCCTAGAGGAAGAGTAGCAACAGAGAAAGCCTATAAGCAATTAAAAATAGGAATGTATGAGTATGAAAGTTAGTGATTTTGATTACAAATTACCGGAAGAGTTAATTGCTCAAAATCCTATTGAAAAAAGAGAATATAGTAAGTTATTAGTTATGGACCGTTTTACTGGTAAAGTAAAACACGATGTCTTTTATAATATTTTAGATTATTTATCAAAAGAAGATGTTTTAGTAATAAATAATACAAAAGTAGTACCTTCTAGAATTATTGGAGAAAAGGTTGATACTAAAGCTAAAATTGAAGTTTTATTACTAAAAAATAAAGGCGAGTTTTATGAATGTTTAGTAAAACCATTTAGAAGAGTAAAACAAGGTACAGTTTTAGACTTTGAGGGACTATTTACAGCTGAAGTAATAGAAAAAAAAGAAGAAGGTATTTGCTTACTTAAATTTAATTATGAAGGGATCTTTTATGATTTACTTAATAAAGTTGGCATGATGCCTCTTCCGCCTTATATTCATGAGAAATTAAAA
>DUNF01000060.1 GCA_012839485.1 Acholeplasmataceae bacterium
ATTGTATGATGAACACATTAAACAATCAGGAAAGATGATTGAATTTACTGGTTATTTACTTCCCGTATATTACACATCAATTAGCGAAGAACATGAACTTGTTAGAAGTGATTTTGGCTGTTTTGATTGTTCACATATGGGAGAGATTATGATTTCGGGAGAAGATGCTTATAAGTTTACTGATTATTTAGTAACACAAAATTTAAGTGGACCAGATTTAAGAATGAGTTATGGTTTTTTATTAAATGAGAATGGCGGAGTTGTAGATGACATTATGGTCTATAAGTATAATGATTCTAAATTCTTGCTTGTAGTTAATGCTTCTAATAAAGAAAAAGATTATGAGCATATAATGAAACTATTTAAAAAAGGTAAATATAATTGTGATGTAGTTGATATGTCTGATGATATTTCTTTACTAGCAATTCAAGGACCTAATGCAGCTAGTTTTCTTCAAAAGGATTTAGTGGATAAGCTAGATGAACTTAAAATGTATGACTTTAAGTATTATAGTATTTTAGGAATGAAATTTTTAATTTCTCGTAGTGGTTATACTGGTGGTGATGGTTTTGAAATTTATGGTAAGAATGAAGATATCTTAAAACTATATCAACACCTAACAAAAAGAGGAATGAAGTCATGTGGTTTAGGTGCAAGAGACACTTTAAGATTTGAAGCAGCCCTACCTTTATATGGCCAAGAGTTAGATATGGATATTAATCCTTTAGAAGCTGGTTTAAGTTTCGGTGTTGATTTTAATAAAGATTTTTATGGCAAAGAAGCTTTAAGCAAAATCAAAGAAGAAGGATTAAAAAGAAGAAGTGTAGGTTTAGAGTTATTAGGACCAGGAATTGCAAGACACGGTTATAAAGTATATTCTGAAGGTAAAGAAATTGGTTATGTAACTACTGGTTATATGATACCTAATACTAAAGATAGTTACGCGGTTGCTTTAATCGATCGCGATGAGTATAAATTAGATAAAGAAGTAGAAATCTTAGTTCGCAAGAAATTTGTAAAGGCTAAGATTATTAAGAAAAAATTCATGGATAAAAAATATCAAAAATAGGAGGAGAAAATGGCAGATATTAAAAAAGGTTTGTTTTATACAAAAACACATGAGTGGGTAAAAGTAGAAGGAAATGTTGCATACATTGGCTTAACAGCTTTTGCAGCTAGTGAATTAGGCGATATTATTTATTTTGAAGGACCAGATGCTGATGATGTTGCTCAAGGCGCAGAATGTGGCGTTGTTGAGTCAGTAAAATCAGCTTCAGATATCTACTCACCTGTAAGTGGAAAAGTACTAGAAGTAAACGAAGCGGTTTTGGATAGTCCAGAATTAATTAATGAAGATCCATATGGTGCTTGGTTAGTTAAAGTCGAGCTTGATTCGAAAGAAGAATTAAAGAAATTACTTTCAGCTGAAGCATACGAAAAGGAATTAGCTAATGCATAAGTATTTACCTCATACAGCTAGCGATATTAAAGAAATGCTTGATAAAATAGGTATCAAGACAATTGATGAATTATTCGTAGCTTTAGGAGATATTAAACTGACTAAACCATTAGACATCCCTAGCAAGATGAGTGAAAATGAGTTAAGAGATCATTTTGGAAGACTAGCAAGTAAAAATAAAAACTTGCTTTCTTTTTGTGGTTTAGGTAGTTATGAAAGCTATGACTTCAGTATTATTGATGCTCTTATTTCTCGCCAAGAGTTTCTTACATCTTATACACCATATCAACCAGAAGTATCACAAGGAACATTGCAATATATCTTTGAGTTCCAATCTTATGTTTGTGAGTTAACTGGTATGGATATAGCTAATGCCTCAATGTATGATGGTGCTAGTAGTACAGCTGAAGCTATCTTTATGGCAGTAGCAGCTACAAGGAAAAATAAGGTTTTACTAAGTAAAACAATTAATCCTTATGTGTTAGAGGTTGTTAAGACTTACTCTAAGTATCGTGATTTAGAAGTTGAATATGTTTTAGAAAAAGATTTCAGTTTTGATTTGGAAGATTTAAAGAAAAAGTTAAATAATGATGTTGCTTGTTTTGTGGCGCAAACACCAAATGTTTATGGTGTTTTAGAAGACTATAGCAAAGTGAAAGCAACTTTAGAAGAAATTGGCGCTTTATTTATTATTAATCAAGAACCAAGCAGTTTAGCTTTATTTAAAGCTCCAAGTGAATATAACGCCGATATAGCTTGCGGGGATATGCAAAGTTTAGGTTTAAAGAGAAACTTTGGTGGACCAAGTGTGGGCTATATTGCTACTATATCTAAATATCAAAGAAGACTACCTGGTAGGATCGTTGGTAAGACTGTAGATGTAGAAGGAAAAAGAGGTTATGTTTTAACACTTCAAGCACGTGAACAACATATTAGAAGAGAAAAAGCTACTTCGAATATTTGTTCTAATCAGTCTTTAATGGCTTTAACTGTTTCAATCTATTTAAGTTTAGTTGGTAAACTTGGTTTAATTGAACTAAGTAAGAGAGCTTATAATAATGCTCATTATTTAGAAGAAGAGTTATTAAAAACTAAGAAATTTAAAAAAGTTACTTCTAGGCCATTCTATCAAGAATTTGTTTTAGAATATTTAGGCAATCCTAAACATTTAGAGCAAAAACTTTTAGCTTTAGGTTATTTATCTGGTTATAACATCAAAGATAATTTAATTATTTTCTATGCAAGTGAGGTAAGAACTAAAGACGAAATAGATGGGTTTGTAAAGAAAGTAGGTGAAGTATAATGTACGATAAATTAATTTTTGAAAGATCAAAAAAAGGTCGTGTAGGTATTACTTTACCAAAAACTGATATTAAAGATTACGCATTACCAAAAGAACATTTAACAAAAAGAGATTTATTACTTCCTGAAGTTTCTGAAGTTGATGTTATTAGACATTATACTAATTTATCACTTAAAAACTATGGTGTTGATCGAGGTATTTATCCTTTAGGAAGTTGTACGATGAAGTATAATCCTAAGATTAACGAAGAGTTATCAAAGAATCCTAAATTTAATAATTTACATCCACTACAACCAGATGTTTCAAGTCAAGGAGCTTTAGAATTAGAATATAATTTAGAAAAATTACTAAATGAAATTCTAGGATTAAAAGCTTTTAGTTTTGCACCTTGTGCAGGAGCCCATGGAGAGTTAACTGGATTAATGATGATTAAAGCTTATCATGAGAAAAATAAAGATTTTAAACGTAAGAAGATTATTATTCCCGACTCTGCTCACGGAACTAACCCAGCATCAGTTGCAATTGTAGGTTTTGAAGTTGTTAACTTACAAAGCACTGAAGATGGTACAGTTGATTTAGAGCATTTAAAAGAACTATTAGATGATGAGGTAGCAGGAATGATGCTTACTAATCCTAATACAGCAGGTCTTTATGAAAAAGATGTTTGTAAGATTACTAAGTTAGTTCATGATGCAGGTGGATTAATGTATTATGATGGTGCTAATTTTAATGCTCTATTAGGTTTAGCTAAACCTTCTGATATGGGATTTGATGTTATTCACCTTAATTTACACAAGTCTTTCTCAACACCTCATGGTGGTGGAGGACCTGGAGTAGGTGCTGTTGGTGTAGGAGAAAAGTTAAAGACATTTTTACCAAATAAACATGTTAAGTTAGAAAATGGTTTATATGTAAGGAAAAAAGAAAAAGATTCAATTGGAAGTGTAAGTTATTTCCAAGGTAACTATAATGTTATTTTAAAAGCTTATGCTTATATCTTAAGTATGGGTAAAGAAAACATTAGGGATGTTGGGGAGATGGCAGTACTTAATGCAAACTATGTTAAGGCATGTTTAGAAGAGTATTATGAAGTTCCTGTTAAGGGGGCGATTATGCACGAAGTTGTATTTAATGGTTTAAAATCGAAAAAAGCTACTACTTTAGATGTAGCTAAGAGATTACTTGATTATGGCTTTCACCCTTCTACAATCTATTTCCCATTACTATTTAGTCAATCAATGATGGTTGAACCAGTAGAAACTGAAAGCAAAGAAACAATAGATGAGTTTATTGATGCTTTAATTAAGATTGCTAATGAAGCAGAGGCAAATCCAGAACTATTACATAATGCACCACATACAACACCAGTAAGAAGACTAGATGAAGTTTTAGCTGCAAGAGAGCTAAAAGTTAAATATCGAGACTTACTATGATTGATGTAATTATTATTGGTGCTGGTCCTGGTGGGTATGAAGCTGCCTTGTATGGTGCAAGCAAAGGCTTAAATGTTGTTTTAGTAAATAAACATAATCTGGGTGGAACTTGTCTTCATTATGGCTGTATCCCAACAAAATCTTACTTCAAAAATGCTTCATTAATTAGCGATTTGAAAGATTCAGATTTATATGGGCTTACTAATTTAAGTTATGATTTTGATTTTGGAAAAGTAAAATCAAGAAAAGATGAAGTTGTTTCTTCTTTAGAAAAAGGCATTAGTTTCTTACTTAAAAAAGCAAATGTTACTGTTCTTGAAGGTGAAGTTAATTTTATAAGCGATAAGAAAATAGAAGTAAATGGAAAAACTTATGAGGCTAAAAATATTATTATCGCAACAGGATCAAAAGAAAGAATTCTTCCTAATTTTGATTCTTACCTAACTAGTAAAGATATTTTAGGTTTAGATAAATTACCAAAAAGCCTAACAATTGTAGGTGGTGGAGTTATTGGAATTGAATTTGCTTCAATTTTAAATCAATTTGGCGTTAAAGTAGAAGTATTAGAATATGGTGATCGTATTTTAAATAGTTTAGATCAAGAAACATCAAGAAGAATTTTGTCATTATTAAAAAGACAGGGTGTAGATGTTCATTTAAATATCAAGGTAAATAGTTATCAAGATAAAGTTCTAACATATGAAGAAAAAGGAGAATTAAAAACAAAGGAAGTAGAAAACTTATTACTAGCAATTGGTAGAATCCCTAACTTAGATTGTGCTTTGGATAAGACTAGTATTAGTTATAGTAATAAGGGAATTGTTGTTGATGAAAACTTTGAAACTAATGTTAAGGGAGTATATGCAATTGGTGATGTTACGGGAATTAATATGCTAGCCCATTATGCTACATATTCAGGATATCGGGCAATTAACCACATTTTAGGTGTAAAAGATGAAATTGATTTTAATTTAGTTCCATCTTGTATTTTCTCTTTACCAGAAATTGCTAGTGTTGGCGTTTTAGAAGGAAATGAGTTAAAGGCTAATTATCGTGGTAATGGCAAAGCTTTAGCTAGTAATTTACTAGAAGGATATATTAAACTTTATGTAAATGAAGAAAAAATAGTTGGCGGTATTATTATTGGCCATGAAGCATCAATTTTAATCCATGAAATTGCAGCTGTAATTAAAGAAAAAGTTACAGTTAGTAAATTTAAAGACTATATTCATGCTCACCCTACATTATCAGAAATATATCGAGATTGTTTTAAATAAGTAGACTTGGATTCAAGTCTACTTTTTTTATTAAAAACTTTTAATCTTAGATGATTTTTGATATAATTATATATAGGAGAAAAAATATGGAGAAACATATATATCGCAATAAGTTCATAGTTTTTTCTTTAGTCTTTTTTGTGTTAAATATTATCAATTCATATTTATCAAGTTGGACAAAAGTTAATGCTTTACCTAGTGCCTATCTTCGTGATTCATTTATGGTTGTAAATAGTATTATTGGAGATGCGGCCTTTTTTGCAGTGTTTTATGGATTAGGAATTTTAATATTTAAGAGCGATAATGCAAGGTATCGTTATATGATTGTCCTTACTACTTTCTTTTCTCTGTTATACTTTGCTTTAAGTGTTTTTATTTCTAACTATGGAATGTTTTTCTCATTTTGGAATTTAGATTTATTTACTCGTGATACGGGGGCAAGTGAATCATTTGTGTTTGTATTACAATCAATCTTTATAATTATTAGAGGAGGAAAAATAATTTTCTTTATTCCAATCATTATTCTAACATTCCTTTACTATTATAAGTTTATTCGTAAAGAAGAAGAAAAGACTTTTTCATCTTCATTTCCTGGATTTAGAAGATGGTTAGGAGGTTTCGTTATTGCCTTCTTAGGAATCTTCTTTATGGGAAGTAGTTATGTAAGTTATAAGGAAGTAAATAAAGGAACTTGGTATGAAGATAATGCATCAGCTTTATATGCAGCTGAGTCAATGGGAGTATTTAATTATTATGTTTTCGAAGCTTTTGATTATGCTTTTAGCGAGAAAATACCAGAAAAGGATGATCTTATAGAAGAAAAGATAGCTGAACTAAAAATTAAATTAGAACAACACCAATACGTAAATCAAATAAATATTTTGGATGGACAAAATTATGGTCCTAACTTAGAGTATAAAGGCATTTATGAAGATAAGAATTTAATTTTGATTCAAGCTGAATCGTTAAATCAATTTGTAATTGGGTTAGAGGTTTTAGTTGATGGCGATTATAAAGAGCTAACGCCTAACATTAATAAGATGCTTGAAAAATCAATTTACTTTAATAACTTTTATACAGCAGCTGGTATTGGTAATACTTCTGATTCTGAGTTTACTGTCTTAACTGGTTTATATCCAACAGGAAATAAATATACTGTTTTTAATCATGTTGGTGTTGATTTACCAACACTAGCAGAATCTTTTAAGAATGAAGACTATGTAACTAAATCATACCATGCTAATGTAGGCTATTATTATGATCGTAAAAATGTTCATGTGAATAGTTATAATTTTGATGAACATATATCGGAAGAAGACTTAAAAGAATTAGGTGTTTATGATGAAAATAGAATAGTTCATCGTTGGATAAGTGATTTAGATTTGCTTAGATATGTGGCTAGTGATGTGAAGACCATAAACGATCAAGGAAAGAAGTTTTTTGGGATGCCAATTACAATTTCTACGCATATGCCATATGAAGAGGATCTTAATTTATTTTTAGAAAAGGATCGTTTCTTTAGTGCTGATTATTCATCAATAGAATATCCGCTACTAGGTTATTTAGAACATATTAGTTATATGGATTTTTGTTTTGGTCAGTTCTTAGCAGAGTTAGAAACATTAGGAGTATTAGATAATACGATTATTGCTTTTTACGGAGATCACGGAAACTCTATTGATTTCTTAGATACAATGGTGCCTAATGCAAACTTATTTAGAAATAAATTTAGGACAATGTATGAGATAGAATTGGGAAGGAAAGATTTAGAAAGACGTTTTGTTCAGAGAATGTTACTTTCAAGAGTTCCTTTTGTAATCTATGATCATAATCGTACTGAGGCCCCAGTAATTCAAGATAAAGTTCGCAACACAACTGTAGTTTCTAGAACAATTTCCAATCTATTTAATTTAAAACAAGAATATTATTTTGGAATAGATGGTTTATCTAATCAACCATTCTTTGCTTATTGCCCAAGAAATAACAATATTTATATCGGTGATATGATTATTTCTAGTCAATCGGGAGAATATTTTGATTGTGATGACGTTGTTAATTATGATGCATATCGAAGAAATCTTATTATTAAAAAGTATAAAGATTTGAAAGATTTTAATGATAAACTTTTAGAGTTAAAAGTTTTTCCTGCTTTAGAAGAAGCAGAAGAATAAAAGTAGAATAGATCGTTTAAAGAGTGTAGCTTTTAGCGCTACACTCTTTTTGATTATACTCCTTGCAAGAAAAGGCTAATTATTATATAATATATTAATAAAGGAGCGAGTATGGATAAAGTTATTTCCGCTTTTTTTGAAGAAAAAAA
>DUNF01000061.1 GCA_012839485.1 Acholeplasmataceae bacterium
AAAGCGGTCAGTAAAGCGAGGGTCTTTATCATTCTTTTTAGCTAATGGACTTATATCTAGTGGATGTCCATAAACAAAAGTAGGTTGGATAAGTTTTTCTTCGCAGTATGTTTCAAAGAATAAATTAACGATATGACCAAAAGATTTTTCATGTTCTTTTACATCAATGTTATGTTTCTTAGCAAGCTTTAATGCTTCTTCGTCAGATTTAACTTTAAAGAAATCAATTCCTGTTTCTTCTTTGATTAAGTCAGCCATATGAACTCTTTTGAATTTAGTAAAGTCTAATTCGTGGCCTTGGTAGTTGATAATGTATGAACCGTTTGTTTCTTTAGCTAAATATTGGAATAATTCTTCTACAAGATCCATCATTCCTATCATATCAGAATATGCTTGATAAGCCTCAATTGTAGTGAATTCTGGGTTGTGAGTAGAGTCCATTCCTTCATTTCTAAATAGACGACCGATTTCATATACTCTTTCCATACCACCTACGATTAGTTTTTTTAAAGGAAGTTCAGTAGCAATTCTTAAGTAGAAATCCATATCTAAAGTATTGTGGTGTGTGATAAATGGTCTAGCATTAGCCCCACCTAAGACAGAATGTAAAATCGGTGTTTCCACTTCCACAAACCCTCTACTATCAAAGAAATGTTGGATAAGTCTAATAATTCTTGGTCTTAAGAAAGCAATGTATCTAGATTCATCATTCATGATTAAATCTACATAACGATGACGTCTTGCTTCTTCAACATCTTGTAAGCCATGATATTTTTCTGGTAGAGGTCTTAAAGCTTTTGTTAGGTGAACATATTTAGTAGCTCTTACTGTTAGTTCTCCTGTATTTGTTTTAATTACAAAGCCTTCGATGCCAATAATATCACCGATATCGCATCTACGATATAGGTAATATTGTGCTTCACCTATTTCGTCTTCACGAATATAGATTTGAACTTGACCAAATTTATCTTGGATATGCATAAAGCCGGCTTTTCCTGATCTTCGTTTAGTCATTATTCTACCAGCTACTTTAACTTTTATCTTTTTTTCTTCTAACTCTTCTTTAGTTTTTTCTAAATATTTTTCTTGTAATTTTTTGGAATTAGAAGTTGGTTTATAGGCATGACCAAAAGGTTTAATTCCTAAGTCTTCTAATTCTTTTACTTTTTCTCGTCTTACTATTTCTTGATCTGTTAGATTTTTCATCATAAGTTTTCACCTCTTATTACTTTAGTAATTATACCATATTTTACTTGAGTTTTCAATTAATAAAAGGGTAATTTGTGCTATAATGTAAAGTAGTAAGCAGAGGTGTTAAAATGAAGTTTTTAGATACAACTAATAAAATAGAAAAAGTTTACCTAAAGGGTGAGTTTAATCTAGAGTTATGGAAAAAATATATTGCCACTATTCATCCTAAGTTAGGACAGTTATGTTTGGAGGATATGAACAAGGCAATAGAAACTGGGCTTGTTTCTTTCAAAGAACATTATCAACCAATTTTAAATGATGTTATTAAAAACAAAAAAGCAAAAGAAGAAGTGGCTAAAAATTTTTATTTGATTACTCAAAATTTAGATCAAGAAATAATTTCTAAATTTGGCAAAACGATTGATGTAGAGATTGTTTTATATTTAGGATTATGCAATGGTGCTGGTTGGGTAGAAGTAATAGATAACAAAACTTATATTCTTTTAGGAATTGAAAAGATTATTGAATTAAAGTGGTATGATTTAAAAGCAATGAAGGGTCTGATTTATCATGAATTAGGTCATGCATATCATAATGAGTACACTAAGCTAAATCAAAAATTTGATAATAATAGAGATAAGTTTATTTGGCAATTATTTACTGAGGGAGTGGCAACTTTCTTTGAACAAACTCTAATCGGCGATTTTAACTATTATCATGAAGATAAAGATTCTTGGAAAGATATTTTATCTAAATTTAAATCACAC
>DUNF01000062.1 GCA_012839485.1 Acholeplasmataceae bacterium
CAATATCATAATCTAATAATAAGCTAGCTGCATTTAATGTTTGTGATCTAACATTGCTATATTTAAATCTTCCTGTGTCAGTCACTATTCCTGTAAATAAAATTTAGAAATGGGGCAAGAAGGAGCTGAAGCTTTATTTACAGGAATAGTGACTGACACAGGAAGATTTAAATATAGCAATGTTAGATCACAAACATTAAATGCAGCTAGCTTATTATTAGATTATGATATTGATTTTGAAAAAATATATAATGCTTTATATTTGAAAGATTCGGAAGTTTTAAAATTAGAAGGTTATTTGTACTTAAATTTTAAAACAACAGAAAACGGTGTGGCTTATTTTTATATTGATAAAAAGTTAAGAAAGCAGTATAATATTACTATTGAAGATGCCGCATCGTTAGTTAATTGTTTAGACTCAATTAAAGGAAGTTTAATTTGGGTTTTATTTGTAGAGCAAGACGACAGTACAATTAGAGCTAGAATTAGAAGTAGATATGTGTCTATCGACGATATAGCTAATAATTATCGTGGTGGAGGACATAAGCAAGCAAGCGGAGCTACATTATTAGAAGAAAAAGAAATTGATTTAATTTTAGAAGAATTAGATATTAGATTAAAAGAATTTAAAGAGGAAAGCGGAGGATTAATGTAACTTGAAGATACTAGTTGTAAATGATGACGGAATTCAATCAGAAGGTTTAAAACGATTAGTTGAAAGAGCTAAGAAATACGGAGAAGTTTTTGTAGTTGCACCTAAATATAATCAATCAGCTACAAGTCACAAAATACTTGTAAGGGGAGGATTTAGTGTTGAAAAAATAAATCTTTTTCCTGGAGTTGAAGCATATGCTATTGATAGCACCCCAGCTGATTGTGTTCGTTTTGCCCATTATCATTTAAAATATGATTTTGATTTAGTGTTATCTGGTGTTAATAAAGGATATAATTTAGGTTTTGATATTTTTTATTCCGGAACTGTGGCCGGAGCAACAGAAGCTGCTTATACAAAAAGAAGAGGATTTGCTTTATCAGCTAATTATAAATCACTAGCAGGGTTTGAAAAATATTTTGATGATGTTATGGAATTACTATTAAGCGAAGAATATTGGAATAAAGCTTTAGTATATAATGTGAATTTTCCGATAGAACCAAAAGGAATCAAACTTTCTGTTCAAGGAGATACTTGTTTTGATACTTATTTTGAAGAAAAAGAAGGATTATATTATCAATTAGGAACAGGAAACTTAGCTTTAGATAATAACGAAAATAGCGATGCTTATTTAACAAATCGTGGGTATGTCACAATCACACCTTTAAGTGGAGATCGCACTAACCAAGAAGTATACAATATTTTAAAAGGAGGAGTAAAAGATGGAAAAAGATAAAAATATTTATGAAGATATGTCAATGGTAGATGTGGCTTTAAAAATTTTAGAAGAAACTAAAAAGCCAGATACGATTGTAAATATAGCTGCAGAAGTATTTAAAAGAAAGGGAATAGAAAAAGTAGACCCTCAAGACTATATTCAATTTGAAATTGATTTTATGTTAAGTGGTTATTTTATTTGTTGTGCAGAAGACCTAGAAGGCACAAGATTATGGGATTTGAAGTATCGCCAAAATTCTAAACTACTTAATCAAGACAAGACATATATTGATGTTGTTGATGAAGTTTTCTCTGAGGATGCATTAAAATACGAAATGCAAGAAGAGTTGTTAGCTCAAGATGAAGATGAAGTATTAGAAGAAGACGAAGAAGAAAGCGATGATGAAACAATTTATGATGACATCTCTGATGAAATTGACGAAGAAGATGAAGAAGACGACGAAGATTATGATGAATATGAAGATTTAGATGATGATGAAGATTATGACGATGACGAAGACGATGAGTTTGAGGACCTTATATAATTAAAAATAATTCTAAAAATAGTTATAGACAAAAGTTGTAATATTTGGTATAATAATAAAGAGCAAAATAGTTCTCTTAAAAGAAGAGGGCTATTTTTTATTTTTGGTGGAGGTATAAAATGAGTCGCGCTAAGTTTATTTTTGTAACTGGAGGAGTTGTATCCAGTTTAGGGAAGGGGCTAAATGCAGCATGTTTAGGAAGATTACTAAAAGACAGAGGTCTAAAAGTTTTCATTCAAAAATTTGATCCTTACATTAATGTAGACCCTACAAACATGTCACCATTGCAACATGGCGAAGTTTTTGTGACCGAAGATGGTGCTGAAGCAGACTTAGACTTAGGCCATTATGAAAGATTCATCGATATTAATTTATCTAAACACTCAACAGTTACTTCTGGTAAAGTTTATTTAAGCGTTATTGAAAAAGAACGTCGAGGCGAATTTGATGGACAAACAATTCAAGTAATACCTCACATCACTAATGCCATTAAAAAATTAATTTATGAAGCAGCGGAAACATCTAAAGCAGATATCGTTATTACAGAAATCGGTGGTACTGTTGGTGATATTGAGTCACTTCCTTTTATGGAAGCAATAAGACAAGTCCGTAGAGAATTAGGATATGAAAATACAGCTTATATCCATACAACATTAGTTCCTTATCTTACGGCTGCGAAAGAACTAAAAACAAAGCCAACGCAACACAGCGTTAAAGAATTAAGATCAATTGGTATTATTCCTGATATTATCGTTTTAAGATCAGATAGACCAATTCCTGAATCACAAAAGAAAAAGATTGCTTTGTTCTGTGACGTAAAGGATGAGAAAGTTATTGATGTTCCTGACTGTAAGTCTATTTATGAAGTTCCTTATTTATTAAAAGAACAAAAATTAGATACTTTAGTGTTAAATCATTTTGGAATAAAAACAAAACCAGTTGATTTAAAAGAATGGGATCAAATGGTTGCGAGAATAAATAATTCAAAAGAAGAAGTTAAAGTTGCTTTAATTGGTAAGTATGTATCTTTAAAAGATGCTTATTTATCTGTTTATGAAGCTTTATCTCATGGCGGTTTTAATAATTCCCTTAAAGTAAAGATTGATGCAATTGATTCTACTAAGATAACGGAGAAAAATGTAGCAAAAACACTACAAGCTTATCAAGGTATTATTATTCCTGATGGTTTTGGTCAAGAAAAAATTGAAGGTTTAATGTTAAGTATTAAATATGCGAGAGAAAATAAAATTCCATTTTTAGGCATTTCGCTAGGAATGCAAGCTGCAATTATAGAATATGCAAGATCAATTTTAAATTTAAAAGAGGCTAATTCTTTAGAGCTTGATCCTAATTGTAAAATGCCAGTAATTACTTTAAGAAAAGAAGGAAAGATGAAGCTAGGTTCGAGTGAAGTTGAAATAACAAATGGAACTCGTATTTATGATGTTTATCAAAAGACAGAAGTTAGTGAAAGATATCGTCATCGATATCAATTTAATAAAAAATATTTAGAGGAATTTAAAAATAGTGATTTGATTTGGAGTGGATTTTCTAAAAATGGCACACCAGTTGCAATGGAATTAAAAGGACATCCTTTCTTTATTGCTGTTCAATATCGACCAGAATTTAAATCAAGACCAAATAGAGCGCATCCATTATTTGGAGAATTTATTAAAGCGTGTTATGAAAATAAGAGGTGAAGATTTTGAGTAAAAAATATGATTGTATTATTGTAGGTGCAGGCCCTAGTGGGATGTATTGTGCCTATGAATTGATGCTTAAAAAGCCAGAATATAAAGTATTGCTGATAGATAAAGGACATGATATTTATGATCGTCAATGTCCAATCTTGCAAGGCAAAATTGAAAAGTGTCCGGTAGATAGAAACGGATATCACGGATGTAAACCAAGTTGTTCAATTTCAACTGGTTTTGGGGGAGCTGGAGCTTATTCAGATGGAAAGTATAATATTACTAACGAATTTGGCGGTTGGTTAAATGAGTATTTAGATGACGACGAATTAATGGAATTAATTAATTATGTTGATAAATTAAACTTAGAGCATGGTGCAAACCCAGAGATAACTGATCCTTATACTCCAGAAGTGAGAAAAATTGAAAAGTTAGCAATTGGTGCTGGCTTAAAATTATTAAGAAGTAAAGTAAGACATTTAGGAACGGAAGAGAATATTCAAATTCTTAAAAACTTTCGTGACGAAATGGCAAACCATATCGACTATCGTTTTAGAACTAAAGTTGGCGATTTATTAATTGAAGATGATAAATGTGTTGGTGTTGTTTTGTGTGACGGAACTGAAATCTATGGCGATAATGTCATTTTAGGTGTAGGTAGAGACGGATCTAGTTGGCTTGAAGAAGTCTTACAAAAGCACGACATTAAATTTAAAAACAACCAAGTAGATATCGGTGTTCGTGTAGAAACAAGCAATATTGTTATGGAAGATATCAATACACATTTATATGAAGGTAAATTTATCTATCGTTCAAGTGTTGGAACAACAGTTAGAACTTTCTGTTCTAATCCTAGTGGACACGTTGTTGTGGAAAACCAAAATGGGGCAATTTTGTGTAATGGACACTCATTTAGAGATATTAGATATGGTACAGAAAACACAAACTTTGCTTTATTAGTTTCTCATGAATTTGAAAAACCATTTAATAATCCAAATGATTTTGCTCATGCTGTTGCAACACTTGCTAATATGTTAAGTTCAGGATCAGTAATTGTTCAAACATATGGTGATATTATTAGAGGAAGACGCTCTACAAAAAAACGCCTTAAGGAAGGATTTATCCGCCCAACATTAAAAGAAGCTGTTCCTGGAGATTTAGGATTAGCTTTACCTTATAATACAATGAAGTCAATTATCGAAATGATGGATGCATTAAATCATGTCACTCCAGGGATTGCTAGTGATCACACATTGTTCTATGGAGTAGAAGCTAAGTTCTATTCAGCTCGTCCTGAAGTAAATCGTAATTTTGAAACAAAGATTAAAAACTTATATGTAGCTGGCGATGGTGCTGGTCTAACTAGAGGTTTGGCTCAAGCTGGAGCAAATGGAATTCATATCGCAAGAAGTATTGCTAAAAAAGACAAAAAGTAAGATTATAAGCATTAATTAGATATCTAATTAATGCTTTTTTTATTATTTAAAAGAAATATGATATAATTAAACAGGAGGGATAGTTATGGATAAAATAGAAAGATTAAAAGAGATTATTGAAAGTTCAAATAACATTGTCTTTTTTGGTGGAGCAGGAGTATCTACAGCATCAGGCATTCCTGATTTTCGAAGTTCATCAGGTTTATACTCAAGCCAATATAAAAACTTAAGACCAGAGTATATTATTTCTCATTCTTGCTTTATGAAAGACCCAAAACTTTTTTATACTTTTTATAAAGAGAAAATGATCTTTCCTAATGCAAAACCTAATTATGCTCATATAGCTTTAGCTAAACTAGAAAAGGAAGGAAAACTAAAAGCAGTTATAACACAAAATATAGATAATTTACACCAAATGGCAGGTAGCAGTCCAAGTAAAGTTATCGAATTACATGGAAGCGTCTATCGTAACAAATGTATGAAGTGCAAAGAAAAGTATGATTTAGTTTATGTGTTAGATGCAAAACCAGTTCCTTATTGTATGAAGTGTGGTGGTTTAGTTAAACCAGAAGTTGTATTATACGAAGAACCTTTAAATAATTATGATATTGAAGCAGCCATTAACTATATTGCTCGTTGTGATACCTTGATTGTAGCTGGAACAAGCCTTACAGTTAACCCAGCTGCAGGTTTGGTTCAATTCTTTAGAGGGACTAATTTTGTTATTATAAATCTATCGGAAACGCCATATGATTTTCTTGCAACTTTAGTAATTAATGAACCTGTTGATAAAGTTTTTGAAAAGATAATTTAAAACAAATATAAAGACTTATTTATTAAAAAATGATATAATTAGAAAAAAGGAGTAAGATATGAGTCAAATACTAGATGGTCAAATGATTTCAAAAGAAATTAGAGAGAGAATTAAAGAAGAAGTAAATAGACTAGAAGTCAAACCAAAATTAGTTGTTATTTTAGTAGGAGATGATGATGCAAGTAAAATCTATGTTCGCAACAAAATAAAAGCTTGCGAGAATGTAGGGATAGCAACAGAAGATTATATTTTACCAAAAGACACAAGAGAAAAAGAACTAGTAGATTTAATTGAGAAATTAAATAAAAATAAAGAGGTAAATGGAATTTTAGTCCAATTACCACTTCCAAAACATCTTAATGAAGATACTATTGTTAATACTATTTCTCCAAACAAAGATGTTGATGGGTTAAATATAATCAATCAAGGAAAACTCTTAAATCGTAAACCTGTTTTAGTGCCTGCAACGCCTAAAGGTATTATTACTTTACTTAAAAGATATTTTGTAGAGATAGAAGGAAAAAGAGTAGTTATTGTGGGAAGGAGCAAACTTGTAGGTATGCCACTAGCTTTATTGTTTAATCACGCTAATGCTACAGTTACTGTTTGTCATTCATATACTGAAAACTTAAAAGACATTACAAAGCAAGCAGATATTTTAGTATCTGCTGTAGGTAAGGCTAATTTTATTTCAGGAGATATGATTAAAAAAGATGCAGTTGTAGTTGATGTAGGTATTAATAGACAAATGGGTCATATAGTTGGTGATGTAAACTTTAAAGAAGCAATGGAAGTTGCTAGACTAGTAACACCAGTTCCAAAAGGAGTTGGACCAATGACAATTGCTAGTTTATTGGAAAATGTCTTAGAGTGTTATGACTTACAAAAACGTGATATGAAATGAAATTAATAGTTGGTCTAGGGAATCCTGGCAAACAATACGAAAAGACAAGACATAATATCGGCTTTATGTTTTTAGATGAAATCGCAAAGGAACACAATCTTACTTTTAAACTTCAAACAAAGTTTAAAGGAGCAACTGCCCTATTAAGATTAGATCAAGATTATATATTATTAAAGCCACTAACATTTATGAACTTATCGGGAGAAGCAGTTAAATTAGTAATGAATTATTACGATATTGCTTTAGAAGATATCTTAATCATCCACGATGAGCTTGCTTTACCAACAGGAAAGTTAAAGATTAAACCTAAAGGCAGTAGTGGTGGTCATAATGGTGTTCAAAACATTATTGACAATCTGGATTCTGAAGAATTTGCGAGAATAAGAATTGGTATTGATAATTTTAAAGAAGACATTATTGATTATGTTTTAGGCAAGTTTTCTCGTAAAGAAATGAAATTACTTGCACCTATTATAGAGGATGCTCCAAATATGATTTCTTATTTAGACAAACAAGGTCTAGAAAAGTTTATGAGTTACTATAATACTAAATATAATGAATAATATTTTAGAATTATTTAGAATTAATAATAGTGTTGTTGAGTATGAAGAAAGCATTAAAGATAATTCGTCAATATATTTATATAATGTTGTGAATAATGCTAAATATTTAGCTGCATATGATGCTTATGTCTTAAAGGGAGAATCAATTATTTATATTGCTTCTAATCTCTATAAAGCCAATCAAGCATATAATGCTTTTTTGAAACTTGCTGGAGATGAAAATGTCGATTTATATTCAGTAGACGAAATTATCTCAGCTGATTTATTAGTAGTTAGTAATGATTTGAAAATAGAACGGATTAATACTTTAAAAAATATTTTAGAGAAGAAAGCAAAAATCATAGTAACTCATGTTCAAGCAGTATTAAAACCTTTAATTAGTCCTGAACTATTTAAAAAGCAAATTATTAACTTAAAGAAAAACAAAATTATTAATCGCGAAGAGTTAATTAAACAATTAGTGATAATAGGCTATAACAGAACCCCCATTACTTTTCAAACGGGGGATTTTAGCGTGCGCGGGGAGGTAATAGACATCTTCCCTATTTTGCATGAAAAACCAGTTAGAGTTACTTTTTTTGATGATGAAATTGAAAGTATTAGATTTTTTGATGTGAAAGATCAACTATCATTAGAGAAAATAGAAGAAATAGATATCTATCCTATCCAAGAATTGATTTATAATGAAGAGCAAAAGAAAGAAGTTGTTTCTAAACTTAAAAAATATAACAATCCTCATATTCAAGAATTATTAAAAGATGTAGAAAATCACAAAAACGATGAAAGAGTAAATAAGTTAATTAATTATTTTTATGATGAGCAAGCAAGTCTTTTAGATTACCAAAACTCTTTGACTTTTTATGATGAATACAACGATTTAAAAAATGTTTATAAAAAAATCTTAGTTGATATTCAAACACAAAGAGAAAGTTTAGAATTACAAATTGAATTACTATATACTTTAGAATACGAAGCAATTAATAAACCGAAACAAAAAGTTTATTTAGAACAATTTTCAAGGTATATCGATGTCACTTTGGATAAATTAATTGATTTTAAAACTTATTCAATAATTGATTATCAAAATGATTTAAAAAATTTAATTTTTGAAATAAAACTCAACAAACAAAAAACATATGTTTTAACTTTTAAAACGATAGAAAGATTAAAACTATTTAAGAAGGTTATAGAAGAAGGCTTTAATTATTTAGAAATTGAAAGCTTTGAAGATATAGAAGAAAATAAAGTTCATTTGATAGTTGTAGAAAATCCTATTAGTTTCGGTTTTATTGATAAAAAACTAGAAGTTATTTCTGAAGAAGATATTTTTAAAGATTTATCAATAAAGAAGCCCAAAAAAGCTATTGCTTATCAAGGAAAAACCGTTTTTGATAAAGATGAATTAAAATTAGGGGATTATATAGTTCATTATGATTATGGATTAGCAATTTATCAGGGTATTAAAATAGTTGAATTAAATGGTTTAAAACAAGACTATTTAACTTTAAAATTTTCTAATAGTGATCTTTTAGTTCCTGTTGAAAACATTAATTTAATTAGTAAATATGTTGGTAGTGAAGGAGTAGTTCCAAAATTAAATAAATTAGGGACTAAGTCTTGGGAAAAGAAGCGAAAAAGAATTAAAGAACAATTAGTTGATATTGCAACTGTCATTATTGAGAACGAATCGGAAAGAAGTAAAGCAGTTGGTTATAAATATTTACCAGATGATGAGTTTCAAAGGATTATTGAAAGCGACTTTCCACACGAAGAAACGTTAGATCAAATTGCAATTATTGAAAACATCAAAGCTGAAATGGAAGATGGTAAAGTTATTGACAGGTTGGTTTGTGGCGATGTGGGGTTTGGAAAAACCGAGATTGCTTTAAGAACTGCAGTTAAAACAGTTATAAATAATAAACAAGCAGCTTATCTTGCCCCAACAACCATCCTTTCTAATCAACATTACCATACGTTCAAAAATAGATTAGAGCCTTATGGAATAAGGGTTGAACTTTTAAATCGTTTAGTTCCGTTAAGAAAACAAAAAGAAGTTATTGAGGACACTAAAAAAGGTTTAGTAGACATCTTAATCGGAACACATAGGATTTTATCTGATGATGTTGGTTTTTATGATTTAGGTTTATTGATAGTAGACGAAGAACAAAGATTTGGTGTAATGCATAAAGAAAAAATTAAGACTTTGAAAAAAGATATTAATATTTTAACCTTAACAGCTACACCGATTCCAAGAACACTTCATATTGCTATTTCTGGTATTAAAAGTTTGAGTCTACTTGAAACACCTCCAAAAAGTAGATATCCAATTCAAACATATGTTTTATCTAAAAACGATACAATTGTTAAAGAAGCAATTTATAGAGAGTTAAATCGTGGGGGACAAATCTTTTATTTGCATAATCAGATATCTACTTTGCATAAAACAGCAATTAATTTGAAGCGTTTAGTTCCAGAGGCAAGAATTGTTATTGCTCACGGGCAAATGAACAAAGAAGAATTAGAAGATAACGTAGCTTCGTTTATTAATTTGGAATATGATATTTTACTTTGTACTACAATTATAGAAACGGGAATTGATATTCCTAATGCTAATACATTAATTATTGAAGATGCTGACCATTTAGGATTAGCTCAAATTTATCAAATTAGAGGAAGAGTTGGCCGAAGTGATAGAATTGCCTATGCTTTCTTAATGTATGATAATAAAAAGATTTTAACTGAAACAGCATATAAGAGATTAGAAGCAATTAAAGAATTCACAACTTTAGGTAGTGGTTTTAACATTGCAATTAGAGATTTATCAATAAGAGGAGCGGGAGACCTTTTAGGTAAAGAACAATCAGGGTTTATTGATAGTGTTGGTTTAGATTTATATTTGAAATTATTAGAAGAAGCAATTGAGGATGTAAAAGGAATCAAGAAAACAGAACCTAAGAGTTATAGTATTAAAGTTTCTAAGTTTGTAGATGATAGTTATGTTTCTGATGATGAATTAAAGATAATGATTCATAAAGAAATAGGCAAAATAGAAAATAAAAAAGATAAAGATAAAATTATCTCTATCTTTACGGATAGATTTGGAGAACTATCAAATGAATTGTTGTTATATATAGAAAGTATCTATTTAAATGCATTGTTATTAAAATATGATATTGATAGAATTGTTGAAACAAAATTGTTTGCGACAGTTATTTTTACTAAAGAAAAAACAAAGCAATTAAATATGGAAAAAGTTTTTATGGTTGCTTATAACATCTCCAATGATTTCCATTTTGAATATAGACAAGATCAACTATTATTAAAGCTAAGTAAAGAGGTTCAATCTAAAGATTGGATTTATACTTTTACTAGTTTCTTTGAGAATTTGAAATAGTTTAAGGTTCATATAATAAATGTATTGTAATATATGATAACAAAGGAGAAAAAAACATATGCGGAAGTCTAAGCTAATAAGATTTTTACAAATCATAGGTTTTATTGGACTGGTAGCTGCAGTTCTAGCAACAGTAATGCCAGCAATTAGTGCGATTATAATAGCTTTAAAAATTATAGTATTATTTATTGTTCTTGTGCTTACTTTGGGATTACTTTTGTTTAATGCTGAATATCGAGCATTATGGGAAGATATAGACTATATACCTTTAGGTTTGTTTCAGAAAATGGGTAATATTTTATATGCGGTAGCAATTGTTTTTGGAATCCTTACTTTAGTAATAGTTATTATAAAAAGAAAACAATTATTAAAGTTTAAGAAATATTTAACTACTTCCTTAATGATTTCAGGAGTTTCGGTTTTAGGAATTATAGTTCACTATTTACTTTATACTTATGTTTATAAATAATAGTATAGTGATTGTAAAATAAATTGAGCGAAGTTGAAAAAACAGTTAAATAATGATATAATATTCGAAGTGGAAGTAAAAAGCAAAAGGAGGAATAATGAGTAAAATTGCAATTATTACTGATGTAAACGCAGGTTTAGATTACATCGGTTATGATCCACAAATCCCAACATTACGTTCAGTAATTAATTTTGGGGAAGAACATTTAGTTGATGGTATTGAAATTAGAGCTGACGAATTTTATGAGAGGCTAAAGAAAGTAAAAAGTAAAGAAGACATTCCATCAACATCAGCACCTACTTTAGGTGATATGATGATCATGATTGAAGATCACATTAAACAAGGGTATACAGATATAATTTTATTTGCGATATCTTATAAACTAAGTTCTATTGGTCAAACATTTATGACTCTTAAAGAAGAGTATGCAGACAGGATTAATTTGTATTCTGTAAACACTAAAACAGCTACGTATTTACAAGGCTACTTTGCTTTAAGAGCTAAAGAAATGGTTAAAGAAGGAAAAAGCGTTGAAGAAATTTTAGAATATAGTGAATATTTAATTAATCATTCGCATGCTTATTTTGTAGTTGATAGTTTAGATTATCTTGTAAAGAATGGTAGATTAGGTCGTTTTAGTGGTACTTTAGGAAGTTGGCTAGCAATAAAGCCTGTTCTAGAATTAAACGATGAAGGTGCTATTGTAACTTTTGAAAAAGTAAGAACTTATTCTAAAGCTATTGAAAGATTAAAAGAACTAGTTATTAACGAAATAGGCGATTCACAAGATGTTGTAATTCAAGTTATCCAAAGCGGTAATATAGAAACTTGTAAACAAATTGTTAAAGAATTAAAAGAATATTATGGCAATCGTGCGGAAGTTGGGTTACAATATATTACACCAGCAGTAGGAGCGCATATTGGCCGTGACGTTGTTGGTATAGGTTATTTCATTTTAGATAAGTTCAAGAAGTAATTAACAAAGAGCAAAGGAGGTACAAATGGCTTTAGTTAATATGAAGAAGATGCTTAAAAAAGCAAATAAGGAAGGTTATGCTGTTGGTCAATTTAACATTAATAACCTAGAATGGGCAAAAACTATTTTATTGTTAGCTCAAGAAAAAAATTCACCTGTAATTTTGGGAGTTTCTGAAGGTGCAGCTAAATATATGGGCGGCTACAATGTTGTTATGGGAATGGTTAAAGGATTAATCAAAGATCAAAACATTACAGTAGATGTAGCAGTGCATCTAGATCATGGAACAACATTTGAAGCTTGTAAAGCAGCTATTGATGCTGGTTTTACATCTGTTATGATTGATGCTTCAAAACATCCAATTGATGAAAACATTAGATTAAGTAAACAAGTAGTTGATTATGCTCATCCAAAAGATGTTACAGTAGAAGCTGAAGTAGGAATTGTTGGTGGCGAGGAAGATGGTATCGTAGGAAAAGTACAATACGCAAAATTAGAAGACTGTGTGCGTATTGTAAAAGAAGCTGGAGTAGACTGTTTAGCTCCTGCACTAGGTAGTGCCCATGGACCATATAAAGGAGTTCCTAAACTAGGATTTGATGAAATGGATGCTATTAATAAAGCAGCTAAAGTTCCTCTAGTATTACATGGTGGTTCTGGAATTCCAGATGATCAAATTAAAAAAGCTATTGCTAGAGGTACAGCTAAAATTAATGTAAATACTGAACTTCAACAAGAATTTGCAAAAGACTTAAGAGCTTTACTTGCAGATCCTAAAAATGATCCAGTATATGACCCTAGAAAAATCTTAGGTCCATGTACAGCAGGAATTAAAAGAGCAATGCTTGGTAGAATGGAAGTATTTGGTTCTATCGACAAAGCAGCAAAATAAGATAAATAAAGGCTATTAAAAATAGCCTTTTATTTTTTGTTTTAAATAGGTATAATATAAAAGGTGATTAAAATGAAGAAAGAAAAAACTATTAAAATAAATAACGAAGAAGAAGTTATATATTATAAAGGAAAATACACTTATCGCGATAAATCTTATAAGATAAGAGAATGGTATTCATTATGTGCTTCTTTTCGCACTTTTAATGAAGAAGAAATAGAATTAAGATATCTACCATTCAATATAAGTCCCAGTTATTTAAAAGAAATGTATATAAAGAATGTGAGAATAGCAACATTTTATAGTGTTATTGCTCCTTTAATTTTTTTCTTTCTTGCGGGGTTATTTTTTCTTATTGTTCCCCCGATGATAACAACAGAACAAAATTCAAAAATTTATTACTATATTTTTGGTGCTTTTTTAATTTTAGGTTCTTTTATTATTTTCTTCCAATATTTATTAGGAAAGCGAAGTTGTTTTATTAAAATAAGAAGAGCAAATAGATATCATTTTATAACTAAAAAAGAGTATCAAGAAATCTTGAGAATTTTCGATATTCACATTGAAAAGGAAAAAGAATAAAAAATATTTTTTTCTTAACAAAAAGACATTATTGTGGTATACTAGTATGAATAGAGGAGAAAAATTATGAAAAAGAAAATCGCAATTATATTTTTATCTATTTTTGTTTTGTTTTTTACAGCCGGCTGTATTGCTAAAGACGGTTCAACAGATATATTTAGATTTGATGTTCACTCAGTGACTATGGAGGTAGGACAAACAAAAGTTCTATCAATTACAGGACAGTTCAATGTTGAAAGTGAAATCGAATATACAATTACTGAAGAAAGTAAAAATATTATAAAGTTTGAAAAAATAGCTAATGACAAAGTTAAAATTACTGCTTTAGCTGTAGGTGTAGGTAATATTAAAGCTCATCTTGTTGAAAGAGATATCTATGCGCCAGCAATTATTGAAGTTACAAGCCCTAAAACTTCAGGAATTAGGATTAGCACTCCTGAAGGTTTCAATAGTGAAATGGAAATAGGCGAAGAATTACAATTAGGCTATACTCTAACTTCAAACACAAATGAAACTACTGAAGTTACTTGGGAAGTCGGTGATGATTCTCGCGCTTCTATTACTGCAGATGGTAAATTTACTCCTCAATTTGGCGGAAATCATTTCATTTACGCAAGAACAGTTGATGGTAATTATGCAGTTTTAAAAGTTTTTGTAAATTATCATAATCCAACATCAGTAGTTATTGATGTTGTAGAAAATAAATCTGCAGCAGTTACACCAACAAACAACAAAATCGCTTATTTAAGAGAAGTTATAAAATTAGGAAGTACAGTTTCACCTGCAACTGCTAGTGCTAATGTTGAGTGGAGATTACTTCATCGTACAGATGATAATCAAGTTATTGCAGATCCTGCAAGTGTAGGTTTAGTTCTTAATCAAAACGGTGAAGTTTATTGTACTTCACTTGCTACACAACAAAGGTTCCGTCTTCAAGCTGTTGCTATGGCGGGCGATGTAGAAATTAAATCAAACATTATTACATTAGATTATACTTATGCTCCAGTTGAAAGTGTACAAATTACACAAAAAGACGTTAATGGTAAAACTGTTGCAGTAGAACACAGTGTAACTATTATTGCTGGTCAAGAAATTCAATTTGGTGCTTTAGTTGCTCCTGCCAATGCAGCTGCAACTGTAACATGGAGTAAAAAAGTTATTAATCCTGTTTTTGATTCTTCACAAAGATTTATTCAAGATCCAATTACACGTAGAACAATTACAGAAGCTAACTTAGCAACTATTTCTGATACGGGACTATTTAAATCAACATATCACGGAATTGTTGAGGTAGAATTATCTTCTCTTGCCGATAGTAATATTAAACATACAATTACAGTTCATATTCTTGAAAAGAAAAAACCAGTTAAACTAGAATTATTAATGGACATTGATGATAGATTGTTATCTTATAAATTCTACAGCGATTCAGCAATTTCAACTGCTATTGATAATGCAGATAATAAGAGAAAGTTTATTATTGGTACTGTAGACATAACTGCTCAAATCTTCCCAGAAGAGACACACCAAGACTTAAAACTTGAATTAGTAGAAAAGGATATGGCGTTTGTAGTTAAAGATGGAATAACAACAACTTCTAGAGGTGTAACAACATTTAAACTAGGAATTGTAAAAGAGGGTATTTTACACTTTAAGATATCTTCTCAATACAACGCTTTAAATGAGTATATAACTCCAATCGAAAAAGCCTTAAAAATTATCAGCGAAGATTTTGAAATTAATAGTTCTGAAGGATTAAAAGAAGATGCTTTTGGTGATCACACATATCAATATTATGAGGCAATAAGCTTTAGTAGTATTATTGATAAAGCAGACAAAGAGTTTGGTATTGGTGATGCTGAAATTACTGAAGATAGTTGGCAAATCGAAGCTTTAGATGGTTCTGATATAAACAATGCTAAGATATTATTATATTCAGCTGGTTTTGGAAAACTTGCAGATTTCTTAGCACTTGGTGAAGGAAAGTTCAAAATTACATTTACACCATCCAGTTATACTAAACCATTATATACCGTTGTAATAAACGTTGTTGATATAGCAAAATAGAGACAGATTAAATGTCTCTATTTTTTTTGAGAATAGATAAGGACAAAAGAAGGAAAATGTGATATAATTAAAAAAGGTGAAAAATATGTATGAAGTAGTAGTTGTAGGTGGAGGACATGCGGGAATAGAAGCTGCATTAGCCACTGCTAGAAGAAATCATAAAACTTTATTAATCGCAGGAAATTTTGATCATATTGCAAGTATGGCATGTAATCCTTCTATTGGTGGACCAGCTAAAGGCATCGTTGTTAGGGAAATAGATGCCTTAGGTGGAGAGATGGGAAAAGCAGTAGATAAATGTTTAATCCAACTTAAAATGTTAAATAAAAGCAAAGGACCTGCAGTTAGGGCATTAAGAGCTCAAGTTGATAAAACAACATACCCAAAATATATGCAAGAAGCAATTTTAAAACAAGATAATTTAGACTTCTTGGAGGCATATGTAGATACCTTAATTTATGAAGATGGTGTTGTTAAAGGGATAAAACTAGAAAGCGGTGAAGAAATTAAGGCTAAGATAGTTATCCTAGCAACAGGAGTATACTTAAACTCTAAAATTCTTGTTGGTCATCAAGAAACCCATTCAGGACCAGACAAGCAAAAAACTACTACTGGTTTGAGTAAAACACTAGCCGATTTAGGGTTTAAGATTATTCGCCTTAAAACAGGAACACCTCAAAGAATTGCTCATGAAAGTATAAATTATAAAGGATTGAAAGTTGAAAAAGGAGATAATGAACTATATCGTTTTAGCGAAGAAACTTCTTGGGAAGATGTAGTAAAACCAGAAGATCAAGTTGTTTGTTATCTAACATTTACTCAGCCAGAAACTAAAAGAATTATTTTAGAAAATTTAGGTGAATCAAGTATGTATTCTGGTTTAGTTGAAGGCGTTGGTCCAAGATATTGTCCTTCAATTGAAGATAAAATTGTTCGTTTCCAAGATAAAGAACGTCATCAATTATTTTTTGAACCAGAATCAAGATATACAAATAGTATTTATATTCAAGGCTTTTCTACATCAATGCCTTATCATATTCAAGATCAAATTCTAAAGACAATACCAGGACTTGAAAATGCGAAAGTATTAAAATATGCTTATGCAATCGAATATGATGCAATTGATGCAAGAAGCTTAAAAGCTACGCTTGAAACTAAAAATGTTAAAAACTTATATTGTGCTGGGCAAATTAATGGTACTAGTGGTTATGAAGAAGCTGCTGGTCAAGGATTGATTGCTGGTATTAATGCTGCAAACAAGCTAGAAGGAAAAGAACCACTATTTTTAAGAAGAGATGAAGCTTATATTGGTGTTCTAATAGATGATCTTATTACTAAAGGA
>DUNF01000063.1 GCA_012839485.1 Acholeplasmataceae bacterium
ATTTCTTTAAACATACAAACCCTCCTGCAGTGTTTTGTTGGTAATTTAATATTACAGGTTTGTTTGTATGTAGGGAAGAGGAATTTACCTTCTTCCTCTTTTTTTTGCCGTTTGCCAATTAAAATTATACTCTAAGAAAAAAGTCAAACTCTCCTCTGGCGTACAGCTTCATATAAAAAGAGGTCTACAATAATTTGTGCCGTTGCGGGGGCATTAACGTCAACAAAATTAATATCTGCATAATTATCAACAGGTAGATGATGATCAATTTTAATTGTTTCCTTTGCAAGATGAAAATATTTACTATCAATTCTTTCTTTAGTAGCTGTATCTAAAACAATAACTAATGACTCTTGATATATTTCTGGTTTTAATTCTTCATCCCTTGGCTTTAGAAAATCTAAATAACTAACCGAATCATTAGCAGGTGCATAGATCTTTTTCTTAGGAAAAGATGTTGTTAAGATATCTTTTAATCCTAAAACAGAGCCAACACAATCTCCATCAGGCCTTTGATGACCTAAGATAATAATACTATCATATTCTTTAATTTTCTTTAAAATTTGGTTTCTTGTTTTCTTCATTTTTTACTCCCTGCAACTAGTTTGTTTAAATCTTTTAAGATCTCCTTACAAACATCAAAACTTGCAACTTTAGCCCCACTTGCAAGCAAGTGGCCGCCTCCACCATATTTAACAGCAATTTGATTAATATTGTGTTTAGACGAACGAAACTCACATAAAATTTGGTTATTTTCTGCATCTTCTACAAACATTGCCCAAATTTCAACTTCTCTAATATTCGCCATAATATTCACATATCCTCTAGCTATATTGTGTGGCGTTAACCCATATGCTTCTACATCTTTTTTTGTTACTTTTAAATACGCTACTTTATGTTTACTAACTTTAAACTTATTTGTCAGTTTAGCTCTTAATTTAACACTATCTAAACTTTCTTGATATAAGTTAGAATAAACGTTATTAATGTCTATATCATATTCCATTAATTTAGATACAATATCGAAAGTTCTTGCTGTTGTTTTATCATATCTAAAACGGCCACTATCAGTAACTATTCCTGTAAATAAATGTGTTGCTGCTTCTTTGTTTAGTTTCCAATCTAAATCTAAAGCCATTTGAGCAATAATCCCAGCACAACTTTCAAAACTAGTGTCTGTGTAATTTAAATCACAATAATCACTAACTGTATTGTGATGATCTATTTTTATAGAAAATTTTGCTTTTTTGTAATTGTCATTTAATAACATCTCATCAGTAGAAGTATCTAAAACAAAAACTAAAGCTTTTTTATATAATTCGATATCTATTTCATCAGTTTTACCCATAAAATCAAAACGCTCGCTAGTATCACCAACTGCGTAAATTTTCTTATTAGGATAATTTTCTTTTAAAATAGCTTTTAACCCTAATTGACTTCCCATGGCATCTCCATCAGGATTAGCATGTCTTTCTATGATGATTAAATCGTATTGGATTACTTTTTCTTTTATCTGATTAAAGTTCATTGTTTTCTCCTTTATCTTCTGAAACTAATTCTAAATCTGAATTTAAGTGATAATGGATTGTTAGATATTTGTATAAACCATTGCCAGCAATCCCTACTATTATACTAGTAACTAAAGATATTAATACTAGTAATGCTCCAGATTTAAAAACCGCATCCCCTGTATGATATATAAACATTACTACAAACAATTGTGTAACTATATGAAGAAAACCACCAATTACACTTATACCTACAAGCGAAGTTTTATCTTTTAATAACTTATGAGCTAAAAACATCCCAAAGAAACTAACTAGGCTGGCACTAGCTCCAATAATAAAAGAACTAATGCTTCCTAAAATCAATCCGACTACAACAGATTTTAATACAGTAATTAACAAACTTGTTTTAAAATCAAAAATATAAATAGCCAGTAATATAACAATATTAGCAAGTCCTATTTTAGCAACTGGTAAAAAAGGAAAAGCAATTATACTTATTGATTTATCAAAGAACGACAAAACAGCAGCCATTGCTACCATAATTGATGCTATCGCAAGTTCTTGAACTTTGTTTACTTTATTTTGATGCATATAATCACCTTTCCTTGCTTTCCCTTATTTTATCACAAATTATTGCTTTTTTTAAGATATTTGATATAATTTATATAAGGAGTTGATATTATGTGTATATTTTGTAAGATAGCTAACAAAGAAATTCCTTCATATATTATATATGAAGATGATAAGTTTTTAGCCTTTCTTGATTTATCTCAAGTAACGATTGGACATACTCTAGTTGTTCCTAAAAAACACTTCGCAAATCTCTTAGAGCTTGATGAAGAAACAGCAAAAGAAGCTTTAAACGTGACTAGGAAAGTAGCTTTATTATTAAAAGAAAAATTAAATGTTTTTGATTTTAATATTGTAAATAATTGTGGAGAAAAAGCAGGACAATCGGTCCACCATTTTCATATCCATATTATCCCAATTTACAAAAAAGGCGACCTTGAATTTAATGCTCAATCTAATAAATTAAGTGAAGCAGAATTTAAAAAACTACATAATAAAATAATAAAATAGGAAGTTTAATCTTCCTATTTTTATATACTAGAAAAATAAATTAATAACAAAATATTAGCTAATATTCCTCCGGCAGCTAGATATAAAGATAATAAAGAAAATTTGTATTTCTTTTTAATCTCTAAAATAATCGCAATCACTAAAGCTACGCCTCCTAAAACAAGGGCAATAATAGGTACATATGGAATAAAAGCAACAACCATTAAACTTACACTGATGATTGCAAGAATAAAATTAATAGTATCTAAATTATTTTTTTCTCTTTTCCTTTTCTCAACATTTTCATATGCTTGTTCTTCTATAACATTAACTTGTCCCGCGTCTTTTAGTAAATTGCCACAAACATGACAAAATATAGCATCTTCTTGAACTTGTGTTCCGCACTTTCTACAATACATATCTTTATCCAATCTTATCTACCCTCATATATGGTCTTAATACTTCTGGTATTGTAATTGTACCATCTTCATTTTGATAGTTTTCTAAAATCGCAACTAATGTACGTCCTACAGCTAAACCTGATCCGTTTAATGTATGAACAAACTCTAATTTACTATCTTGTGATCTTCTAAACTTAATATTTGCTCTTCTTGCTTGATAATCTTCAGCATTACTAATACTACCGATTTCACGATATGTGTTTTGTGATGGAATCCATACTTCAATATCATATGTTTTACACATTGCAAATCCCATATCACCACTAGATAATACAACAACACGATATGGCAATTTTAAAGCCTTTAGTACTTTTTCTGATTCAGCAAGCATTTCATCTAATTCTTGATAACTATTATCTGGAGAAGCTATCTTAATTAGTTCAACTTTATTGAATTGGTGTTGTCTAATTAAACCACGAGTATCACGACCTGCGCTACCTGCTTCTGATCTAAAAGCAGTTGTGTAACTAGTTAATTTAATTGGAAGTTTTGCATAATCTAAAACTTCTTCTTTAAACATATTGATTGTTGGTACTTCTGCTGTTGGGTTTAAATACCAATCACCATTACCATTTGCAATTTTAAAAGCATCTTCAGCAAACTTTGGTAACTGTCCAGTACCAAACATTGATGCTGCTGATACTATATATGGCGGTATTACTTCTGTATAACCACTTTCTGCATGTAGGTCCATCATAAACTTAATTAAAGATAATTCTAATCTTGCGCCTAAACCTTTATAAATAGCAAATCTACTACCTGTGACTTTAGCTGCTCTTTCAAAATCTAAAATATCTAAAGCTTCTCCTAATTCATAGTGGGCTTTTGGTTTAAAACTAAACTTAGTTGGTTCCATAAACTTTTTGATTTCTTTATTATAACTATCGTCTGGTCCAATTGGTACAGATTTATGAACTAAGTTAGGAGTTGTAGCTAGATAGTTAAAGATTTTTTCATCTAACTCTTTAATTGCCTCATCTTTTGTTTTAATCTCATCTCCTAAAGAAGCAACTTCAGCTAAAACACTACTAGCATCTTTTTTTTCTCTTTTTAAGATCCCTATTTCTTTGCTAGCATCATTTCTCATTTTTTTTAGTTTTTCTACTTCTGTAATTAAATTTCTTTTTTCATCATCTAATTTAATTACATCTCTCAAGTATGAAAAATCAGAACCTCTTTGATTTAGGTTTTTAATTACTTCCTCTAAGTTTTCTCTTAAGTATCTAATATCTAACATTTTCATGCCCCCTTAAATTTAGCTTATTTTAACTCTATAAGATATCTATTTCAACTAAAAAAGCTATATTTCAACTTTTTAGTCTTTTTATTTTCTAAACTTAATTATACTATAATATCCTTGTTTTTGCAATCAATTATAAAATATAAAAAAGCACCCGAAGGTGCTTTTTCTTTATTCATATTCTACAAACAGATCAAGATCTGAATCTATATCTGCTTCTGATTCTTCTTTTGGTAAGATTTCTATTGAAGCTACTTTTTGGTTTGCGTTAAGTGTAATAATCTTAGCTCCTTGGGTAATTCTGCCAATTGTTAGAATTTGCTCTAATGGAACTCTAATAATAAAACCATAATTAGTAATAACAATTAAGTCTTCTTCAGATTCAACAGTCTTCATTGCTTTCATTTGACCATTTCTTTTATTAATACTTAAAGCTGTTACTCCTTTTCCGCCTCTAACTTGAGTTCTAAACTCTCGTACACTTGTTCTCTTACCATAACCATTTTCTGTAACAATAACAATTTCATCATTTGGACTATTAATAATAGCCATACCAACTACTTCTTCGCCCTCTTCAACTAAAATTCCTCTTACTCCTTGAGCTACTCTTTGCATTGGACGAACATCATCTTCGCTAAACTTAATTGCTTTACCATTTGATGCTCCTAAAATAATGTTTTTATTCCCATCAGTAATACCAACACTTAATAACTCGTCTCCTTCAACTAAATTAATCGCAATAATACCATTACGTCTAATGTTTTTGTATTCTTCAACTTGCGTTTTCTTAACTAGTCCTTGTTTTGTAGCAAAGAATAGATAATCTGTTTCTTTAATAGCATCAGTATCAATACTTAAAACAGTTGCTAGTCTTTCATTATTTTCAAGTTTAAGTAAGTTTACTATCGGTGTTCCTCTAGCTAATCTATTAGCTTCAGCTATTTGATAAGCTTTTAAAGTATACACTTTACCAAAGTTTGTAAAGAAAAATAAATCATCATGAGTAGAAGTATAGATAACTTTTGTAACTGCATCTGATTCTACCATTTTAGTTCCGATAATACCTTTTCCACCTTTGTTTTGTGTTTGATATGTATCTGATGTCATTCTCTTTACATATCCTCTTTCAGTAATAGTAATAATAACATCTTCAACTGGAATTAGATTTTCGTCTTCTAGTCCTAAATCTTCAGCTAAACTAATTTCTGTTCTTCTTGGATCTTTATATTTTTCTTTTGTTTCTGTAATTTCTTTAATAATTAGTTCTTTTTTCTTTTGAGGATTTTGTAAGATTTCTTTGCACTCAGCTATAAATTTTTCTAACTCTACAAGTTCTTCTTTGATCTTTTCAACTTCTAAACTAGTAAGTCTTTGTAATCTCATATCAAGAATTGCTTTACTTTGCTCTTCGGTTAAAACAAATTTTTCCATTAAACGATTAATAGCAATTTCCCCACTCTTACTAGCTTTAATTACCTTTACAACTTCTTCAATGTTTGCAAGAGCTATAATTAATCCTTCTAAGATATGAGCTCTAGCTTCTGCTTTTTCTAAGTCAAATTCTGTTCTTCTTCTAATTACTTCGTTTTGATGAGCCAAATAACATTCTAAAATTTCTTTTAAATTTAAAGTTTTTGGTTGTCCGCCATCTAAAACTAACATATTAGTACTAAAAGTAGATTGAAGTTGTGTATGTTTAAATAAATTATTTAAAACAACGCCGGCATTAGCTCCTCGTTTAAGTTCAATTACAATTCTTAATCCGTCTCTAGTAGATTCATCTCTTAAATCTGTTATATCTTCAATTATTTTATCTTTAACTAGTCTAACAATTCTGTCTACTAAAAGAGTTTTATTTACGGCATAAGGAATTTCGGTAACAACGATTTGTTGGCGGTCACGACCTAAATCCTCATAATGTGTTTTAGCTCTTACTACTAAAGATCCTTGTCCTGTTCTATACATTTCACGAATAGCAGTTAGACCCATTAAGATTCCTCCTGTTGGGAAATCTGGTCCTTTTACATATTCCATTAACTCTTCAACTGTAATCTTTGGATTTTTTACTACAGCAAGTAAAGCATCCATTATTTCTTCTAAATTGTGGGGCGGAATGTTTGTAGCCATACCAACAGCAATACCTGTTCCGCCATTAACTAACAAGTTAGGAAAACGAGATGGTAAAATAACAGGTTCTGTTTCTGTACCATCATAGTTATCTTGGTAATCTACTGTGTTTTTATTTAAATCACGCAATAGCTCCATACTAATTTTACTCATTCTTGCTTCAGTATAACGCATAGCGGCTGCTTGAGCACCACCAATTGAACCATAGTTTCCTTGTCCTTCAACTAAAGGATATCTAAAACTAAAATCTTGAGCCATTCTTACCATTGCATCATAGATTGCCGAGTCGCCATGTGGGTGATATTTACCCATAACATCTCCAACAATCCTTGCAGATTTCTTATATGGCTTATCAGAATAAAGTCCCAATCCGTGCATTGCATAAAGAATTTTTCTTTGAACTGGTTTTAATCCATCTCTTACATCTGGTATTGCTCTTGAAACGATAACGCTCATTGCATAACTTAAAAATGAGTTTTTCATTTCTTTTACAATATCAATGTTTTTTACACCACCTTTATGATGGTATTGTTTTTCGCTACTTGTTTCTTCTTCAATTGGGCTCTCTATATCAATAATATCTTTTTCCATAAGAGTCCTCCTATATGTCTAAATTCTCTACGTAGATAGCGTTGCTTTCGATAAATTCTCTTCTTGGTGCAACATCGTCACCCATTAGCATACTAAATACCGTATCAGCTACAGCAACATTATCTAGTTTTACCTTTAGTAGGGTTCTAGTTTTAGGATCCATAGTTGTTTCCCATAATTGATCTGCATTCATCTCACCTAAACCTTTGTATCTTTGAATATTAGGCTTAGCATTAAATGTTTCTAAAACATCTTGCAATTCAGCTTCACTATATGCATATTCTACTCTTTTGCCATAACTTACTTTATATAAAGGAGGTTGGGCGATATATACATACCCCGCTTCAATTAAAGGTCTCATATAACGATAGAAGAAAGTTAATAATAGTGTTCTAATATGGGCTCCGTCAACGTCAGCATCGGTCATAATAACTACTTTATGATATCTTACACTTTCAATATCGAACTCTTTTCCAATCCCGGCACCAATTGCTTGAATCATAGAGATAATTTCGTTATTACTTACAACACTTGCTTTGGTTGCTTTTTCTACATTTAACACTTTTCCTCTTAAAGGTAGAATTGCTTGAAATTCTGCATCTCTTCCCATTTCCGCACTACCACCAGCAGAGTTACCTTCGACAAGATATAACTCACTAATTGTTGGGTCTTTAGAACGGCAATCACTTAACTTAGAAGCAAAGCCTATTGTTTCAAGTGGGCTTTTACGAGAAGCTTCTCTAGCTTTTTTAGCAGCCAGTCTAGCTCTTGACGATTCTAAAGCTTTATTAATAATTTCTTTTCCTGTTTCTGGGTTTTCATCTAAATATTGTTCTAGTTGATCTCCTAAGATTTGCGATACGATTCTTCTTGCATCTGCATTTCCTAATTTAGATTTTGTTTGTCCTTCAAATTCAGGTGAAGGGTGTCTTACGCTAACAATTGCAGTTAATCCTTCTCTTACATCATCTCCAGTTAGCGACTCTTTCTTTTTGAAAAGACCTATCTTTTTACCATATTGGTTAATGATTTGCGTTAACCTAGTTTTAAACCCTTCCTCATGAGTTCCGCCATCTGGTGTATTAATGTTATTTGCATATGAGTGAATACGGCAAGTTTCATCATCTGTATATTGCATTGCTATATCTACTTCTACATTATCTACTTTCCCTGAAAGATAAATAATCTCATTATGAATTGGTGTTTTACTTTGATTTAGATATTTAACATATTCAATAATACCATTATCATATTGATATGTATTAGTTCTAACACGATATGGGTTACGAAGGTCTGTTAATGTTAGTTTCAAACCTTTATTTAAAAAGGCTGATTGTTGTAAATGAGAAGCTAATGTCTCATAATCAAATTCTGTTCCTTCTTTAAAGATTGTTGCATCTGGTTTAAAAAGTACTACAGTTCCTGTTTTATCTGTAATTCCAATTCTCCTAACATCATATAGTTTCTTTCCGCGACCATATTCTTGTTCGTATACATAACCGTCTTTAAATACAGTAACTTTTAACCATTCACTTAAAGCGTTAACTACTGAAGCACCAACACCATGTAATCCACCAGAAACCTTATAGCTCTTTCCGCCGAATTTACCTCCAGCATGAAGAACAGTAAATACTGCCTCTAATGCTGATTCTCCTGTTTTGGGATGGATATCTACTGGTATACCTCTACCATTATCGGTAACAGATATTGATCCGTTTGGTTGAATTTCAACTTCAATATGATCACAATAACCAGCTAAAGCCTCATCAATTGAGTTGTCTACTATTTCTCTAACTAAGTGGTGTAGTCCAGTATCACTAGTACTACCAATATACATACCAGGTCTAGTTCTTACTGCTTCTAGACCCTCTAATATCTGAATATCGGAGCCACTATACTGTGAATTTAATCTTTTATCATCACTCATCTTATTATTCCCTTTCTATTTTAATAATATTGCTATTTTCCAATAATGTTTCATGTATTGAATCAATTGTTGTTGTAGTAATAAATATTTGCTTGCCTTCTTTAAACAATTGCATAATTTGATTTTGTCTTTCTTTATCTAATTCACTAAAAACATCGTCCAAGATAACAATGTTATCCATTCCTAATTTATCAAACAAGTTGGCAAGTCCTAACTTTAAAGCTATGCTTGATGTTCTTTGTTGGCCTTGTGAGGCAAAAGATGCTGCATCTTTGCCATTTATTTCAAAAATAAAGTCATCTTTATGTGGTCCAAGCCCTGTAGTTTGCAAATATAAATCTTTTTTAAGTTGTCGAAAAGTTTTCAACAAAAAATCATCTTTTTCCACATTTGGCATATATTTTAATTCTGTTTTCTCGGTTTCGTTAGAGATAGCCAAACTAATTTTTGCTACCTCAGGATTCAACATTTCAATAAATTTTTTTCTTTCAGTAATTAAATTAATTCCGTATTTTACTAAAGCTTCTGAGTAGATTTTTAATACTTCTAGATCTTGTTCGTTTTGGTTTGGTTTCTTTAATAATTCGTTTCTATTCTTCAACACTTTATTATAATTAGATAGATCTTTTAAATACTTGTTATTAATTTGGCCTAAATAAACATCAAGAAATCTTCTTCTTTGAGGCGAATAACCTTTTATCAATTCAGAATCATCGGGTGAAAACATAACAACTTTAAATGTTCCTATATAATCGCTCATTTTTTTAATCACATTATTATCAACCAGCAATCTTTTGCGTAATTTATCTAACTCATATGACAAAAGTACACTATGACTTCTCTCTTTGTTTATAAATTCTCCTTCTAAAACATAGTATGGTTGGTCATGTTGAATTAAAAGAGAATCGCGGCTTGCTTTATATGATTTAGTAAGACTTAAACAATAAATAGCTTCTACTAAAGAGGTTTTACCAACTGCGTTTTTCCCTACTATTATATTAACGCCAGGTTTAAAATTTATTTTTTTATCTTTATAACAACGAAAATTGATTAATTTTAATTTTTGTATATAAAACATTTTTTACTCCACTACTTATATTTAAGCTTTATATCATAAAAACAACAAATTTATAATAAAAAACCTGATTAAAGTCATAGCTTTTATCTATTTTTGTTGCTTGGATAATACATAGATATTATACCACATTTTAGCTTGTTTTTAAAGACTTTTTTGAAAATCTTTCTGATTATATTTTTTAAGCCAAAAAACTCGCTTATTTTCGGTTTAGGTGCGTTTTTCTATAAAATATCAGTTTAATTAAGTCTTTTGCTTAAAAATTGTTTAAGTTGAAATATAAAACTAAAAAACTAATAGTTTCTTTGTTTTAATAATATATTTAGTGGTTAGTTATGGGCTTTTCTTTGCATAATGCTGTTTTTTTCTTTGATTCAATTGATATTAATCTTTGGAGATCAATAAATTATTAGAAAAATGACCAATTTTTTGCATGTATATATAAAATTATTTCAAATTTAAACGTTATTGGCGGTAGTTTGGAGGTGTTTTTACGTATTCTTATATTGTTTGTACCAATATTAATGTGTGATTTAGTTTTTAAATATATAAATTTACTTAAAAAAGCAATTGATATAAGTTTTTTTAATATAGTTTTGCGTATAAACGCCTGTTATATTGTTAAAAAAGCCGTTTTTTTGATAATTTTGAAATTTTCGTCGATTAAAAATTGATGATTTGTGTGTTAGAATTAAAAAATTAAGCCATTAACAAGTTTTAGTCTAAAACCTAATGATTTTTTGTTTTTCTGGATTGTTTTTTTAAATTTTAGGCTTCTGAAATAAGTATTTAGCTTATTTTTGAGGCTATTTTTTGATTTTTAAGGCATATAAAAAGGTATTTTTTACAATATTTTGTTTGAGTTTTTAATTTAAGCTATATAAAAAAGCCATGAAAAAGGGGGATTGATAACCAAATTATCTTTTTTGTTTGTTTTTCACAATTCAACAACCCAAAAAACATATATTTTTTTAAATTTTTATGGTTTTATGTATTGCTTTTTGGTGTTTTTTTGTGTATAATGGTGTCAACGAATCAAGAAAAAACAAAAAAACTTGTTTTTTTAAAGCAATTAATCGTATGGTTTTATGTATAACCATAAAACCATATATATGGGTTTATGGTTTTATGTATAATTTGAGTATATTTGATTGTTAAATAGCCTAAAAACGATTAAAAACCCATTTTTGCAACCTTTCAAATTTCGTTTTTAAGCCTTTTTAATGCTCGACCTTAATAAATACTTTACTGCAGGGTAAAAATTGAGCTTAAATTAAATTCAAAATGTTTTTTTGGACGCTAAAATTTATTTCTCTTTTTCTAGGTTTTGATTTTTAGAAATCGAGAAAAAATTGGGTTTAAAAAGGTTAAAATTGAGTCCAAAAAGAGTTAAAATTTTTATGGTTTTATGTATAAACATATAAATGTAAATATGGTTTTACATAAAATTGTATAAATGTAAATATGGTTATATGTTTTTATGTATAAATGTAAATATGGTTTTACATTTATATGTAAAAAATTATAAAATTGTAAGAAAAAGGAGTAAAAATATGATGGATAAACTTAAAAAAAGAGCCTCTAGCCCTTTATCTGGCCTAGATAAGACAGTAAATACTGCCACAACTGCTAGTGAAGAGCCACAATCTGAGCCAATTGTTCAAGAACCTGTAGCATACAAATCAGAACCTGCGCCCGCTACATCTAAGCAAACAATCCAAAAAACCGCCAAAAAAGGAGGTTTTGAGGTGTTTGGAGGAGCCGAAAAGATAAAATATACAGCTACTATGTCCCATGAGGTAAGAGCAAATGCTAAAATAGCAGCAATTTCTTTAGGTTTGACGTTTTCTGAGTTCGTCGAAGAAGCTGTTAGGGCCTATTTACTTACTAGAAGGATAAAATAGGATCGTTATATGGCTATTATTTCAACATATTGTAAAAAGGGTGGCGTTGGTAAGACAACTTTTATTGGCTATTTAGCTCATTATTTAACAGAAGTAAAAAATAAGACTGTTTTAATCATAAGTGTTGACGATCAAAACAGCATTTTTACTCTTTTTGGTAAGCAAAATTTAGTTACAGCAAGTAATGATGACTATTTAGAACACCTGATGGTGGGTCTTAGGACATACGAAGAGGTACTACACGAGGTAAGAGATAACTTATATTTAATTAAAACTTTAAACACAGATGCTTTATCTACTAAATTAATAATTGATAGGAGCAGTGAAAAGACTCTATTAGAGATAATTGACACTTATAACGAAGCTTTTGATTATGTTTTGCTTGATTTTCCTCCTTCTAGTTGTAGAGCTACAGAGGTTTTATTAGATTATAGTGATAGAATTATGTTAATTATTAGCTTGGATAGTTTGGGTATTGATGGTTTTATTAATACAATTCAATTTTTCGTCGATCAAGACATTCCAATTAGTAAAATACAGTATATTTTACCTAATAAATTCATAGCAAATAGAAGAGCACCGAAGAAGTCGCTAGAAACATTACGAGCACAAGCTGAAGAGTTTTCTAAAACTATGGAGTTGGATGCTTTGATTTTGCCTTATTTTTCAGAAAAATCCACAGTTCAAAACATTCAAGAACAAGGAAAAACACCTTTTGATAAGGATGAGTTGTTTACTTATCGCTATGATTTTAACGAAATGTTAAAAGTAAGAGAAGAATTACTTGGAGTTTTTAAAGCTGTTGATGAATATGAAGAAGAATTAGCAAATAGAGCTAAAAAAGAGAAAGAAAAGGAAAAACCCGGGTTTCAACTTAAGAAAAAGAAAAAATAAAAAGAGGTTTAATAACCTCTTTTTTATATGTTTGTTTTTTTATTAAGATACTCTTACTGGTAAGATTAGTTGAGTTAAATTAACATCATATTCACCAGTAACAATAAATGGTTTAATTTCACCTGTAAAATGAACTACAATTTCAGAAGAATCAAACGATCTTACTGCTTCTAAGAAGTATTTAGCACTAAATGCAATCTTAAATGAAACTGGATTAGAACATTCAAGTGGAATTAATTCTTCTTTACCTTCACCAATTTCACTAGTAGTTGATTTGATTTCAACTGTTTTGTCTGGATTTAATTGTAATTGAATAATGTTGGAAGATTCAATATTAGTAAATAAAGACATTAAATCAATAGTTTTAACAAGTTCAGCTTTATTAAACTTAATACTAGTCAAAAATTCTGTTGGTATTAAGCTTGATGTATTTGGATATACACCATCAATCAATCTTGATTGGAATAATAAGTTTTTGTATTTAAATAAGATCTTTGTTGGTGAAAAATGTAATTCTATATCGCTTTCGTTGTCATCGATAATAACTTTGTTTAACTCATCTAAACTCTTAGATGGAATAACTACAGATAATTCTGGTAATTCTTCATTAACATTTAGGTAGATTTTCGCTAATCTGAAGCTGTCAGTTGAGATGGCTTCTAATTTACTGTTAGATAAGTTTAAGCAAACACCTGTAAGAATTGCTCTTGATTCTGATAAAGATGTAGCAAAAGTAGTTTTTCTAATAATTTGCTTTAGTGTTCCAATATCTAATTTGATAAATGAGTTTGATTCAGCAAATGAAATTAACGGGAAGTTGTCTTTTTCTAAAGCATTTAGTGTAAAATCACTTCTATTTGCATAAATTTTAATTATGTTGTCTTCTACTGCTTTAAATTGAACTTCGTTTGCGTCTAATTTTCTAATGATTTCAATTAATATTTTTCCTGGCACTACAAAACTTCCTTCTCCTTCAAGCTTTAACTTGTTTCCTTCGTTTATTTGCGCTTGAATTGAGATTTCGTTATTTGAAGCAGTTAAAAACATTTTGCTTTTTGTTATTTCGAATTTAATTCCTGTTAATACAGGCATTGGTGTTTTAGTTGATAGAGCTCTACTTACGTTTGTTAGATTCTCTAACAATAAATCTCTGTTAATTGTAAAATTCATATTTTTATTTCTCCTTTTTATTTTATATTTCTTTTTTTATTATTAACATATGTGGATATGTTGATAACTACTGTTTTTCACCTTGAATTTTATGAGTTAGATACAAAGCATCTTGCTTTATACCTTTGTTTTGTTTCATGTCTTTTTCAATCTTGTCTATAGAATAAGATATAGTGGCATGATCTCTATTTCCAAAATAACTTCCGATTTGTTTTAAAGGTAAGTCATAAAGAGTTCTAATTAAATAAACAGCCATTTGTCTTGCAAAAACTATTTTAGCTTTTCTAGAACCAGACTCTAATTCAGGAATCGAAACTTGATAATAGCTAGCTACAGCTTCTTTAATATCTCTTACTTTAACATCAGCCGGAGCCCCTTCTTTATCTAAACCTTCAACAAGTGGTTTTAGTATAGGATAAACATTTTCTTTAGTGAATGGTAAGTTGCCTGATACGCAATACCAAATATATCTACTTAAAGCTCCTTCTAATTCTCTAACATTGCGATCTTCATAAATTTCTGCAATCAACTCTAATACCTCAAGAGGAACGTCCTCCGGATTTGGGATATGAGTTGGAAGTTTCTTTTGTAAGATACCTAATCTTAGTTGTTTATCAGGTTTTTTGATATCTACAGCTAAACCATAGCTTAATCTACTCTTTAGTCTATCCATAAAGTTTTGAAGCTGATTGGCTGGTCTATCTGAAGTAACTACCATTTTTTTCTTTTCTGTATATAAAAGCTCAAACAATTTGAAAAATTCTTCTTGAGTTTTAGTCTTTTGTTCTAGAAACTGTATATCATCCACTAAAAGTACATCTGCAGATTGATAATAATCGTAAAACTTTTGAAAAGCTTTTGGATCTTTGCTACTAGATGCAGTAAAGTAATCTTGGGCATATTGTTGGGCTGTAGTATAGACTACATTAGTATCTGGTTTGATTTGTAAGATTTCGTTACCAACAGCAAACATAAGATGTGTTTTTCCTAATCCTACCCCACCAAAAATATAAAGAGGATTTAAAACAGGAATTGGATCGTTTGCTACTTTAGTTGCGGCAAGAAAAGCAAACCTATTACTTTCTCCAATAACAAAGTTATAGAAGGAATATTCAGGTAGTAAAGATCGCGGCTTTTTGCTATTATCGATATCTGTTTGTGTAGTATTTACTAAATCTACTTTATTTTTTTGTTCTTCTGCTTCTTTTCGATCAATAAAAGCAAAATGGCAACCAAAATTATTTAAAGCAAATTCATTGATCCCATTTTTATAAAATTTATCAATTCTAAATTTTGTAAAAATACTATCGACGATAATCCAAATTGTACTATCTTTAACTTTAAACACTTCTTTAGTGTTAGAAAACAAGTCGTTGTAAGAAATGTCGTCAATTTGGTTTTTTAAATGTTCGATTGTTTTTTGCCAAATATCTAAAGCATTTTCTACATTTAAATTATTCATACCAAACTCCTTCCCATATATGATACCATAAAAAGAAGGAATAATAAACATAAAAATTAAATAATTTTTTATCTACTTTTCCACAGTGCAAAAAGTAAGGAAAACTTTTTAAAAAAGAATAAACAATTTATCAATGTTGAAATGTTAACTATAAGGATTGGAAAAAAAGCAAAAAAATGATATAATGAATAAAGAGGTGAACTCATGACTAAAAGAGAAAATAAAGTCAAAGAAGTAAAAAAAATTACTAAAAAGATATCTTCTTTATCTTTGAAAGGGATAATTTCAGCTGTTTTAGTTTTATTAATCTCCCTATTGTTGGTAGGGTGTTTCAGAAACCCGCATATTGTTAAAGACATAAAAGTTAGAATTGATAAATATAATTTAAATAAAAATTCTAGTCAAATGATAGTATATGAAATAGTTCCTGAAACTGCTGCCCCATATAATAAAGTTATTTTTATATCAAGCAACCCAGAAGTTCTTGTGGTTGATCAAGATGGAAAAATGACTGCTCTTAAAGAAGGGGAAACAATAGTTACAATTACTGCTGGTAAGATATCTAAAACGTATAAAATTACCGTTTTTTTCCTTGAGATAGATGACGAAACGGAAGAGCCAGAAAGCGATGGATTTTATATGTATGTCGAAGAAGCTGAAGGAACTTATTATGCTTCTGCTAATGGTATGGAGGGAGCGGATTTAAAAACAGAACTTAATCGCATATTAAGAGATGGTTTTACACCGCGATCATATGGAGATGCTAGAGAGATTTTAGGTAGAGCAGATGCTGATCTAGAAGATCCTACAAAAGTTTGGACAATTTATAGTGGAGCAAAAATTAATGCAACTTGGGATGGTAAAAGTTGGACAAGAGAACATGTTTGGCCTTTTTCTCGCCTAGGAACAGGAACTAGTAATATTGGTAATAGTACTAGAAACCAAGCTAGTGATTTACACAATTTAAGAGCTATTGTTCAAAGTGTCAATTCATCAAGAGGAAACGCATATTTTACAAACCCAATTACAGAAACTACAACTTATTGCGCCGTTACTTCTAACTCTTGGTTTCCTGGTGATGATCATAAGGGTGACGTTGCCAGAATTCTGCTTTATATGGATGTAATGTATGAAGAATTAAGTTTAGTTGAAACAGGAGCAGAATTACTAACTGGCGAAACATATCAATTATCTGGAGCTAAGATGGGCTTATTACCTATATTATTAGAATGGCATCGTCAAGATCCAGTTGATGATTTTGAAATTCAAAGAAACGATATTATTTACGAAGAACAAAAGAATCGCAATCCATTTATCGACAAACCAGAATACGTTCACTTAATTTGGGAAGGCAAAACCATTAATGATTTAGTAAAATTATGGTTTAAGCCTATCTACTATTATAAGGAAGAATATACATATGTGTTTTAGAAAAAAGAAAGAAATAATCTTAGAATCAGGTTATTACTATATAGGTGATCTTTATTATACTATTACTGGGAAACCCGCTAGTAAAAAATTGGAAGAAAAACTATTAAAGAAATTTTATAAGAAAAATAAACAATTAGCAAAATTAAAAAAAATTAAATGTCAAGGAATTAAATTATATGCTTTTTCTCCAAACAATAATTTATTATTATATTCAAAAAAAGAAGTTATTAACGAAATAGTTTTAGAGACAAAAGTCATTTGCATTTTAAACTTAACTAAATATGGCAAACACAAGCTATTTCCTTTTTCTGCTTTAAGTACAGAGAACTTTCCTAACTCAGGATTTATTTATTTAAATGAAGATACTACTGTTGCAGAAAAAGAAAATGGTGATATAATTATAGGTAACTATATTCTTAAAGAAAAAGCAAAAAGAAGAACGAGAAGGAAGAAAAAAGAATGAAAGTAATTAAGTTCCCAGAAAAATTAAACAACTTTACAATTTTAGCAATCTTAATGCTTTATGCCGTTGCGGCGGTAGTGCTTGGTTATTTCGCTACACAAAACAAAGAAATTGTTACTGCTACCTCTTATGCAGAACATGTGGAAAACGAAAAAGGCTATTTTAACTTTATAAAAATAAGCAATAGACTTGCTAAAGAAGAAAATGTGGAAGGAAATCCTTTAACTAATCGTTATTATATTACTGGCTATGTAAGGGGAACATCAGAAATAAAAGTAGATCTATTTAAAGCAAGCTATAATGTATCTTATGTTGATGGTAAAACTTATTATTTTTCTACTCTAGATAGCTTTAGTCATACTAATAGTTTTGTGATGGCTTCGAACAGCAAAGGAGCAGACTTAGAAACATTTACTTCTATCATCCATTTTTATGATGATGTTGAAGACGAAAACGGCGGCACAACAAAAGAAGAGTATGTTTATAGATTTACAGAACCTATGTTAACTTTTGATAAAAAAGAGAAAATTACTGATTTAGAAACAGTAAAAGATATCTTTTTATTAGACTTTATTCCTAAGAAAAAAACTGGGAAAACAGATTATTATTTTAACTTAGATTTTAGATCTAAAGTTGAAAATTATGAATTTGATATCCAAGGGTTTGTAAAGACTGATAAGGGCGAAATTTTCACAACAGTAGGCTTATATCATTTTGAGGGAAACTACTACGGAGAAGATGTAATTAATGCTCATGTATTAGAAAATGAATATATTACCGAAGTAACTCATCCAAAGACTTTATATTTTAAAGTAAAATATTATGATAAGATAAGTAAGGAAACAAATTATTATCTTTTTGAAATGCCGTTTCCTGCAGATTTTTATCAATAAAAAAAGTGAGTAAAAAATTAATTTTAGAAAATAATTGACAATCGCCGAGAATTTGTATATAATAACGAGGCGTGGTTAAAAAACGGGAGGTGAAATTATGTCAAAAAGAACATATCAACCTAATAAAAGAAAACGAAGCAAGGTACATGGATTTCGTGCTCGTATGTCAACTGTTGGAGGACAAAGAGTTTTAGCTAGCAGAAGACGTAAAGGCAGAAAAAAATTATCTGCATAAATAAACTCTACGACCACTTTTGTCATTTTAACGCAAGTGGTCTTTTTATTTATTGATAGAGGTGTAAAATGAATCGTAAATATAGTTTAAAGAAAAATCATGATATTAAAGAATTACTGCAGAAAAAACAATCCGTTGGTAATAAATACTATGTGATCTACTATGATTATATAGAAAGAAAAACCCCTCTTATAGCTTTGTCTGTTTCTAGAAAAGTAGGCAACGCAGTTGAAAGAAATTATGAAAAAAGAGTTGTTCGTGAAATTATTAGGCCGCTTTTAGAAACAATTGAAAATTATAAGATGTTAATTGTAATTAAAGACAAAAGCAAAGAATTAAGTTATGTAGAAAAAGAAGAAAATATTAATTATTTAATTAAAAAAATGAAAACACAAAAGGAGACTATTAATGAGAAAAATCTTAAACAACAAAACAGTTAAGATGATAGGGGCTATTGTTTTAGTTTTATTTGTAGCATTGATACTAACTGGGTGTGGTTGTTCGGGACAACCGACAGAAGGCGGGGTACCTGCTCCAGATCCAATTGTAGGTTTTAAGAGTTTTTGGGATCTATTTGTTTGGCCAATGGCTGCTATAATGTGGGTTGTTGGTAAAGTTATGGGTGGCAATTATGGGCTTACGATTATTTTTACTACTATTTTAGTAAGAACTGCGGCATGGCCAATCTATACAAAAACAAACGACATGTCTTTAAAGACAAAACTTATGGCACCAGAAATGGAAAAACTAGAAGCAAAATATGCAGGTAAAGACGACAAAGAATCTCAACAAAGAAAACAAATGGAAATGATGCAACTATACAAGAAGTATGGTATTGGTATTGGTGGATGTTTATTGCCATTCCTTCAAATGCCTTTATTCTTAGGGTTCTTCCAAGCATTAAGGAGAATACCAGACACATTAGGAGCTGAATATCCACTAGATTTTACTTTTTTAAAATCCAACTTTTTAGGATTAAATTTATTTGCAAGTAGGACAACAGCGCCAGAAATGGCAACTAAAATTTGGATATTAGCAATTGCAGTCGGAGTACTTCAAGTATTATCACAAGTACTAATAATTATTAGACAAAAACTACAAGAAAAGAAAGTATATTCAGACGTACCAGAATATCGCAGACCTCAACAAAATCAACAAAACAAATCTCAAAATATGATGATGAACGTTTTTGCTATTGCAATGTCAGTAATGATGGTTGTGTTTGTTTTAAACAATCCAGCAGGTTTAGGTTTATATTGGTTAGTAGGTAATATCTATACAATGATCCAAGCGCAAATCAGCTATATGTTAACAGAAAAACGATTAGCAAAACTAAAGGAAAAATTCAACAAGGAGTAAACGATGGAAAAGAAAACATATGAAGTTAAAAGCATTGAAGAAGCTTATGAACTAGTAAAAGAAGAATTAGGTCTAGATAAAGATCAAGTAAATATCGAAGTAGTTGAAAAAAAGGGTTTATTTAAAACTAAAATAGTTGTTGAAGTTAGCGAGAAACAAGACCCAGTTAAAATTGGCGAAGAATATTTAAAAGAAATTTTAAAAGCAAACAACATTAAAGGTATAGTTGAAAAGAAAGTAAGAGACAATCTTATTTACTATAATATAAATGCGGGCGACGATAATGGTTATTTGATCGGTAGAAGATCTCGTTATCTAATTGCTTTACAAATTTTAGTATCAACAGCTATTTATAATGCAACTAAATCAATGGATATTAATGTAATTGTAGACGTAGCAGAATACAAACAAAAAAGAATTGATTATTTAGAAGGTCTAGCAGCTCAACATGCAAGAAGAGTTAAAGAAACTAAAAAACCAATTGCTTTAAGTAATTTAAATGCTTATGAAAGAAAAATAGTTCACGACAAAGTTGCAAACCTAAAAGGAGTTACAACACATTCTGAAGGCGAAGGCAAAGATAGACATCTAATTATCGAACCAACACGCGATTAATGCAAACAAAAAAACCACATAAATTGTGGTTTTTTTATTATTTAAAATATTTTTCAAAAGAAGCTTCTTCTAATTGAATTAAATAGTTTATAAAAGTAAGTGTTGTTTTCTTAACTTTGTAATCCTCTAAACATTGAAAATAATTTTCTTTATCTGCAGAAGGAATAATGATCGGTGCAAGTCCAGAAGCCAACATGTAATAGTTTAATACTAGACGAGCTAATCTACCATTTCCATCTAAGAAAGGATGGATTTTTGAAAGTTGTAAATGACTATAAGCAATTTTATTTGTTGGAAGATCAGCACTTTTTAGAACTTCAAAATATTCATCCATACGTGAATATATTTTATAATGTGGTGGTGGTGTATGTTGAGAACCTTGAATAGAAATATTAAAAGTTCTGTATAAGCCACCATGTTCATCCATTAAAATTGAATGGCAATCTTTAAGTTTTGATTCTGTAAGTGATTCGCCTTTTTTAGCTAAGTCAACCATAAACAAAAATGCTTTACGATGATTTTCTGCTGTTGTAACTAACTTTTCATCATATTTCGCATGGTTACCTGACAAGATGTTTTTGATATCTTCTCTAGTAACCGCTCTTCTTTCAAAAGTTAGTGAGTTGTAAACAAGATCAGTAATGAACTCTAAATCAATCTTATCGTATGAAAAACGTTCAGCCGCAAGCTTTTTAAATGCTTCGTATTTTTCTTGTAAAAATTTTTCCATATAACCTCCTTAGTTATCTATACTCTAATTATAACACAATAAACGGCAATAATAAAGCAAAATCCGAAAAAACTTGAAAATAAAATTAAGGTATTGTATAATTATTACAATAGGGGAATGCGTATGTATGATGATGTTATTTGTGCAATTTCTACTGCTAACACAAGAAGCGCGATTTCTATTGTTAGATTAAGCGGGAAAGGCGCAATCGATATTGCAAATAAAATATTTCGCGGAAAGGACCTAACTAAAGTTAAGAGCCATACTATTCATTATGGATATATATATGATGGCGATCAAATGTTAGATGAGGTTTTAGTAAGTATTTTTAAAGCGCCAAGAACATATACCAAAGAAGACGTTGTAGAGATTAATTGTCATGGTGGTGTTTTTGTAACAAATAAAGTTTTGGAACTTTGTATTGTAAAAGGAGCTAGACTTGCTGAACCGGGCGAATTTACTAAACGAGCATTCTTAAATGGAAGGATTGATTTAACTCAAGCCGAAGCTGTAATGGATGTTATTGATGCTAAAAACAAAGAAACATTAAAGATGTCTAATTATGGTTTAAGAGGAGATATCAAAAGAATTATTCAAGAATTCAGGTCAAAAATTTTGGAGCTGATTTTAAAAATCGAAGTAAATATCGATTATCCAGAATATGAAGACGAAGAACAAATAACAAAGGAATATTTAATTCCCAATATTAAAGAAAATATTGAAGAAATAGAAACTATTATTGCGAAAAGCGAAAATTCAATTAAAATTAAAGAAGGAATCACTACAGCTATTATTGGAAAACCAAATGTAGGAAAAAGCAGTATTCTAAATGCTTTGTTAAGAGAAAATAAAGCTATCGTAACCGATATTGCTGGAACTACTAGAGACGTCGTAGAAGGTAGTGTTAATATTGGTGGACTTACTTTAAATTTAATTGATACAGCAGGTGTTAGACAAACAGATGATATTATTGAACAAATCGGAGTTCTTAAAACCCAAGAGGTTTTAGAGAAGGCGGAGTTGATTATTTTAGTATTTGATTATTCTTCTAAGTTAGATAGTAATGATTTAAAGATAATTAATTTAACTAAAGACAAACACGTTCTAACGGTTATTAATAAAAAAGATCTACCACAAAAAATAGATCTTAGTTTATTTGATAATTATATAATTATTAGTGCTTTTGATGAAAAAGATATCGAAACACTAGAAAAAGCAGTCAAAAAGGTATGTGACATCCAACAAATTGATGATAGCGAAGTTAAATATGTTACATCAATAAGAGCAATCACAAAATTAAAAAAAGCTTTGCAATCGTTAAAGGAAGGATTAAAGGCCTTAGAGTCGGGAATGCCAATTGATCTTGCAAGTACAGACTTGCGTAGTGCGTGGCAAAACCTAGGAGAAATTTTAGGAGAAGTTAGTAGCGAAGAGCTACTTGATGAAATGTTTTCGCAATTTTGTTTAGGAAAATAAGCAAAAAAAATAAGGAGGGTATATGAAAACAGAAGCGGTTTTAAAAAAGAATCTACTTAGCATCATAGGTGGAGGAATTTTAGTATCAGGATTAATAGTGGCGGTTGTATCAGCAATTTTTGGTGGTGGAATACCGGGAATTTTGAGTCTTGTGTGTGTGTTGGGAGCAATCTTTGGATTAGCATTAGCGATAGCAACAGAAAAGTTTTTATACTTTATCATATCTTTTGTATCACTTGCATTATTTGCTCATACATATATGGATGTTAACAATGTAATCTATTTGTTTTTCTTTTTATCATTACTTGTAGCTGTAGCAGGAATTGTATATTATGGTATCAAAGTAAAAGGAAAAATTTTAACAGCAATTGCAGTATTTGCTTTAGCGGCAGTAAGTTTAGCTTTATTTATTTTTGCACTTGTTCGTGAAGCTCCAGCAGCGTTTGTGTTTGTGGCTGTAGGTTTACTTCTATCTTTTTCTGGTCAAGGAATTATTGTTCTTGCGGGAGATAGCAAAGGTGAATTTTTTGCCGACAAAGTTGAAAAATTAAAACAAAAGGAAGCAGAACCAAAAGCTAAAGAAAAAGAAGAAAAAGAAAAAGAAGTTATTAACTTAGATTGAGTAGATAATAAAAAAAAGACCGAAGCTAGATGCTTCGGTTTTTTATTTATTCTTATTCTACTTCTTTATATATGTATTTAAACAAACGAGTGTTTTTAAATATTAATGGATAGATACCTAAACCAATAAAGATAACTAAGAAGTATCTTACCATATCTAATATCAAATATCCGTCAGGGAAAGCAAACTTTAAACCAAGATAAACCCCAATCATAATTACAATACCAATTGCAGCTCTTAGGATTTTCATTCCAAGTGTTGTTAGATCAGTAAATTTAACAAGTTTGTTTTCAATAATAACTGCACCAAAAAAGCCTAAATAAGCTGCATAAGAAATATAAAAGTCACGATAAACTAACATATCATTAGCATTAGGTCGATAAAAGAAATATAAGAAAGGAGCAAAAATTACTAAAGTAGTTGCGAACAAAATAATTTTTGATTTGAACGAATGTTGGAAATTATCATATAATAAGCCACAAAGTAGCGATACTCCAATTCCTAAACTAATTCCTACAACTACATCAGATAAAAAGTGAACTCCAAGCCAAATCCTTGTAAATCCAACAATAACAATAATCGCTATTGCAACAATCCAAAGCCAAGTTTTTTTAAAATGGTTGGCTATTGAAAAATAAACTGATGCAGCACCTTGTGAATGGCCACTTGGAAACGAATAGCCTGTGGCATCTTCTACTCCTGCTGCTTCAATATCTGGATCTACTTGAAATGGCCTTTTAACTGCACATACCCCTTTTAATGCATTGTTAACGCCATAAGAAGTAAGGGCAATATAAATTATTTTTTCACCAGCCTTTTTATCTAAAACAAAATATATAATTGCAACAAGGACGATAATTACCATTTGCGAACCCATAAACGTTAAAATTTGAACAATTTTATCTAAAGTTTCGGTACTTATGCTCCTAAAAAAACGAGAAATATTTAATTCAAAATTACGCATCTCAACCCCTCCACACTTTATTTTAACTCATCTTTATTTTAAAGTCAATTTAATAATAAACCTTGAAAAAAACAAAATAAATTGCTATAATATAAAAACGAAAAGAGGAATCAAGATGAGTCAAAAGAAATTAAGTATAAAAACAAAAAAAATAATCATAAATACTATAATAATTATTCTTACAATTGCAATACCATTAGCTATCACTGCATTTGTAGCTGATTATGGTTTTAATAAGAGATATAACCCAAATTCTGAATACGCAGATAAAACAATTACTGATCAAATCGCAAGTGATTTAAGAAGCGACGCTTTTGTTGTGCTAATGGAAGGGGCTACGTTTCCTCGCGAGAGAATTCAAAAATATGTAGGATATAGAAGCCAAAAATATAATCCAACTCCAATTTATGAAGAAACTATTTATAATGAGAAAAATGAAAAGTTATTTAACATGGTAGTTTATGATGGTTTATGGAAAAGGATTGATGAAGGCGTTGAATATTATGACATCGTTTCACCGCAAATCTATATTTACGATGTTCAATATGGCAAAATAAAAGAAGAGTTTGAAGTTGATCCAACTGTTATCGAAGATATTGAAGATATCGAATTAAGTGTAAAATTTACTATCCCATATAAAAGAGATAGTGGTGTTGCAGATGAAGAAAGACAATACTCTTTTGCTGACGTAAATGGTGCAATTACTGATACGGGTTCAGATCTTAACACAAAACAAGTTCAAGCTTGTGAATTTCGCGCAGCATTAAGATTTGCAGAAACAGAAAACATTACAGTTAATTTTAACGCAAAGATTACAATCACTTCTTCAAATATAGTAGATCAAGTATTCAAGTCTATTAATTTACCAATTAATAGTGATGCAAGCACAAGAAATTTAGACAATTTTGAAGAAGGTTTAAATAGTTCTTTTGATAGTATTATTGCACCTCAGCTAAAAGCTCTTGTGTTCAAAAAGTATATTTGGTGGCAATGCTTAATTGCTTTAGTTGTAAGTAGTGTAGTTATTGTTCCTTTTGGTTTATCATTTATACTACCGTTAAAAGAAGAAAAATAAGGAGTTGGAAACAATTCCTTATTTAATAGGAGAAATAGATATGGAATTATATGAAATTGAAAAAGCATTAATAAAAAGATATCGAACTAAATTATATGTACCTTTTGTAAAGGCCATTAATGATTTTGATATGATTGCAGACAATGATAAAATAGCTGTTTGTATTTCTGGCGGGAAAGATGGTTTTACTTTAGCTAAACTTTTTCAAGAGTTGCATAAACACGGCAAGAAACAATTTGATTTAGTATTTTTAGTGATGGACCCCGGTTATAATGAAGCTAATTTAAAATTATTGAAAGAAAACGCAGAAAAATTAGGAATTCCTATTGTAATTGAAAAGTCAGAAATATTTGCGATTACTGAAAAACAAGAAGAAAACCCATGTTATTTATGTGCGCGAATGAGAAGAGGCTTTTTATACAAAGCGGCACAAGATTTAGGTTGTAATAAGATAGCTTTAGGTCACCATATGAATGATGTTATTGAAACAACAATGCTTAATATTTTATATGCAGGTTGTTTTAAAACAATGATGCCAAAATTAAAGTCAAAAAATTTTGAAGGTATGGAAGTTATAAGACCAATGTATTATATTAAGGAAAAAGATATCATTACATATATGAAATATTCAGAAATTGAAACAATGCAATGTGGTTGTAGAATTGCATCTCGCGATTTAGATAGCAAAAGAGAAGAAGTAAAACAATTAATTAAAAAGCTTAAAAAAACAAACCCAGTTATCGAAAAACATATTTTTAAAACAGCATTAAATGTTAATTTAGATTGTGTGATAGAATGGGAATATAACAATAAAAAATATAATTTTATGGATTTTTATAGTGAAAGTAAAAAAAGCGATGATGACTAAAATCATTGCTTTTTTAGTTTCTAAAAGAAAATTATAAAAACGCTTTTATTTTTCAATAATTAGTGTTATAATGTTAGAAAGTATTTGTTGAAGGAGGTAACATATGTCAAAACAACGATACACTTATATGTTTAATGAAGTAGATATGACTATGCGAAACCTTTGTGGTGGTAAAGGTGCTAACTTAGGTCAAATGACTAAATTAGGTTTACCAATCCCTGAAGGATTTATCGTGACTACTGAAACATGCTCATACTTTTATGAGAACAGTCAAAAATTATCGAAAGAAATTATCGAACAAATCAAAGAATCACTAAAGATTTTAGAAAAACAAACATGATCTTACTGAAAGTAATAATGGATTGTTTGGATCACCAA
>DUNF01000064.1 GCA_012839485.1 Acholeplasmataceae bacterium
TACTAATTTTCTTCGTCAGTTTGCGGTAATGGTTAATGCTGGTATTCCAATTAGCGATTGTATGAATAGTTTGCGTTCACAAAGGTTTTCTAAACCACTTCGTAATGTTTTACAAAAAATATATTTTGATATAGAATCAGGAATATTATTATCTGAAGCTTTTGCAAAGCATCCTAAGGTTTTTCCTAGCTTTTTTGTAAACATGGTAGCAATAGGTGAAGCTAGTGGATCACTTGATAATGTATTATTAAGTATGGCTGATTATTATGAAAATGATCGTAAGATTAAGAAAAAAGCCAAGTCTGCTATGGTTTATCCAACAGTATTATTAGTATTAGTATTTGCAGTATTGGTATTTGTAATGTTGTTTATTTTACCAAGTTTCGAGTCAACTATTAATGAGCTTGGTGGTGAAGTGCCAACAATTACTAGAGTTATGATGAGTATTTCTCATTTTATTCAGAACAAGATATTTATAATTATACCTGTTATAGTAGTTGTATTTATTGCAATTAAACTTTTCTTTAAAACAAAAAAAGGAAAGTATATTAGGGATTATTTGTTGTTCCGTTTGCCAATAGTAGGTAAGGTTCAACGAAATTTAATCACTTCAAGATTCGCAAAAGCTTTTGCTATCTTGTTAGGCAGTGGAATGAATTTGATTGATTGTCTAGAAAACTTAAAAAAGATGTTGGGTAATGAAGTTTTTAGTAGAAAATTTAACTTTACGATTGAAGAAGTAAAGCGTGGGAGAAGACTTGCCCCTTCAATTGAGGCAACTAAATTATTTCCTTCTATACTTACAGAAATGATTAATGTTGGAGAAGAAACTGGCAATATTGAAGATGTTCTTGTAGCTACTAGTTCTTATTTTGATGAATTAGTGGAATCTAGTATTTCTAAAGCTATTGCTTCGTTAGAACCAGTAATGATTATATCAATAGGTGGAATAGTTGCTATTGTAATCTTATCGGTATTAGTGCCTATTATATCGCTTATGGGTAGCATTTAAGGAGATGAAAACTTATGATTTTTAATAGTTTATTTACAAAATATTTAATAGAGAATAAAATATTAGAAAAAGAATTTGCAAACGAATGGCTTACGAAATCTAATGCTATTGGTACGCCAATATATTTAGAGCTTGTGAAAAATGAAATTTTAGACGAAGAGGCTATTTATAGAGACCTTGCAAAATATTTAGGATATGAATATCGTTATTGTCATTTGTCAGAGATCCAACTTGATTTTGTCAAGAACTATCCCCGCGATTTAATGATTGAGTATCAAGGAGTGCCCTTCTTTTTACATGGGGATACTCTAACTATTCTTTGCTCTAATCCTTTTAGAATTGAAGAGTTTAGAGAGTTTTTAGTATATGGAGGAAGAAAATTAAATTTTATTATTAGCCCTCCAACGCAAATGCAACGCATTTTGAACTATGCAAATAACAAGATTCAACAAGATATAGTTCTTACTAATTATGCAGAACCAACAACAGATATTACTGAAGCACCAGAAGGTGTACCTGTTGATGCACCAATTATTCAATTATGTGATTCGATTTTAAAAGATGCAATTAATAGAGGAGCTAGTGATATTCACTTGGAGCCTTTTGAAAAAACTATTTATTTGCGTTTTCGTATTGATGGAAAGTTGATGAAAGTAGAAGAATTATCTCCTCATATGTTTCCTTCTTTACTAGCAAGATTTAAAATCATGGCTGATTTAAATATTGCTGAAAGACGTATCCCTCAAGATGGAAAAATTGGTATGGAAATTAATAATCAAGCATATGATTTTAGAGTTTCCACTATCCCAACATTACATGGAGAGAAAATAGTTATTCGTATTTATAATAGATTATTTCGCTCTGGTAATATTTCTCAATTAGGCTTTTCTGAGAAACAAACAGGTTTAATTATGGAAATGATTACTAGACCACATGGTATTATTTTACTAACTGGACCAACAGGTAGTGGTAAATCTACAACTCTTTATACTTTTTTAAGATATTTGAATAAAATTGATACGAATATTATAACTGTAGAAGATCCTGTGGAGAATGAAATTATGGGTATTAACCAAATTCAAGTAAACCCTAAAGCCCAATTGACTTTTGCTACTGCTTTAAGAAGTATTCTTCGTCAAGATCCTAATATTATAATGGTAGGTGAGATTCGTGATGAAGAAACGGCTCAAATAGCTACAAGAGCAGCGATTACTGGTCACCTTGTGTTATCTTCAATCCACACTAATGATGCTGCAGGAGTTATTACAAGATTAATTAATATGGGTATACCAAAGTATTTAGTTGCCGATTCATTACTAGGAGCTATTTCTCAAAGATTAGTGCGTAAATTATGCCCTAAGTGTAAAAAAGCAAGAATGACTACTAAAGCTGAAATGGAATTGTTAGGACTTGAGAAAAAGCATAAAATATATGATGCAGTTGGCTGTCCGTTTTGTAATAGGACTGGTTATGTTGGTCGTATTGGTGTTTTTGAAATTATGGTTCTTAATGATGAAATTAGAAATATAGTTATGTCTGATGATTTTACAAGTGAAAAAGTTGGAGATATTGTCGAAAGAGATATGACAACAATTTTAAGTCATACGAAAGAAAGAGTTTTAAACGGTGAAACAAGTTTAGAAGAATACGATGGTTTAATTGACATTGTGAAACCAAACTCATAATTTAAAATAAGAATAATACTTTTTGTATTATTCTTTTTATTTGAAATTAACTTTTTCTTTAAAGTTGATTAAATAAATGATAAAATATAGTGTGAGGTGTAATAATGAAGATATTAATAATTGGTGGTACTAATATTGATATAAATGCCGTTTCCAAAAACAAAATTATTCCTTTTGACTCTAATATAGGTAGTGTTGAAACTTCTATTGGTGGTGTAGGGAAAAATATTGTAGAGAACTTAAGTAGATTAAATTTAGATGTTAGTTTTGCTACTGTTATAGGTAGTGATTATTATGGAAAGATTGCGGAAGAATATTTAAAAGAACTAGGAATAAAATTGATTGTTAAAAGATCACAACTTAATACGCCTAAATACTTAGCAATATTTAATAACAATAAAGATTTAGAACTTGGTATTAATGATATGAAAGCTATCGATGAACTAGATATTGATTTTATGAAAGAAAACATTAATTTTGGTAATTATGATTTATTAGTTATTGATAGCAATTTATCTAAAGATGCTATTAAATATATTTGTGATAATGTAAAGATTCCAATCTATGCTGAGGCAATATCAGTTAATAAAGTTACTAAATTTAAAGATTTTTTAAACAAATTAACAGCGATAAAATGTAACAAAAAGGAAGCTATAGCTCTAGTTGATAATTTAGAAAGCAATGCTATTGAAGACATTTTAATTAATATTAAAAACCAAGGAGTAAAAGAGGTTTATTTAACTGATGGAAGTAGAGGAAGTTATTTAATGAAGGAAAATAAAATCTATCATTTACCTGCATTAAAAACTGATGTCCTTACAACAACCGGAGCAGGTGATGCTTTTTACTCAGGTGTTATTTATGCGAAAGCAAAAGGATTAGATGAATTAAAATATGGTAATGCTTTAGCTAGTATTACTTTACAAGCAAAAGAATCAAATAATAAAAAACTAAATATAAATTTATTAGAAAGCGTGGTAAAAAAATATGAAAATAGACATTAAAAAGGAAGTTTTAGAAGCTTTAGAAGAAGGTAGCGCAGTTGTAGCTTTAGAGTCTACTATTATTTCTCACGGTATGCCATATCCTGAAAATTATGAAATGGCAAAAAAAGTAGAAGATTTGATTAGAAAAGAAGGAGCAGTACCAGCAACAATCGCTATTATTAATGGTGTTATTAAAGTTGGACTAGAAGAAGATGAATTATTGCATTTAGCTAGAAGTGAAGGAGTTTTAAAAGTAAGCAAAAGAGATTTTGGTTATTGTATTTCTCAAGGTTTAACTGGTGCAACTACTGTTTCTGGAACGATGATTATAGCAGATATGGTAGGAATAGAAGTATTTGCAACTGGTGGAATAGGCGGAGTGCATCGTGAGGCCAATACCACTTTTGATATTTCTCGAGATTTAGAAGAACTTGCTAATCTTAATGTAGCAGTTGTATGTGCTGGAGCTAAATCAATTTTAGATTTAGGTTTAACTTTAGAATACTTAGAAACTAAGGGAGTTGAAGTTATTGGTTATAAAACAGATAAATTACCAGCTTTCTTTACAAGTAGTAGTGAATTTGATGTAACTTATAGATTAGATAGTTCAAAAGAAATTGCGAAAGTAATTGATAGTAAATGGCGTGTTACTTATGGGGGAATAGTTGTAGCTAATCCAATTCCAGAAGAATATAGTCTGGATCCTAAATTAATTAGTAAAACTATTGAAAAAGCAATTGAAGAAGCGAAAGAACAAAATATTAAAGGTAAAGAAACTACACCGTATTTACTTGCTAAAATAAAAGAATTAACAGGTAATAAAAGTTTAGAAGCAAATTTAGCATTAGTTTATAATAATGCTACTTTAGCTGCTAAAATAGCAGTTGAACTTGCCAAGATGAAATAAAAAAGGCATAAATTAACTAATTAAAATAAAACTGTTAGAAGTTAAAACTATAACTTTTTACAGTTTTTTAATGAATACTTAAGATAAAAATGATATAATACTCATAATATAATTAAAGTGTTAA
>DUNF01000065.1 GCA_012839485.1 Acholeplasmataceae bacterium
GCACCAAATTCTGCAACTACTCTTCCTTTAGCTGCTCTTACAACACGATTAGCTTTTGTAGCTATTAGTGATTGGTGATTAAAAACAGCTAAAACATAAGTCTCAATTAATTGTGCCTCAATTGCTTTTGCTCTTACTGTCATTACTGGTTCACTAGGGAAAAATACTGATCCTTCTGGCATAGCATAAATATCACCACTAAATTTAAAATCTTTTAAATATTTCAAAAACTCTTCAGAAAAAATATTTTTAGATCTTAAAAAGTTAATATCTTCTTCCGTAAATTTTAGATTTTGAATATACTCTACAATATCTTTTAAACCAGCGAAAATTGCAAAGCCACCATTATCAGGAACATCACGATAATATAAATCAAAATAAACAATTTCATCTTTTTTCCCTGATAAAAAATAACCATTAGCCATCGTTAGTTCATAAAAATCTGTCATCATTGTATAGTTCATAACTAACACCTCTTATCATATATTATACCATAAGTAGGAAAATAAAAAAAGTTTTTAAGAATAATCTTAAAAACTTATTTAATAAATTATTTTTTAGCTGCCTGTTCTTCTAATAGTTTCTTTATATCAGCTAATAATTCGTTTGTTGTTGGTGGAACAGGAGCAGGATTTGCTAAAGCTTCTAATCTTGCTTCTTCTTCTGCTAATAATTCTTCTTCATAATGACGAAGATCTTTACCAGCAGCCTTTTTCTTTTGTGCTCTCTTAAGTGCTTTTTCTTTACCTTTATCTTGACCTTGCTTTAAGGCCATTAATGCTTTAATAATTAAAAACAAAACAAAAGCAATAATTAAAAAGTTAATAACAGCTTGAGCAAAACTTCCCCATCTAAATAGAATAGCACCTTCAGATGCTATAAAAGCATTAGCTGCTGCATCCCATTCATATGTTCCTCTTAAAGCGATAGCTCTATCTGATATATCTCCACCACCAAAAGCTAAACTAATAACTGGCATTAAAATATCACTAACAAAGCTACTAACGATTTTTCCAAAAGCACCACCAATGATTACACCGACAGCCATATCAACAATATTTCCACGTTGAATAAATTGTTTGAAATCACTAAAAAATTTTCTCATTTCTTTTTCCTTTCTTCTTTGATATATCTATTATACCACAGATTTAAGGAAAAAGTTATTTTTTGTTCTTTTCTAAATGTTTTTTAATAGCCTGAAAAGTTTCTTCAGAAATATCGTGTTCAAACTTACAAGCATCTTCTTCAGCTTGTTCTTTACTTACGCCTAAACTAATAAAAACTTCTGTAAGAGTAATGTGTCGATCATAAATTTTATAAGCAAGTTTTTCACCTTTCTCAGTAAAATTTAAAAATCCATTATCATCGATAGTAATAAAACCATCATCTTTTAAAGTATTCAAAGCTTGTGAGACAGAAGATTTAGCTTTCCCTGTATAGTTTACAATATCAACTGATCTAACATCTTCTAACTCCTCTTTTAAAATATATAATGTTTCTAAATACATTTCCCCTGCTTCAAAAATTCTTTTACTCATAAATACCTTTTCTTAGTTGTTCTTTCATTTCATCTAAGTTTATCTCTTTTAAAGCACATTCTTTAGTACAGTCAGAACAACTAGTACATTCTCCTTTTTTCTTTTTTCTAAACGAATTAATAACAACTAAAGCTACAAAGACAATAGCAATCGTAATTACTAAAATTTCAATTACTCTCATGCAGCCATTACCACCTTATTTTTCTTATACTTTCGGTAGTTTATTTCTATTATCGCTATTACAGCTGCTAAGATTGCTAAAACAATAAATATTGCCCACCACCAAGTACCAACTACATAAACAATTGTACTTACTAAATAGCTAGTCACAAACCAAAAGAGAATTGTCCAATTAAAATCTTTCCTTGTAAGTTCACCCTTAGCTGATGCCACAGCTGCAAAACATGGAATCGTAAGCATATTAAAAGCAATAAACGATATAAGTGCTGGAACAGTAATTCCTGTAGCTCCAATTATTTGAATTACAGAAGATACCCCTTCCTCATCTCCACTAAAACCAGCAATAATTGCAGCTGCTAAAGTTCCAAATGTAGCAACTACATTTTCTTTAGCAATCAAACCAGTTACAATTGCAACTGCAAACACCCATCCATATTGGTTAAGTTGTGACCCAAAACCAAGCGGTGTAAATAAAGGTTGAACTAACTGACCAAATTTACCTAAAATACTTTCATTTAATTGCGAATCTTCTAAAAATCTCCAACCAAATGAGAAATGACTAATTGCCCAAATTACGATTGTAGAAGCAAGGATAACAGTGAATGCCTTTTTAATAAAATGTTTCATCTTATCCCATAAGTGAATCATTAAAGATGAAAACTTAATTGAACGATATGGTGGAAGTTCCATTATAAATGGAGAATCCATACCTTTCAAAGTAGTCTTGCTCATAATGACGATTGCAATAAATGCAGTTACTATTCCTAAAATATACATTCCAAAAGTAATTAAATCAGCATTTCCAATGCCAAAATGCATAACAATTGCCCCAGCAATCGCTGTTAGAATTGGCAGTTTTGCCCCACAACTAAAAAACGGAATAACTCTAATTGTAGCCAATTTTTCTTCACGCGAATTTAAAGTCCTTGTATTCATAATTGCAGGTATACTACAACCAAAACCCATAACCATTGGAATTAATGCTCTTCCTGATAAACCCATTTTCTTAAATAATCGATCAAGTAAGAAAACAATTCTTGCCATATATCCTGTATCTTCTAAAATTGACAAGAAGAAATAAAGAATTAGGATTTGAGGTAAAAACGATAGAACTGCAAATAAACCTGCAAATACACCATCAACTAAAAACCCTACAAGCCAGCTTGCAGCACCGGCGTTTTCTAAAACGCCTCCAAACCAGCCCATAAATAACTCCCCTAAGGTTTCAATTAAGGTTAGAAGCATTGCCCCGGGAGAATTAATTCCCCCTTCACCAAACAATCCTTCAAAACTAGTTCCACTTAGAGTAACAAAATCATCCCCAAATAATCCACCTAAAAACAAAAAGTTCTCTGAGAAAGTTACATGGAATACTAAAAACATAATAATTAAGAAAATTGGAATTCCAAAAATTTTATGAGTAAAGATTTTATCTCTTTTACTACTTTGTTTAATAATGTCTAACTTTTCTTTCTTTTGAATAAAGATATCTTTACTTATCTTTTCAATAGCTTGGTATCTTGCATCAGCTATCATTCCTTCATTATCATCAATAAACGCTTCAGATTGATATTCCTTACTAATTTCTTGAATTTCTTCATATAATTTAGGATGATCTTTTACCTCAATTTCGTCACCTTCAATTAACTTGATTGCATGAAACAACGGAGAAGAAATCCCTATTTCTTCTAACCTAGATTCTACTAAATCAATTAGCCCTTTTAGTTTAGTTAATTTAAGTAAAGACTTAGGTTCTCTTTTCTTACCTGCTTCTTCAATTGCAACTTCCATTAATTCTTTAGTCCCGCTCCCCTTTAAAGCACAAATTTCCACTGCCCTAATTCCCAAAGCTTTTTCTAAATTAGAAACTGAAATTTTAATGTTTTCCCTTTCAGCTAAATCCATCATATTAACAGCTAAAACCATAGGTACACCAAGTTCCATAATTTGCGTTGTAAGATATAAATTTCTTTCTAAATTAGTAACATCTACGATATTAATAATACAATCTGGTTTACTATGAAGAATAAAGTTTCTTGTTATTACTTCTTCATCAGTATAAGGTGATAAAGAATAGTTTCCTGGTAAATCTGTTACTAGGATTTTTTCTTTACCTCTTTTATAAATACCCTCTTTTTTATCAACTGTTACACCAGGCCAGTTACCTACATGAGCAGTTGATCCTGTAATATTATTAAATAGTGTTGTTTTACCACTATTAGGGTTACCAACAATTCCTATATTAAGCATCATTACCCTCCTCATCTAACATCTTCATTTCTACTAAACTAGCTTCTGATTTTCTTAGAGTTAAAACATAACCTCTTAAAAACACCTCTAACGGATCTCCAAATGGTGATTTTTTAATAAGGCTTATTTTAACATCATTAGTTATTCCCATATCTAAGAGTCTTCGTCTAATTTGTCCCTTTCCTAAAACTGCTGTCACAATACCAGTTTCATTAATCTTAAAGTCTGATAATTTCTTATTGTGTTTCTTCATAAAGCCTCCAAGTTCGTATTACCGAACAAGAGTATTCTATACCTTTTTAAAACAAATGTCAAGCATATTTATAAAAAAAGTTACTTGAAATTCAAGTAACTTAACTTTTTCTATTATAGTAATCAATTAAAGCCTGCGTTCCACATTCATCATATCCTAATTTAGATAATTCTTCAAACATATCCCTAACTGTAGTTAACATCTTTAGATCTAAATTATTTTCTTTAGCCTCATCAATAGCTAAGTTCATATCTTTAATAAAGTGTTTAATATAAAATCCTGGTCTAAAATCATTAACTAAAGCTTTAGGTCCTAAGTTTTGCATTTGCCATGATCCTGCACTACCTTTAGACCAAACTTCAATTAGTGGTGCTACCTCTAATCCTGCTTTTTTCGCATACGAGATAGTTTCTGCCATTCCTGAAATTGCTCCTGCAATCGAAATTTGATTTGCAAGTTTACTGTGCTGACCACTACCAGCTTCTCCTGTATAAAGAATAGTTGTTCCCATTCCTTTAAATACTGGTAAACACTTTTCATAAGCCTTTTTATCTCCCCCTACAAAGATAACTAATGTTCCTTCAATTGCTCCTTTATCTCCTCCAGTTACTGGAGCATCTAAAGAAAATCCACCTTTTTTCTTTACATCTTGATAAATTCTCTTAGCAAGCTTAGGACTTGATGTAGTCATATCAATAACTATTTTGCCTTTTCTTAAGTTATCAATAATATTACCTTCCTTATAATATACTTCTTCTACATCACTAGGATAACCAACTATAGTAATGATAACATCATTAGCTATTGTAAGATCTTTGATACTCGGATAATATTTAACTCCTTGTAACTTATCTTTTGTTTTCTCATAATTTCTTGCATAATAAGATACTTCAAATCCTTTTTTCTTTAAGTTTAAAAGCATTGCACTTCCCATTACACCAACACCAATAAATCCAACTTTCATTTATATCACCTCATATATGTATTCTATCATAAATCAACACTTAAATAAATAAAAAAGGAAGCCTAAGCTTCCTAATTTTGTTTACTAATGAATTGTAATTTGTTTTGGTTGATTTTCTGGTTTAGCTTCCGCATCTGGAACTGTTACAGTTAAAATACCATCTTCGTATGCAGCTTTGATTTCCTTGTCTGTAATCCCCTCTCCAACATAAAATCTACGAGCATACGAACCATAGAATCTTTCTCTCCTAATGTAATGACTATCTGTATCTTCGTTCTTAGTTTCAGTAACTTTAGCTTCAATAGTCAAATAACCTTCATGTAAAGTTAGTTCTAAATTCTCCTTTTTAACCCCTGGAAGTTCTACCTCAAATAAATAATTTCCATTTTCTTTCTTAATATCTGTTTTCATTGTAACACTTGGCGTCTCACTTCTACCAAAAAAATCATCAAACCAATCATTACTTAGTAAACCTCTGTTTCTTAATTTCAACATAATATATCACCCTTTCTTTCTAGTAATAGGCTCAATCACCTTTACTATCTCTATTATATCACATAAATTAGCAATGTCAAGAGGAGAGTGCTAATTTATTAGAAAGAAAACGTTTTTATTTTGTTCGCATATAAAAAAGCTTGTTTTTAAAAACAAGCTTTTCTTTTATCCCCCTTTACAGTCAGAACAAATACCATAAATAAGTAAGTTGTTATGACTAACATCCATTTCTTCTAAGGCATCTTTTAAGTCATTTGTGTTTTTTAAATCATAAATCTTATTGCATTTCTCACAAACAAAATGGATATGATCATCTAAAACATAATCGTAATGAGATACATTATCAAATGTATTTATTCTCCTAAGTTTATCTTCTTGAACAAGATTATTAAGGATTCTATAAACAGTAGTCTTTCCTATTCTTGCTCCCTTATTTTTAAGTTCCTCATAAATCTCTAAACTTGTAGGATGATCTTTATGTTCTAAAAGAGCCTCATAAACAATTTGTTTTTGTTTAGTATCGCGTTTATTCAAACAAATTACTTCTTATCTTTTTTAAAACACAAATACCAATCTAGACAATACATGTCTTCTGCCTTATCTTGTAATCTTTCTTTTGCAGCTCCACATGTTCCTGGTGGCGGAACAATTACATCATCTCCCGGTCTCCAGTCAGCTGGTGTTGCAATACCTTCTTTTTCAGCTTTTTGCATTGCAATAATTACACGCTTAATTTCATCAAAGTTTCTTCCTGTTGATGAAGGATAATACATAATTAATCTTACAATACCTTTAGGATCAATAACGAATACCGCTCTTACAGCTTGTGTATCAGAAAATCCTGGTTGAAGCATTCCGTACTTTTTAGACACTTCCATCTTTACATCATCAATTAATGGGAACTTAATCTCTACATTCTTATAGTTTTTCCATTCGATTTGCCCTGCAGCACGAAGCCATGCAATGTGCGAATGAAGTGAGTCAATAGAAACTCCAACTAATTCTGTATTAAGTTTTTTAAATTCGTCCATCATCGCGCCAAAAGTAATAAACTCTGTTGTACAAACAGGCGTAAAGTCAGCTGGATGCGAAAATAAAATAACCCATTTTCCTTTGTAATCTTCTGGAAAGTTAATTTCCCCTTGTGTTGTAGCAGCCTTGAAACTAGGCGCCTTATCACCAATTAATGGTAATCTGTTTTCTAATCTTTCTTCCATTTAAAACCTCCTCTATTCCTTAATGGAATTCATTTTCAATAGTATTATAACAATTTTTACAACTTCTCGCAACTTTAATGCTCAAGTAAAATAAAAATAGATGTATTTAATACATCTATTTTATTTCCTTTTTATATATTAAGTTAAATCTTGCATTTTCATATTCATTACCAGCCAATAATTGTTTTTCCTCAAAAGTCATTAACTCTTGGTGATTAACTGCAAGTTCATAACTTGTTAGATTAGCATCTAAAGCAGCTTCTTCTAATATTTCAAAAGTAACTACAGTGCTTTCAGAAAACCTCAAAACAAAATGTTCTTCAATTGCCTCAAATCTTCTTGTAAAAGTAGTGCCATCAATTTCATAAAAATATCCTGTTATATTTTTATTATTTGAAACGATTATCTCTACATATGTAGTTTCACTACTTTTAGTTATTTGAAGTTGATTACCAACAAGTTTCACATTAGCTAAGATAGTAAAGTCTTCATCGTTTAGTTCTTTTTTATAAACACCATCTTTATATCTAAATCCATCTAGTTCTTTATTTAAACTTTGATAAGCATCAAGATCTCTAACTTCAGCTCTTAGGCCTTCATCAGTCTTCACATAAACAACTGCATCATCATACGGATACATTACATATTTTTGACTAGAACTAACATTATCAGATAAATGTACCGGAATTGCAAGGGTAATTACTAACACAATTACGACTTTCATAATCGTGCAATAAACTCCTCTAGTCCTGTCTAATACTAAACTCTTATTTCTTCTTCTATGCATAAAATAAAATGTATCTAAATATTTGAATTTGTCTAAGTTGGAAACAATAAATACTAAAGCATAAATTGAAATAATAACTGCAACTAAATAAGCACTCTTAATTCCAAGAGCAGAAACAGCTAAGAAAATAACCGGAACTACTAATGGAATAGTTAATGTTAGAATAGTTAAACTAAAGCGAATATTAAACGAATCTAGTTTAGGGAACATTTCTTCGAAAAGCTCCCTAATAATCAAAAACATTGCAAGATAAGCAAACAAGTAACTAACCATCGGTAAAAAGATATTAACTAACATCGCAATAAATGTAATTACATAAGTCAATCCTTTTCTTAAAGACTTTCTTTCTAACTTAAACCATGTCGCTCCCTTAGCTACAGCTACAGCTGCAAATAATGAAGCCATTAAAATTAATAAAATAGCAATTAGGTTATTGTTATATGTAATATCAGAAAGCCTATGGAAGTTAACAGTTCCAAACAAAGCAGCAATAAAAGCACTAACATAATATAAAACAAACACTACCAAAGCTACAAAGAATAAACTACCTATAATAACAGCAACACTTTTAATTGTATCTTTATAATTTGTTTGTTTACGATAAACCGTAATAATAATCAAAGCAATAAACAATAATAAAAGTAAACTATTCAAAACATAAGCAAAACCTTTGGAATAAGAAACTGTCCCTAAGTTTAAATAACTAAAATAAACAACATCATCATCTGTTAAGTAAAGTTCATTTAAATTATAATCTTTAGTAGCCTCAACCGTTGATGTAACTATGTTAGCTGCTTGACTAATATATGATTTAGGCAGATTATCTCTACTATCATTGTTTGTATGGTAATGGTGACCACCACCAATATTAGCAACATTATAACCTTTAATCTCGCCGGCAAATGAAGTGAAATCTGTAAAGTTATTCATCATTTGGTAAACCATATTTGAAATTGAAGAAACAAAAGACGTTTGGTCTAAATCTTTATATAGTTTAATCAACTCACTATTTTGTTTGCTTGTTTCAAACATAACAGCAGTTCCACTACTACCACGAGATTCTAAGTTAATCCCTAATTTAGTTCTTTGAACTAAATTATCAAAACCTGTAAAATCCTTTACATATTTGGCGGATCCCAAACAACCATATTCTTCACCATCAGTAAACACAAAGACTAAATCATTATTGATGACTATTTCATTTGTATCTAACTTAATTTTATAATATCTAATAGCCTCTAACATTACCGCAACCATTGAGCCATCATCAGCAATTCCCGGTCCCATTGGTACAGAATCATAATGAGCCATAAACATTACCGCATCATCAGTTCTTTCAGCACCATTAGCAGGCAAATAAACAACAATGTTTTCTAAAACAAAGTCATGATAGGCAACACTGTTTTGAGGGTCTAATCCTTCAACTATTGTTTCTAAAGTTTCTCTGTTTTTATCTACTTTTTCACTTGATGTTTTTTGGATTAAATATGAATAATCTAAAATATTTTGATTGATAAAACCATAACCTTCAATTGTATTTACGATATAGTCACGAGCAGCTTCTTTCGCCTCTTTATCGATAACTGGTCTAGATTCTAAGTTATCCAAATGAGTATAGATATTATCTTTATTTAATTCAGTTTTGTATTCAACTTCATTAACATCAATTATCGAAAAAACAAGAACAGCAATAAATAAAATCGAGATAATTATATTATATATTTTAGCAAATTTCTCCATAACTTTCTCCTTGTCTAAAGGTAATTACTCTTCTCTTTTCTTACCCAAGAAAAATAAAGCGATATTGCCAGGTCCACCATGAATACCAATAATAGGACCAAAAGACGTTAGAATAGTATTTTTAACTCCCAATTCTTTTTCAAGAGCATCTTTCGTTTCTTTTGCTCCTTTTTCATCATCACCATGGCCTATACCAATGATTTGATTAATTGGATCTATTATCTTTTCTTTTACAATCTCAATAATTCTTGCTAAAGCTTTCTTTCTTCCACGATGGCGTTCAACAACCGTAACTTCCCCTTTTAGATTAGCTGTACAAACAGGTTTAACTTTTAATAAAGACGCAACAAATGCTTTAGTACCAGAAAGTCTTCCCCCTCTTCTAATATACCATAAATCATCAATCACAAAGAAATGATGCATATGAACAGCCATTTCATTCATCTTCTCTTCAACTAAATCCCAGTCCATACCTTCATCTAACATTTCTTTAGCATAGATAGCAAGTAAACCTTCAGCTAATGATCCAGAAAGCGAATCTACAATTTTAATTGTTCTTTCTGGATACATATCTTCTAACTCTAATTTAGCCATTCTAGCAGCATTAAACGTTCCTGATAATCCACTAGAAATAGCCATATAGAAAATATCATATCCTTGTTCTAAATAAGGACTAAAGCCTTCGATAAACTCACTTACGTTTACAAGTGATGTTTTCAAATTCTTTTTATCTCTAATTGCATCCCACATTTTTCTTTTTTTAGCTTCATCAAAATATTCTGCAATTACTTCTTCTTCAATAGTTACTGTCAAGGCAACAGTCTTAAAATCATATTTTTCAATATATTTTACCGGCAGATCACAGCCTAAATCTACAAACATTACAAATTTTCTCATATTTCTTATCTCCTTTTAATTTTAAGTAATGGAGCAGATAACGAGGATCGAACTCGCATATTCAGCTTGGGAAGCTGACATTCTACCATTGAACTATATCTGCAACATTAGGTATTATATCATTTTATAAAGTCTTTGTAAAGAAATGTAAATCTTCTTTCCTTATCTAAACTTTAAAATATTATATACTACAATTCTTAATATTACATTAAAAAATAAGTAATACTTAAATTTAAAAATCAATAATAAAACCCCCACTTATTATCCAAATAATAAGTAGGGGTTAATTTATAATTAATCTTTAAAATAAATATTAATTATTTTGGACGTGGTTTACCATCTGGTCCATATTCCCAATTAGGTAAATAATAAACATTAGTTACTTCTGCACTTTCATACCAGTTAGCATCCCATCCTGGCTTTGGACCAGTCCCATCAACATAAACTTTTACATTTGGTGTGTCATATAATATCTGACTGCCGATTGTTGTAACGGTTGAAGGAATAACTATATATTGTAATTGCGTGTTTCTAAATGCTTGTTGACCAATAGTATGTACTTTGCTTGTAATCTTAAATTCTGTAATGCCAGTATCACAGAATGCAAACTCACCTATGATTTCTAAATTGCTTTCATCAGGAATAATTATATCTTGCAAACTATGTGAATTTACAAATGCATAAGCTTTAATCTCTTTAAGACTTGCTGGAAGTGTTACTGATGCTAAACGGGCATATCCAAACACAACACTGGCAATAGTTTCCACAGTATTTGGAACAATATATGATGTATCGGTTTTACCATTAGGATAAGCAACTAATGTTTTTCCATCTTTTGAAAATAACACTCCATCAGTTCCTAATGAGTACAACAAACTTCCCTCTATAATTTCAATATTTACAAGTTTATCAGCACCAACGAAAGCTCCAATATCTATAATATTTACATCATTAACCAATTTAAATGATGTAATTGCAGTACCTGCAATTATAGCATATCCTAAAGAAGATAAGTTACTTCCTACTTCAAAAACAATATTTTCCAAATTTGAAGAATTTAGAAAAACCCGATTTTCAATAGTCGTAACCGACTTAGGGATAGTAATTTCTTTTAGCTTTGTTCCACTAAAGGCAGATTCTCCAATAATTTTAAGTTGGTTTGATAAAATAATAGCCTTAAGTTGATTTTCCTCGTAAAATGCTTGTACTCCCAGTATAGTCATAGTATCAGGTAATTTAGCATATTTAACTATTTGTTTTACATCAAATAATGATGTGAAAGAATAAGCATCAATAGTACTAACTACATTTTACCAGCAATTGTTTCTGGAATAATTACAACTTTATCGTCTGCTGTATTATTAATCTTAGTAATTCTAACTGAAGTACTAGTGATACTTTCATATTCAAATTTTGATTCAGCAAGTGGTGCTACTGTAGCAGTTAAAGTAATATTCTCCGTATAAGAATAATCAAATGGGAATGTTACTAGAGCACCATTATAATACCAAGCTTGATTACCTACTTCACTCGCAACATAATCATCTGATACTTGTTCATTATATGCATATTGTTGTTGGAAAGTAAATAGTCCATCATTAATAGAATAATTTAAAGTATATGTAATTGGCTTAAAACTAACAGTTACATTATGATTTCCTGATACCGTTAATTCATATGTTAGAAGTCCACCTAAGTCAATTAGAGTTCCATCTACTTGAAACACATCCACTTCTTGTCCAGTAGGAACAGTAATTGTAATATTTACTTTAGATCCTGCTAATAAATTAGTCAACGAATCTCCCGAATTTAAGTTAGGTCCTAGTGTTACTGTATATAGTTTGTCTTTAAAACTAACAGTTACATTATGATTTCCTGATACTGTTAATTCATATGTTAGAAGTCCACCTAAATGAATTGGAGTTCCATTTACTTTAAACTCATATAATTCTTTATGCTCTGGAATTGTAATTGTAATATTTACTTTATCTCCTGCTAATAAATTAGTTAAAGGATCTCCTGAATTTAAGTTTGGTCCAAGTGTAACAATATATTTATCAGGCTCTGGTGGAGTTATGTCTTTAAAACTAACAGTTACATTGTGATTTTTAGATACTGTTAATTCATATGTTAAAGCACCAGCTAAATCAATAACAGCACCATCCACTTTAAACTGATCTACTTCTTTATCTTCTGGAACTGTAATTGTAATATTTACTTTAGTTCCCGCTTCCAAATTAGTAAGCGAATCTAGTGAACTTAAACCTTCACCCAACGTTACATCATATTTTTCCGGATCTGGCGGAGTTTCCTCTTTAAAGGTAACCCTAATTTCCAAATCTTTTGTAATCTAAATTGTAAACTTATTATTGCTTACAATAGACGTTTTGTCCTCATTGTTAATAAAAAGTTTATCTAGTTCTTTACCTTCAGGTGCAGTAATTAAAAATTCAACATCACTATTAATATTTAATTTATCCGCATCTAACTCTTCATCAACAAGAGACACTCCTTCTGGTAGGTCAAGTTTAACGGTTTTATCATCACAACCACAGCTACAACCTACTAGCATAAACAGCATAATTAAAATTACGCCGATAAGAGCAAAAATTTTCTTGTTTTTAAGCATCGTTGCTTTCTCCTTTTTTCTTTTTTTAAGTAGCTGATTTGTGTATACAAACTCC
>DUNF01000004.1 GCA_012839485.1 Acholeplasmataceae bacterium
AAGAGCTACTAAAATTTTTCCAAATTTTCTCATCTTTTATTTACTATTAAACAAATTAGTGTTGGCTCTGTTTAATAGTTATCCTCCTTGTTTTTTATTTACCAACACAAATGATTACACTAGTATTATATCACACTTGTTTTAACATAACACACATAAATTGCTAACAAATTAAAAAAGGCTAGGTTACCCTAGCCTTTAGTTTCTGTTTTAGTTTATGGCCTTGCGGCTACTAAAGCAGCATATGTATCAAAATTATTTGCATTGCTTCCGTCTTTAGCACCTTGTAATTGTGCAGCAGTTGGTTCTACTTTCACAGTTTCAGATGATCCAAAGAAGTTGTAATCAAATAATGTGTCATTAGGATTTGTTGCTTCAGTGTCTGCAGCATATCTTGTTCTTTGATAGAACTCAGGAGCTGCAGTATTGATAAATGCATTGTATTTAACTTCTGAAGAATAAGTAAATGTAATAGTAGATGCATAGTTATTTCTCATTGAAAGTGCCATAGCACAACCTAAGAAATCATTACCTTGGATCTTGAATGTAGCATCTCCACTTTCCTTATAGTTTCTAACAGCAATAGCTGATGGACTTACTCTAGTAAGTGCTGGATCAAATGTATATCCTTTACCATTATTACCAACATTGTCAAATACGTTGTTTTCAATATTAATTGTACTTCCAGGTGCTGAACCATATCCACGACAATAGAATCCGAACAATTCACCATTCTTGAAAGTATTACCTTTAATATTGAATGTTCCATATAGACTACCCCAGTCAAGCCATAGACCAACACCATCATAAGTATCTAATTCATTATTATGGAATTCTAATCCTACTGGCATACATAAATATACAACAGTATCAGCAATATTCTTGAAGTAGTTATTTTTGATTGAAAAGTTAATCATCTTATGGTCAACTGCATTTCCACCACCATGGATAAATCCTACGCCTGAGTTTTCTTCTGCATTTTCATTTGTTCCAAACCAAGTTTCTTTATATAATTTTTCAGGTTTAGTATAAACTGGGTTTTCTACATAGTTATTCTCAAATACAAAGTTTTCTTGTTGTTTGAAGAATTGAACTCTTGCAGCACCACCAAATGAGAATCCTTTAATTGTAACATTATCAGCTAATACATGAATTTGTTCCTTAATTTGTGAATTATCTGTAGCTGCAAATGAGAATTCAAAGCGATCTGCTGGATCGTTAGGATTTCTATTATAATTTATACCATTTAAAGTAACTCCATTTGTTTTAATTTCAACAACTTCTTCACTTCTAATATTTTGAACATTAATAACTTGGTTTTCTTGAGCATTATCCATCATTTCTTTTAATGATTTAAACGCGTTATATCCTACATGATAAGTTTTCGTATTAAATCCTACAGGATCACCTTTTTCACCTGCAAGAGTTGGAAGTACTAAACCAATAGTTTTGTCCCATTCAACTAATGATAGAACTTTTAATGCAACAACTACTTCATCTGTGCCTAAAGTTGCAGTAATATTAACATCGCCTGCAGCTACAGCAGTTACTAAACCTGCAGCATCAACAGTTGCAACAGCAGCAGCTGATGAAGCATAAGCAACACCATCTTTAGTTGCTCTTAATTGAAGTGTTTCGCCTTCATAAAGTTCATTAGCATCATAGTATACTTTAAATTCTTCAGCTGCGCCTAATTGAACTCCTCTATAGTAATCAAATTCAGCTTCATTTAAGAAGTATGCATCAACATCTCTTCTTACATTAGTATACATATAATCTTCTGGTTTTGATTGATAGAAGTTATTTGCTACCCAAATTGGATATTGATCAGCAGTTGGGTTTACACCATCATAGAATCTACTAATTACATAGTCTTCATGGAAGTTTCCTAAACCATCTTCATCAGTAGTGCTTGGATAGAAGTTATGTTCAGTTAACCATTTATTCCACTCTACATTAATAATTAGATTATCTTTTAGACACTCAGAAGCATCAATTCTTAGTCCGTGCCAATCTCCAGAGAACATAAAGTCATTATATTTAATATTGTAAACTCTTTGTACTCCTTCTTCACCTTTTTGGATATTAGTAAACATCATTGTACCATATGAGTATGGACTTTGATCATTTAATTTAATTGTATTATGTAAAATATCAAATTTATCTGCAGTAACTTTACCAAAGAAGAATGGATATTCACCAACATTTTCAGTTAAGTTACCTTGGATTAATACTTCACCGCCTAAACCAATACCAGTACCAGCATTTGTACGATCTGCTTTCCAAGTACCTTTTTGACCTGTACTTTCAAATCTAATTGGTTCAAAGAAACCAATGAAATGATTGTCTAATATTTGTAAATTATAAACGTTATGAGCTCTAATTCCTCTAAATCCAGGACCACCAGTTGATGATTCTTCAATTTTATTTCCTTGTAATAATACATCGTGATATTGGATTTCATCAGTATCAGCTTTTAAGTAAATAACACCTTCAGCTCCGCCGCCTTCAGCTGCTACTCTTTCAAAATAGTTATTCTTAATTGATAGTGTTCTTAAACCAGATGTTGATCTAATAGGTGATTTCTCAACTAAATGGAAACCATCAATTGTGAAATTGTCAGCTCCATCTAATGTAATCTTTCCACTAATTGTAGCTTCTGGTACTCTTACACCATCTACTGCACTAATACCAGCATTTGGTCCAATTAAAGAAACGTTTTTAGCTGTAATAGTAATTGGGTTACTTGCATATTCTCCTGCTAAAACAAAGATCTTTGAACCATCTCTTAATAATGGCGCAACATCTGTTAAGTCAGGAAGTGCGTTGATACCATTATAGTATGTAACTCCATCATATTCTGTAGTTCCACCATCATCCACAATGTCAGCTTTAATTAATACGTTTAGATTTTCGCCTACATCGATTACAGTAACTTCTAGCATTCCTTTAACTTCTGGATCATCTACTGAAGCTGCAATAACATTTGCTTTTCCAGCAGCAAGTCCTGTTA
>DUNF01000066.1 GCA_012839485.1 Acholeplasmataceae bacterium
ATAAGCTTCCTGATTTCTTAAGAAATAAAGACCGTATTAAAAGCTACAATTACAAAAAAGAAAGACTATATGAAAGATGGTTAGCATATTCTGATTTAGAACATACCATTTTAGAAAAGATGATGGTGGAAAATCAAACAATTATTGCCTCTGATATTGAAATTGCTAGTTATGAAACAATTATTCAGGGGCCTACATACGGAGCTATGAAAATATCAGGCTTGGTAGCTGTACCTTTATATTTCCATGATGACTTATTTGCTAGTGTTATCTTTAAAGATTCATCTTCAAAAATGATGGAAAATGAAAATATTATGTTATTAAAGTTAGGGGCATCGCTACTTACATATTACTTAACAGCTTATTTCCAAAAAGAAAATGAAGAATTTCAATCTAATGTTTTAAATTTGGCAATTGAGTCATTACAAGAAGGGATGTTTTATTTAGATCTTGCGAAAGATCAAATGATTATTAATGAAGCTTTACAAAAGTTTTTAAACGTCCATAGTCCTATTCTTGCAAGATCAGAATATAAAAAATTAATTAGCCCTAAACACTTACAAGATTATGAAATTGCTAATAAAAATATTCATAAAATAGAAGATTGTGAAATCATTTATAGTTTGCAAATTCAAGATCAAGAATATTTAGTAAAAGAAAACTTAAAACCTTATATTTCAAGTGAAGGTAAACTTGTTACGTTTGTAGGGACGATAACGAAGTTAGAAGAAGCTAGTAAATTAAAAGTTGCTGATTTTAAAACAACAGTAAATAATCAAACTGATTTCCAAAATCGATTAAAATTAGAAGAAGATAAGTTAAAAGATTTAGAATATAAGTTTACAGTAATTGCTTTTAGAATTACTAACTTAGATAAGTTTACTTACCAACAAGATTTACATAATTATTTAGTTGAAGAAATGCATAAAAAGTTAGATGAACTTTATCCGAAAAATGTTTATCTTTTAGACAATTTTGATTTGTTTGTCTTTACAAAACAAACTAATCAAAGAAGTATTGAAAAAGAAATCAAAGATGTTTTCAAAAATCTAAGCTTAGGAATAGCATATCAAAGTAGAAAAATTAATTTAAAGTTAAAGACGGCTTATATCCGTTATCCACGTGACAATATGCCTGTTTTAGAATGTTTTGATGCTCTAAACTTAGCATTAAAGGAAATAGATGAAATAGTAATGTTTGACCGCACTTTAAGGGCCTCATACTTAGAACAAAAAGCAATCAAAGATGCTTTTCAAAAAATTGAAGATGAAGATTTAGAAATTTTATATTTAAACTTTACTAAAAAAGATAAATATGAAGCATTTTTTAACTTAAAGGGTATGCCTCAAGCTATAAACCCTTTAAGTTATTTACCGATTAATGATTTAATTGATTTTGAAGGACGATTATTTAATAAAGTCATGCAAGAAATTGAAAAGAAAAAAGGTGATTTTTTCTTAAAACTAAATATTAAAACAATTCTTGATTTAATTGGCAAAAATGAATTTGTTTTAGAAGATAGTAAAATTTATGAAAAGATGAATTTAATTATCTATGATTATCACCAAGACATCTTAGAGGCAATTAAGTTTTTAAAACAATATAAATTAAGAATATTCTTAGATTTAGAAACTTTCAAGCAATTGAAAGCTGGTGATCTTTATAGTATAAAACTTGATGGTATTAACATTGATAATAATATTATTAGCACAGAGCGTGACTTTGTTTTAAAATATGCGAAAGAAAATGACTTAACTTTACTTGCAAATTATGCTTATCCAGATTATGAAAAAACAATTGTAAGAAGAAAAAAAGTTAAAAAGGGAAGTGAATTAGTTGCTTCAAAGTAATTTTGAAAAGATTCAAGTTTTAAAAAGAAAACTAGATGATCCAGCTTATCAAGAAAAACTGTTTAAATCTAAATTTAATAAGAAAATGGCGCAAACATCGGTTTTCACTTTAGAAAATATCTATTATATTATTGATGAATATTTAATTAGTTATAAAGTTGAAAGAAAGAAGCAAGAACAGTTATTACTTTTATTTGGCTTATTACAGGGGATATTTGCCGGGATAGACGCTTTATATTCACTTGGTAGGTCTTTAGGTCTAAATAAAATTTTAATCGGCTTAAACCAAAATAAAGTTTTAAAAGAAATCAAAAGAATTAGAAATGATGTTGTTGGTCACCCAACATACCGTTACTATGACAATAATACAATCGGTTTTTGTATTTTAGATTTTGAGAAAATGACTGAATCAACTATTTTCTATTCAATTTATACTGATGATAGTGATGATGTTGAAAGAAAAACAGTTGATATGATTGAAGTAATTAATAGTTATTTAAAGGAATCTATTACTAACTTGCAATCAACTTCAAGATTTCTTGATTTAAAGTTGAAAATTGATACTGTAAATTTGTTAGATTTAGCTATTGCTTTGTTTAATAACTATTCAAATGAAGTAAAAGATAAGATAAGTTTAGGTAAAATTAAAGAAAACTATCAAAAACTTATGGAAATAGATAACGAAAATGATCGTATTTTATGGCGTATAAGCAATATTGAATATATGTTTTCTTTAGAAGAAAATGATTATGTAAAGAATTTAATTTTTTTAGAAATAAAGAAACTTTATGAGTCATTATATGAACTAGAAAGGCAAGTAAATAGTCAGGCGAGAAAACAGTCTTTAGTTTTTGATGGCAATCCTGAATTAAATCGTTTAAAACGTGATTTACGTAAACACAAAGATAAAAACTATAACTTATATAATGATTATACTCATCCTTTGTATCTTAAGTTTTTGAAGAGTTTAATAAAGAAGTTAAAGAAAGAAAAGAAATATTATAATTTAAGTTTATGGCTTGAGAAAATTGTTTCAGAAAATGATCAAGTACTTTTATATGCTTTTGGTTCTTATTTGAAATACAATTAAATTGCATTTTGATAAGAAATATGGTAAAATAACTAAATATGTGATAGGAGATTTTTATGAAAGAAAAAGTTTTGGATTTTTTTAAATCATTAGTAATACCAATTAAAATGGCAAGATATAAATATATGTCTGTTTTAATTGCTGTGTTAATTTTTGTAGCGGCATCAGTTGTAACAGTAGTACCTGTTAATTATAACTATGAACATAGCAACTATTCTTGGATTGAATCAAACAATGTTTTAGCCTTACAATACTTAACTAAAGCACCTATTAGTGACAACGAAGTTGATGAGAATAATGTAGTTATTGGTAAAAAAGGTAATTTAAATGAAGTTTTAGAAGATTTTTATGATTTAAAACTATTAGTTAAGAAAAATGAAGATTCTAATACTTGGGATTTAGTTAAAGAAAATGGTGAGTTTGACCAAGATGAAAGACATGTTTTCAAGATGCAATACAAAAAAGATGATGTTGAAACGATCCATATTAATTTATACGTAGATTTATTTAATAAAACTACTGATCATGAATTAGCAGAAAAAGATAAATTAAAGATTGTTCCTTATCGTGATTTTGCAGAAAGAGAGGATATGCCAGCTAAATATCCAGAATTTAGAGCTGAATCTTATAGCTGGAAAGACGATTCTGGGAATGTAAAATTAGAAAATTATATTTCGATTGTCTTAAATACTGATGCTATTCATTATGTAATTGATTTTAAAGCACTTAATGAAAATGGTGATGTTATTGATATTGCTGATCAATTTCAAAGCAAAAGATTTTGGAATAATGATTATTTATATAGTTATAAAGATTATGAAGGTTACAATTCTCAACAATTCTTTGATTATATCGCAAGAATTGTTGTTTTAGGTTATGCAAGAAATGCTGCAACAGCATCTTCATTTTGGAGTTTTGTTTATACTTTCATTTATCCTTTAGTTATTGTTTTCTTAATTTGGATTTTATTTAGAAAGCAAGGACAGTTGAAGAAATTCAAAGAGTATTATAATATTGCCGCAATCACATCATTAATTCCAATTATAGTAGTATTTATAGTATCTTGGTTTTGGCCTAATATACTATCATATTATGTAATTGGTTTTGCGGTCTACTATTTATTCATAATTGCTAAGATAAATAACTATCAAGAAGTAGTATAAAAAGTCTGTTATTACAGACTTTTTTCACTTTCCAAATTACTAGTTTTATGGTAAAATATCTACATTGAGGAGTTAATAATTATGGAAGATAAAATTGCAAGAATTAAGGTTATGGTCTATCTTTATAACGCTGATATTAATAATAGTTTAGATTTAGATGCTAATTTTATTAAAGAAAAATGCAACGAACAGTTAGCTTATTCTATTATTATTGGTACTCTTTTAAAGTTAGATTCAATAGATTTTTTAATAAATAAATATATTACTAATTATTCACTTAATCGTCTAAATTATGTTACTAGAAGCATTGTTCGTTCAGCAACTTATGAACTTGTTTATACTGATGCGAAACCAGAAGTAGTAATAGCAACAGCTTTAGATTTATGTCATGAATATACTGAACTAGAACATGGTGATTCATCAAGATTAGTAAATGCACTTTTAGATAAGATCTATAAGGAGACTAAAGATGGAAGAAGTTAAATATTTAACCGTTACCGCTGTTTCATCTTATTTAGAGTATTTAATTAAC
>DUNF01000005.1 GCA_012839485.1 Acholeplasmataceae bacterium
CATGCTGACTTATGTATGGAATGTGGTTTATGTTCTTACACTTGTCCTTCAAGAATAGAACTTACTGAAGCTGTTGGTAAAGCTAAGAAAGTTGTTAGAGGTAAATAAGATGGTTAAAGAAAGAAGATTTTCAACAAGTAAAGCTCCTATAATTAGAAAAGCAGATTCTAATTTCTTTACAAAAGATATTATGATTCATTTCATGATTGCTTTAATTCCAATTGTTGTTTTTGGATTTGCCAAGAATGGAGTGTTACCTTATATCTATACAATAGGAGAAAGAACTTTCGCTGATTTTATGGCGATGTTGAAGCCATTAATATTGGTAATAATTGGCGGTCTAACTAGTTTTCTAGCAGAGTTAATTTACTTTGCCTTAGTTAAGAAAAGTAAATCGCCCGTAAGTGATGCTTTGGGATCATATTCAATGATTCCTGGATTACTAATTGCTGTTATTGTTCCTTTATATACACCTGTTTGGGTTTTAATCTTAGGATGTTTATTTGGAACAGTAATTGGTAAATTAGTATTTGGTGGATTTGGGAAAAATATTTTTAACCCTGCTTTAATTGGGTATTTATTTATCCAAACTGCATTTAGTGGAGTTATAGCTGCTAACGGTGGTGCTTTAAACCCAATGGAAGTAGAATCAATTGTAAGTGGTGCTACTCCATTAGCTGCTTTCAAAAATGATATGTTTGGTTCATATGATGCTTTAGTAAAGCCTTATGGAACAATTTTAGATTTCTTTTTAGGTGATGTACCGGGTGCTATTGGTGAGACTAGTTCAGTATTGTGTTTAGTAGCATTTGTATATCTTGCTATTAATAAAGTAATTGATTGGAAAATTCCACTTATTTATATCGGTGGTGTGTTTGGTTTAACTTATATTTTAGGAGCATTTAATGGCCACGCCGCTGATTTGTGGTATCCTGCTTATGGTATCTTTACTGGTGGTTTAATGTTTGGTGCTGTTTTCATGGCAACTGAACCAGTAACCGCACCTAAGACTCCTAATGGTAGAGTATTATATGCAATTAGTTTAGCAGTATTAACTGTGATGTTTAGATATAAATCTAATTTCCCTGAAGGCGTTGCATCATCAATTTTACTTATGAATATGTTTGTATTCATTTATGATAATATTGCAGCACCTTTAAGAGTAGAGCAAAGAAAATGGAAAGTTGCTTTAGTTTATGGGTTATTTGCTTTAGTATTTTTAGGTATTTTCGCCTTTGTATTATTTACTACTGGTAAATTTGCTCCAGCTGAGGCTTTAATGATTAACAATCCATTGTTTAATTTAGGTTTTGGAGGTCTTAAATGAGCCAAAATAAAAATAGTGTTTTAAAGAATGTATTACATTATTCAATCTTTTTACTTGTTTTAGGACTTTTAGTTGGAGGAATTCTAGCTGCTTTAAATGCTTGGACTTATCCAATTATTAAAGAACGTAAAGAAAGAGAAGTAAGAGAAAAGTTAGAAGCTAGTTTCACATTTACTAGTTTTGAAACTGAAGGCTTACTTGAAAAATATCCATTAGCTGGTGCTAATGCTAGTATTGAAAATATTTATTTAATTGGTCAAGAAGAAGGCCAATATAATGAAGTAGTCTATGAAGTAAAATCTAAAGGTTATGGTGGCGATGTTGTTTATTTCTTAAGTATCTATGGTACTGGAGTAATTGGTAAATTGGTCGTTTTTGATGTTTCTTCTGAAACTCCAGGATTTGGATCTAAAGCAGCAACTCATGATTTTAATGTAGCTGGTAGAAGTACAGAAGACTTTGTTTTTGAAGTTGGAAGTAAAGAAAACTACATTGCTGGTTCAACTGTAACATCTAGAGCAGTTGATGCGGGTGTAACTTTAGCAGTAGAGCATTACAACAAATATAAAGACGAGTTAGGTTTAGCGGCAGTAGAAACAAAAACTTTTAAATTTGAAAGTTGTGAACAAGATTTAACTGCACTACCTGATTTAAGATATAAATATGTTTTATCATATGGAGATGATGTGTTAAATGTTTTAGTTGATGGTGATTATAAAGTAGTTTCAGTTACTGAAGCTGGTTATGATGATAAGCATCAAGATATTGAAACTTTAATTGCAACTAAACAATTAAAGACTTATATTGCAAGTTCAGTAAAAGCTGGTAATGTTTATACAGTAGAAGCATATGGCACTGGATTTGAAGGGAAAGTAAAATCAACTTATACAATTGAAAGTGGTAAAGGTATTACTGCAGTTGATATTAATGATAAAGCAGAAAGCTATCCTGTTTCTAATGATGTAGCAGCAGAACTTGCAGCAGAAATCTTAGAAAAACAAGAAACTTTAGATGACATAGCAGTTGTTTCAGGTGCTACTGTAACTTCTAATGCTATTTTAGATGTTGCTAAGTTAGTTGCTAGATATATGGTAGATGTATTAGGGATTCAACCTGTAAAACCAGTTGAGAAAGTTTTCAAAGTTGAATCAAGAGCGCAAAATATGGCTGCTTTACCAGAACTAGAGTTTAAGTATGAAGTTTCTTATGGTGATGAGATATTAAATATTACTGTTGATAGTAACTACAAACTTCTAACAATTAGCAATGAAGATTATTTAGCTAAAAAAGAAGAAATTGAAACAGTTATTGGTAAGAGAAAAGTTTCAGAGTATATCAAGAGTGCTAGTGTAGAAGGAGATGTTACTACACTTGAAATCTATACAAATGGATTTGCAGGTAGAATTACTTCTATATACACAATTGAAGGAGGTAGTATCACTGCTGTTACAATCAATGATAGTGGTGAATCATATGATCAAGTTGGTGTATCAACTGATTTAGCTACTCATTTCCCATCAGAAATTATTGCTGGTCAAGCTGATATAGATAGTATCAGCGTTGTAAGTGGTGCTTCTGTAACATCTAATGCAATTTTAAGAGCAGCAAAACTTGCAAAACAATATATAAGTGAGGTGTTATCATAATGAAAAAAGAAAATAGTAAACTTCACATTTTAACAAAAGGATTTATTAAAGAAAATCCATTATTTGTTTCGGTATTGGGAATGTGTCCTGCCTTAGCTATTACTACAAGTTTAGAAAATGCTTTAGGGATGGGACTTGCGGTATTATTTGTATTAGTTATGTCTAACATCATTATTTCAGCAATTCGTAAAATTGTTCCAAATGAAATTAGAATACCTGTTTATATCGTTGTTATAGCAGCATTTGTAACGATTGTTGATATGAGTATGGGTGCATTCTTGCCTGCCTTACATCAATCGCTAGGTATTTTTATTCCTTTAATAACTGTTAACTGTATTATTTTAGGAAGAGCAGAAGCATTTGCTTCTAAAAATTCTGTTTTAGATTCACTATTAGATGGTATTGGTATGGCATTAGGATATACTTTAGCAATCGCAATTGTATCAATTGTAAGAGAGTTTTTAGGAACTGGTGGAATTACAATTTGGGGTAATTTAGGATTTGTTTTGGGTAAAGATTTGGAGACTGGTGTAAGTAAATTTGATTTCTTTACAAACTTCTTTACAACTCCAGCTGGTGGATTTATCGTTTTGGGTATTGTTTTTGGTGTTGTAGCTTTAATTAAAAATAAAGCTAAGGTTAAAAAAGAAGCAGCTAGTAAGAAAGGTGCGAAGGAGGCTTAATTATGGGTAGTGTTTTAAGTTTAGCTTTTTCAGCTATTATTATTCAAAACGTAATTTTAAGTAAGTTTTTGGGTATTTGTCCTTTCTTAGGTGTATCTAAATCAAAAAAATCAGCTGTTGGTATGGGTGTAGCTGTAGTATTTGTTATTACTGTTTCATCTATTCTAGCTTGGGTTTTATATAAATATGTTTTAGTACAATTAGAGATGATTTATATGAAGACAATTGTGTTCATTTTAGTAATTGCATCTTTAGTTCAAGTAATTGAAATGTTCTTAAAGAAATTTAGTCCTGCTTTATATAAAGCTTTAGGTATTTACTTACCTTTAATCACTACTAATTGTGCTGTATTAGGTATGGCAACACTAGTAGCAGAAGGTAATTATACATTTTTAGAAATGTTTGTTTATAGCTTTTCATCAGCTGTAGGCTTCTTACTTGTTATTTATATCTTCTCTACAATTAGAGAAAAACTTAATCGTATGGAAGGTGTTATGAAAGATATTCCAATTGCATTGATTACTGCTGGTTTAATGGCAATGATCTTTGCAAGGTTTGCGGGGGTGATTTAAAATGTTATTAGCAAGTGCTTTTAACGTTTTCGTTTTACCTGCGATTATCCTAGCTGTTATTGGTTTGGTTTTTGGAGTAATGATTGGGTTTGCAGAAAAGTATTTTCATGTTGAAGAAGACTTAAGAGTTCAAACAGTAGAAAAATTACTACCTGGTTTAAACTGTGGTGGTTGCGGTTATCCTGGGTGCCCAGGGTTTGCAAAAGCGATAGTAGAAGAAGGAGCATCACCTGACAAATGTAAACCATTAGCTGCTGATGCTAAAGCGGAAATAATAGCTTATTTAAAAGAAGAGCTTGCAAAAGCTGAAAGTAAGTAAAAAATAAAAGGCCTTAGGCCTTTTATTTTCATTTGTGTTTTCATTTTTTACTTGCTTTTTACAATCATATATAGTATAATATAAGTATCATTTAAGGAGGATATAAAAATGAGAAAATTACAAAAGTTAGTATTAGTTCTTGTTTTGATGCTAGGCTTAGGCTTACTTGTTGGGTGTAGTTGTGAAGATGGAAAGAAATTAGAAGATATACAAGTATCACCAGCAGAAGTAACTTTAGACGCAGGTCAAATTAAAGAGCTAGAAGTAAAACCTGTTCCTGCTGATGTTGAGCTTCCAGCAGTTGAATTTACATCTTCAGATAGTACTGTTGCAAGTGTTGGAAAAGATGGCAAAGTATTAGCTGTAAAAGCAGGTACTGCAGAGATTACTGTTAAAGCAGGTGCATTTACTAAGAAAGTTACTGTATCTGTTAACCCAGTATTAGCTACTGC
>DUNF01000006.1 GCA_012839485.1 Acholeplasmataceae bacterium
AAATACAATTAAAGATCTAGCAAAATATCCAGATTATAACCGCTTAAAAACAGTTTTAGGACCATCATCAGCTGACACACTTTATAACTGGGCTAACGATTTGGGTCAACTTTACTATCATCATTTCCCCAAGCCCAGTTATAAAGTGTGTCAGCTGATGATGGTCCTAAAACTGTTTTTAAGCGGTTATAATCTGGATATTTTGCTAGATCTTTAATTGTATTTATCCCAATACTATTTAATTTTGCCTTTGTTTTGGGGCCAACCCCATACATTTTTCCAATATCTAAAGGCCATATAGTTTTATCAATTTCTCTTTTTCGAAAAATAGTAATCCCTAAAGGCTTTTTATAGTTTGATGCCATTTTAGCTAAAAACTTATTTGGACCAATGCCAATTGAACAAGGTAAATCAAACTTCTCATTTAAAGTTGTTTGAATGTATTTTGCTAGCATAATAGGATCTTCGACCTTTTTGCTAGTTTCAGTTACATCTAAATAGGCCTCATCAATAGATCCTTGCTCAATTTGATCAGTAATTAAGTATAAAAACTTCATAAAAATCCGAGAAATCTCTTCATAATATGCATGATCCGGCTCTACAACTACAATATAAGGATCAATTTTCATTGCTTCTTTTACTGACATTGTTGTTTTAATTCCTTTATCTCTAGCTATATAATTTGGAGATAAAATAATTGCTCTTCTTTGTTCATCATTACGTGCTACAACAACCGCCTTATTTTTAAGTTCAGGTCTTCGTTTAATCTCACAAGATGCAAAGAAAGCATTCATATCGATATGAAAAATTATTCGTCCTTTTTGCATATTATCATTCCTTTTTTCAAAATTTTATGGTATAATGTATCAAAGAATAAAAGAGGTGAGATTAATGGCAAGGAAAGAGAAAAAAGAAAAAGAGCCAGTTGTAGTTACGAAAAAGCGTAGAGATGATAGTATTGAAGTTGAAATCAAAAAATCACCTGCGAAAACTACACTAGGAAAAATAACAATTGTATTAATAATAATTGGTATTATTGTAATTCCAGTTGTTGCTTTAATCTTTTTATTAAGTCAAGCATAGAAGTTATTTCTGATAATAACTTCTTTTTTTATTTCTTTAATAGTTCTAATGCTAGATTATAGCTAGCATCAGTTACAATGCCATTAGAGATCATCTTCGCAATCTCAATCACTCGTCCTTCATTTTCTAAATGTTTTAACTTAGTTATAGTTCTTCCATCTAGAACTTCTTTACTTATAAATAAATGACTATCAGCGATAGCAGCTACTTGAGGTAAGTGAGTAACTGATAAAACTTGACTAAAGTTGGCAATTTGTTTTAGTTTACTTGCAATTGCATAAGCAGTTTTACCAGAAACACCACTATCAATTTCATCAAAAATCATCGTTTGATAGTTCATCTTTTCATTAATCATTACTTTTAAAGCAAGCATGAAACGTGATAATTCACCACCACTTGCAACTTTAGATAAAGACTTTAAAGGTTCACCTTCGTTAAAACTAACTAAAAAGTCAACTTTATCAAAACCATTATCACTTAATTCATTAAGCTTAGTAAACTCAATTTTAAAATTAGTTTTAATAAGTTCTAAATCTCTTAAATTGGCAGTTATTTCTTTTTCAAAATTAACTGCTTTTTCTTTTCTTAATTTACTAATAGTTTCTGCTTCTTTATAAGCATTGCTATAAGATTTATCTAATTTAGCCTTTATTTCTTTCAAATCAAGGTCATAAGTGTCAATTTTAGAAACTTTATCAGCTAATTCTCCTTCTAAATTAATTAATCCTTCTGTATTAAGCTTATATTTGCGTTTTAATGAAGAATAAACGCTTAAACGCTCATTAATTTGCTCTAAAGCTTCAGGATCATACTCTAATAATCGATTCATTTTCTTTAACTCATCATAACTTGCTTCAAGTTCATAGTAACTTGACTTAATTTTTTCAATTAGCTCTTCTGCTTCAGGATTAATTTTTAAAGCAGAAAGACGGGAGAATGAAGAAGCGATATTGTCTAATGAACCCCTATCTTCTAATAATTCTTTAATCTCTTCAAAAGCTGTAGAGATAACTTCATAGTTTTTAAGATAGTTTTCTTGATTTTTCAAGTCTTCTTCTTCAGTTAATGTTAAATGAGCTGCTTTTAATTCTTTTAACTGATATTTAATAAAATCAATTTGTTTTGTATTTTCTTCATTTTCTTTTACTAAAGCATCATATTCTTTTTTAGTTTGTTTATATTCGTTTAATAAGACTTTATAATTACTTAGTTTATCTTTAGTTACATCATCAGCTAAAAAGTTTAAATAGTTTTTAGGATGAGTTAAAGCCTGGCTATCAAATTGATTATGAATATCGCCAATTAACTCCCCAAGTTCAGCTAAAATGTTTATCGAAACAACATCACTATTTACCTTAGCTACAGAACTTGAGTTTAAATACAAGTCTCTTGAAATAATTAAAGATTCTCCATCACCTAAATTTAAGTCTTTATCTTTTAAATATTCTAGAATTTCTTTAGTATTTGTAAAGATACCAGTAATAGTAGCTTTAGTTTCTTTGTATCTAATTAAATCAACACTAGCTCTTTTTCCAAACAAAAGACCGATAGCATCAATAATTAGACTCTTTCCTGCACCAGTTTCACCCGATAAAACAGTCATTTTATCTTTAAACTCTATCTCAATATTTTCAATTATCGCAAAGTTTTTAACTATCAATCTTTGTAACATCTAAGCCTCCTTAAATTTTCTTTATAAATTCTTCTATATTCATTAACGCATCATCTAATAGTTCTTCTTTAGTCCCTACATCTAAGAATCTATAGATGCCTGTTGTATGAATTTTAATTCCTAAATCTTCTTTACTATTAAATAAATGTAAACTAGAATTTAAACTTCCAACTTCCACTGCTTCTTCAAAAACATAAAGTTCTGTATTTTTAAGACTTCTTAATAACTCATAATCTAAAGGTTTAATAAATAAAGCATTAATTAAACCTATTTTTTTATTTTGTTTTAAGATTTCTTTTTTAAGTAAATTAACATTTTCTCCATAACTAATTACGTTATGTTTAGTTAATGGAAGTTCTATTTTATATTTTCCAAATTCTAGCTCTTCATCTTCTAGTCTTTCTTCTACACTTCCCTTAGGAAAACGAATAGCAACAGGTCCTTTTACATCATTAATAGCTATTTTTAATAATGCTTTTGCTTCTGTTAGATCTTTGGGCATCATTATTGTCATATTAGGTATACTATTTAATAAACTCAAATCAAAGATTCCTTGATGTGTTGAACCATCATTTGAAATCAAACCTGCATGATCTACAAGTAAAATCGCCTTTAAATTAGGACGGGCAAGATCATGATTAATTCCATCATAAGCACGTTGTAAGAAAGTAGAATAGATCGGGATTATTGGTATTAAACCTTCTTTAACCATACTTGATGCCATAACAGTTGCATGAAGTTCTGCTATCCCAACATCAGTAATTTTACTAGGATACTTTCTTTCAAACTCGCTAAAACCACCTGAATAAATCATTGCAGGGGCGATTATATGAATCTTGTCATTTTTTACTGCTTCTTCCTCTATTAAATTTGCTATTGCTTTACTCCAAGAAAGTTTTTCATCTTGTAAAGTATTTCCTGTTTCTAAATCGAAAGGTGCAACACTGTGCCACTTTCCAACTTGATCAGACTCAGCTGGTTTATAACCTTTACCCTTAATTGTCCTTACATGAATTACTATTGATTCTTTACTTTTCTTAGCTTGTTCTAAATATTTAAATAATTGTTTAAAATCATGGCCATCAATTGGACCATAATACTTAAAGCCAAAAGCAGAAAAAACATTATCACCATAAGCTAAGGCTCTAAACATTCTTCTTAAACCTTGAGGGATAACCTTTTTAAAAGAAATATAAGACTTTCTTATTCTTAGTTTTCGAAAAGATTTACTTAAACGGCCGACATTTTTAGATATTGACATCTTGTTATCATTTAAAATAATAATCGATTTTTGGTTTTTTAATCCACCTAAATAATTCAAAGCTTCGAAAGCTAAGCCATTTTGTAATGATGCATCACCTATTAAAGCAATTACTTCACCAATATCTTTTCCTAATTCTTTAGCTTTTAAAAATCCAGCTAAAGCAGAAAGAGATGTAGATGAATGTCCTGCTTCAAATACATCATATTTACTTTCATCATAACTTAAAAAACCACTAATTCCATTCTTTTTTCTTAAATTAGAGAAATCTTTAGCACGTCCTGTTAGAATTTTATGAGTGTAGGCTTGATGACCAATATCAAATACTAAACGATCGTAAGGTAAATCAAAAATATAGTGCAAAGCAATAACTAACTCTACGGCACCTAAACTACTTGCTAGGTGACCACCAGTTTTACTAACTGTTTCAATAATATAAGTTCTTATTTCTTGAGCTAGTTCTTCTAATTCTTTAATTGAAAGATCTTTTAAAAACTTAGAATCTTTAATTTCCAATAAAGAATTCATTTTATTCTCCCATATTCTTTACAACAACTTCTTTTGCTTCTTCTAATTTTTCCTTACAAA
>DUNF01000067.1 GCA_012839485.1 Acholeplasmataceae bacterium
ATTTAATTACAAAAATATTTCATATTTGATAAAAAATGTGTTATAATGAAATTGTAAAAAAGGTCTACTTTTTTTAATGTAAGGAGGTATTATGAATAATAGTAGAGAAAATTACAAAAAGAAGATTGATGCTATTGCTAAAGGATCTTTTAACAATGATCAAAAAAATCTAGCTAAAAAAATTTTAGATCAAGTTGATGAAAAAATATTGGAAGATACTTATCGATTTATATCTCAAAGGGTTAAAACCGGATTTACTTTTGATGTTGCTCCAGAGGTAAATAAAAATGCTGTTGCTATTTTAAAAGAACGTGAAGATTTAAAAATCACCACAAATGAATTAAATAGTATTGAACACACATTAATAATAGGCGAAAATTATGATGCTTTGAAAAATTTACTTGTTGCATATACTGATCCTAAGACTAGAAAAGGATTAATTGATTTAATATATATTGATCCACCATATAACACAGACGCTAGTAAAAAGGAAGGAAATGACTATAAAGAAGCAGTAAGCAGTACTAAATTTATTTATAGAGATAAATTTACTCGCGATGGTTGGTTAAATATGTTAAACGAAAGGTTAAACTTGGCTAAGAAACTACTTAAAGATGATGGTGTAATTTTCATATCTTTAGATGATACTATGCAAGCATATATGAAAGTTTTATGTGATGAAATATTCGGAGAAGAAAATTTTATAGCAACATTTATAATTGATAAAACTGCACAAGGAGCCAATAATAGTGATACTTTTAAAACGCAACATGAATTTTTACATGCATATTCAAAAAATCTTTTAGAAAGTAAAAATAAAATAAATATTAATGTAGATATCGAAAAAGATGAAAAATCGTTTAAATATAAAGATTCAAAAGGTTGGTATGCAATTACTAACAAATTTGATTCGATAAATTCCCCTTTAATTAAAAATAAATTAAGAGGATATACAGTTTATTATAGGGAATTAGATAATGATGTGAAAGTAATAGATGAGTATAACTATGAAGAAAATAAATTTTGTTCGTATGATGAAAAATTGTTAAAAGAAGGTTATTTTCCTATTAGACCATCAATTAGGAATGGTATACAATATCCTTGGAATTGGGAAAAAGAACGTTTTTTAAGAGAATATAAAACTGAGTTAGTTTTTAAAAATGATAGAGAAGGCAAAATGCATATTTATCATAAAAATAGATATACTGGAAAAGTAAAGGATACCACTATCCAAACTTTTGATACAAGACAATATGGAAACCAATTATTAATGGATATTTTGGGTGAGAAACGTTTTGAATTTCCTAAATCGTTAGATATGATGAAATGGGTTGTTAGCAAGTGCAATAAAAAAGATAGTATTGTTCTAGATTTTTATGCAGGATCAGGAACAACTGCACAAGCGGTTATGGAATTAAACAAAGAAGACGGAGGAAAAAGAAAAGCTATAATAGTTACTAACAATGAAAATAATATTGCATATGATATTACTAGGGAAAGATTATATAGGGTAATTATGGGAAAGGGATCTAATGACGAAAAAATTAAATGGCGATATAATAATGAAACACCTTCACTTAAAAACAATGTGTTTAAAGTATTTGAATTAGAATATTACGATTTACAATTAAATGATTTTGAGAAAGCTAAAGAAATAAAAGAAAAGGCAATTAAGGAATTTAAGAAAATAAATGCTGATGTAGATTATAATGGAGATATTGATATTTACTATGAACTTTCTTGCTTAAATCCATATAAAGAGGAAAAAAATGAGATTAACTAGTATTCAAAAAGCTAAAGTAGATGAGATTGTGCAATATTATGATCCTTCTAGAAGAGGTGTTATAGTTGAGTTTAAAGCTCCCACAGGTAGTGGTAAAACATTTATGGCTGCACATGTTATTTCAGAGATTATTAATCAAAATTTGGATGATAAGCTTATTTTTGTTATAGCAACACTTTCATCTTCTGAATTACCTTTAGCTTTTAAAGAAAAATTAGATTATTATAAACCAGATCTTGCTTTTTCAAGTTTTGAAGTTGAATATATCGAATCACCTTCATCATCAGGTAATACCGAAGTTGTTCCAAGACTTTTCCCAGAAAAAAACAAAGTGTATATTTTTGGAAAAGCTACTTTTGGTAAAGGTAGAATCTTTTCTGAAATGGAAATTATTGATGATTTTATTTATATGGCAATAGATCGTGGATTTAAAATAGTCTATATTAGAGATGAAGCACATGTAGGATTGGGAAGTGGGGATAATAGAGACGTAGTGACAAGAGCTACAAGACGAAAATTTGAAGATCTTATGAAAGAAAATTCGTTTTTCACTCTTCATATGACTGCTACACCTAATATGAGGGCTGATACTAAAAAAGTAATCCTTTATGAAAGTGAATTAAACGATCCCAGTAAAAATGATGATAGATGGCTACTTAAAACGCAGTTAGAGCCTTTATTGGATAGAAATATAGAAGATACAAAACTTTTAGAGCATGCTATTTCAAAGTTTAAGAACATCCAAGAAGAATATAGACAACTTGGAGAAGAAATTGGGATTAGACCTGCTCTTTTAATACAAGTAGATAATAAACCTTCTAATGGAATTCAGGAGCAAGAATTTTTAGAAGAAATAGAAAACATAAAAACAACCTTGATTGAGCATGGACTTTGTTGGGTTAAATATTTTGGGAATAACGATAAAGAATCACATCATCGTGTTGGATCTAATTTTAATTTAAATGATCTTACTAGAAAAGATAGTGATATAGATGTTATCATTTTTAAAATAGGACCTGCTACTGGTTGGGATATTCCAAGAGCTTGTATGTTATTACAATTAAGGAATGTATCTTCCACTGCATTAAATACTCAAACGATAGGAAGAATTAAAAGAAATCCTTATCCTAATTTAGAAAGAAATGAAATTACCGATAAATATTATGTTTATTCTAATGCTGAGTTAGAAAGACAAACTAAAGTGTTTAAATATAAAGTGAAAAAGGATTATCAATCTGATGATTTTGTTTTAATAAAAATAGCTAATTATAAAGAACTTGATAAAGATTTTGAGAATGTAGATATATCAAAAGAAGTTTTAGAATTACTAAATAGTGATAGGGATTCTATTGTTCAAAAAGTAAAACAGTATTTCAAAAAAAATGATAGTGGACAACAAGTTTATAGAACTGAAAGACTTAGACAAAATGAGAATGCCATTTATAATGATATAGAAAATGTATTTAAATTTTTAAGATATTATGAAGGGTTAAAAGTAAACAATGAAAAGTTGTATCGAAAGATTGAGAAATCTGTTGAAAAATTTTTAAATGAAAACAAAATAAGTTTATTTGAGAATGACAATGTTTATTTACAAAAAGAACATCTTATAACAGTGTTATTAAAGGATTATAAAACAAAACTTTTAAATTTAATAAGCAAAAAACAAACAATAGATTTAAAATACGAGTTTGCATTAGAACAATATAAACCTTTAATATATACTGAAATTTATTCTGATATTATAAATATGCAAAGCACTGATGAATCGCCAAAATATTTATTTGACATTTCTGAAGACAATAATGCGACTTATAATCAGCCACTTGATAGTAAAGCAGAAAAATTTGTATTTGAAAAGCTGAGGGGATTCATTAATAGAAATCAGGATAGAGTCAAAATATGGGCGAAAAACCAAACAACTAGTAATATTAGTTCGGAATATTTAGATGAAAACAAACAAAAAAGGAAAAGTTATTTTGATTATATTTTAAAATTTGAAAATAATTATTTTCTATATATAGAAGTAAAATCTATTAATGATATAGATCCAGAAAAAACGGCAAAGTTAAAGAAAGCTTATGAAAGTTACTTTGAAAATAAAAAAGAGACATTATTTAATCCTGAAATTGTTTTAAGTATTTGGACAGTTGATACAGAAAATGGAGGAATAAATCATGAGTCTTACTACAATAAGGAGACGATTGAATCTAATTTAAATCAATTAACTATTGATGAATTATTAGGATATTTAAGTGGGCTTTAATGCTCACTTTTTATTTACTTTTTAATTGTGTATGATCAAAATTGTTTACAGTATTAAAGGACAAAATCATTCTATACTATTTAAGACAATATCGTATTATAGTTATAATGCTTTTCAAGTTTAGTTTTTAGATTATTGAAAAATGAGATTCAATATGTTATAATCTAATGATAGATAATGAAAATACTAGGTCTTTTTCAAAAACATCTTATATCATTATTTATAATAATATATATGCTAATTTAATAAATATTTTTTAGTTGGTTGGTAAATTTATGAGTGGGAAAAGAAAACAAAATAAAGAACAATTATATAAGTACACTAGAGTTGAATTTATTCAAAGTGTAGTTGAAAATGGGGTTTTTGCTTCTGGTATTCAATATTTAAATGATCCATATGAAAGTTATGGTATTTCTCATCGTGATAATTTTAGAATTGTATCTCTTACTAGAAGTAGAGATGCTAAGTTAATGTGGTCACATTATGCCAATGGACATCGAGGTTGTTTAATTAAAATTAAAACACCTAAAGATTACTATGAAGAAAACTATCCTTTAAGAAGGGTAACATATAGTTCTACATTTTCAGATAGAACTAATTTAAGCGATGAGGAGATTGTTGAAAATTAATATATTAAAGATAAAAAATGGCATAGCGAAATTGAAGTTAGAGCTGTTTGCGATCTTAATAATTTAGATGAGAATTACTGGAAAGTAATTATCGAACTAAACGAACAAGAAAAAGAGAAAGAAAAAAAATATTTTTTCAAATCAAAAGTAGAGCAAGTTATTTTTGGCTGTTATTCACATTTTGATGAGAAAAATTATTTTAATCAACTTAAATTTTTAAAAGAATACAATGATAAGCATAAACCTAAAATTAAAGTTAAGAAAATGAGAATGTCAGATGATAAGTTTAGATTTGTTTATGATAATTCTTTCGATTATGAAAAAGAATTAAAAAGACTAACAATAAAATTAGCTTGATTTTAAAAAACATATTAGAGACAACAAGATTAAAAAATATTTGAAATGCAAATGTTTTTTTAAAATAAATATACACATTTTATTCTTGACATTTGCTAATAATTTTGGTAAAATAATAGAGGTTTTGAGTAGGCCTTAAGGGGCCTATATAAAATGACAAAATGAAACGCCCGGTAATGTGGCAGAAAGGAGAAAGAATGCCTACTGTAAATCAAATCATTAGAAAGCCAAGAAAGGCTAAAGAGAAGAAGAGTAAATCAGTTTCTTTAGGTATTAACTATAACGCGTTAAAGAAAAAGTACACTAATGTTAATTCACCTCAAAAAAGAGGAGTATGTACAAGAGTTGGAACTTTAACTCCTAAGAAACCTAACTCAGCTATTCGTAAGTATGCGAGAGTTAGACTTTCAAACGGAATTGAAGTGAACGCTTATATTCCAGGTGAAGGACATAGATTACAAGAACACAGTGTTGTATTAATCAGAGGTGGTAGAGTTAAAGACTTACCAGGTGTACGTTACCATATCGTTAGAGGCACATTAGACACTACAGGTGTTGAAGGCCGTAAACAAGGACGTAGTAAATATGGCGTTAAAAAACCTAAATAATTAAAATAAAATAATATAAATGAAAGGAGGAATAACATGCCAAGAAAAGGACATGTACCAAAGAGAAAGGTTTTACCTGATCCGATATATAATTCACCAGTTGTTACTAGATTAATTAATAATGTAATGAAAGATGGTAAAAGAGGAGTTGCTCAAGATATTATTTATGGTGCATTTGCGAGAGTTGAAAAACAAACTGGAAGACCAGCTTTAGATGTATTCAATGATGCACTTACAAATATTACTCCAGAACTTGAGGTTAGAGCTAGAAGAATTGGAGGTGCTAACTATCAAGTTCCTTGTGAGGTTAGACCTGAGCGTAAAATTACTCTTTGTCTTCGTTGGTTAACTCAATATTCTCGCCTAAGAAGAGAAAAGACAATGGTTGAAAGATTAGCTGCGGAGATTATGGATGCTGCGAACGGTCAAGGTGCATCAGTTAAGAGAAGAGACGATGTACATAGAATGGCTGAAGCAAACAAAGCCTTTGCTCACTATCAATGGTAGAATACTATGGGAAGAGACGTAGCATTACATAAATTAAGAAATATTGGAATTATGGCTCATATAGATGCCGGTAAGACTACATTATCTGAAAGAATACTCTATCACACAGGAAAAATACATAAAGTTGGTGAAACTCATGACGGTTCAGCTACAATGGACTGGATGGTTCAAGAACAAGAAAGAGGTATCACAATTACATCAGCTGCTACTACAGCTTACTGGAATGGTTATCGTTATAACTTAATCGATACTCCAGGACACGTAGATTTTACGGTAGAGGTATCAAGATCTTTAAGAGTTCTAGATGGTGCGATTACTGTACTTGATGCTCAAGCAGGAGTTGAACCGCAAACTGAAACAGTTTGGAGACAAGCAACTGAATATAATGTTCCAAGACTAGTATTTGCGAATAAAATGGATAAAACAGGTGCTAACTTTGAATATTCCATTAGTACAATTGCTAGTAGATTAGGAGCTAAAGCTTGTGCGATACAATGGCCAATTGGAGCTGAAATGTTCTTTAGTGGAATTGTAGATTTAGTTACAATGAAAGCTTATCACTATGAAGGTGATATTGATGAGACTTGTAAAGAAATTGAAATTCCTGAAGACTTAATCTTAAAGGTTAGTGAAAAAAGAGAAGAATTAATTGCAACTGTAGCTGATTATGATGAAGAATTAATGATGACTTATTTAGAAGGAGAAGAAATTACTCCTGAGTTATTGAAACAAGCAATTAGAAAAGCTACTTTATCAGTTGAATTTTTCCCGGTGTTATGTGGAACAGCATTTAAGAATAAAGGTATTAAGTTATTACTTGATGCAATTATTGATTACTTACCTGCTCCAGATGATGTACCTGCGATTAAAGCTGTAAGAGTAAGTGATAACAAAGAATTAGAAATTTTACCAGCAGATGATGCTCACTTTGCAGCTTTAGCGTTTAAAGTTGTAACTGATCCTTATGTAGGAAAACTAACTTACATTAGAGTATATTCAGGTGTTTTAAAAACAGGAACTTATGTTTATAATGCATCTAGAGAGCAAAAAGAAAGAATTGGAAGAATCTTACTAATGCATTCTAATTCACGTAGTGAGATTACTGAAGTTTATTCAGGTGAGATTGCGGCGATTGTTGGGTTAAAGAATACAACTACTGGAGATACTTTGTGTTCAGAAAAGAGAGAAATTATTTTGGAAAATATTATTTTCCCAGAACCAGTTATCTCAGTTGCAATTGAACCAAAAACAAAACAAGATCAAGATAAAATGGGTACTGCATTAATGAAGTTAGCAGAAGAAGACCCAACATTTAAAACTTATTCAAACAAAGAAACTGGACAAACAATTATAGCTGGTATGGGTGAGTTACACTTAGACATTATCGTTGATAGATTAAGAAGAGAATTTAACGTTGATGCCAATGTAGGTGCTCCTCAAGTATCATATCGTGAGACGATTACACAACCAGCAGAAATCCAAGGAAAGTTTGTTCGTCAATCTGGTGGTAGAGGACAATATGGAGATGTTCATATTCGTTTTGAGCCTAATCCAGGTAAAGGTTATGAGTTTGTAAATGCAATTGTAGGTGGAGTTGTACCAAAAGAATATATTCCATCAGTTGATAAAGGCTTACAAACTTCGATGGAAAGTGGAGTTTTAGCAGGCTATCCTACAATTGACTTAAAAGCAACTTTATATTATGGTTCATACCATGAAGTAGACTCAAGTCAAATTGCTTTTGAAGTAGCTGCAAACTATGCTTTTAGAGAAACTAAGAATAAGTGTAAACCAGTAATTTTAGAGCCAATTATGAATGTGGAAGTAATAGTTCCAGATGAGTATTTAGGAAATGTCATCGGTGACTTAATTGGAAGAAGAGGAAATATTGTTAGCCAAGAGATGAGAGGAAATGTTCAAGGTCTTAAGGCTGAGGTACCTTTATCTTCAATGTTTGGTTATGCAACATCTTTACGTAGCAATACGCAAGGAAGAGGTAACTATACAATGCAATTTAGTCATTACGATCGTGTTCCTCTTGCTATCCAAGAGGAAATAATTGCAAAAAGAATAGCTTAAAAGACATAAATGACTTGAAATTTATGTGAAAATATTATAAAATATAAGAGAATTAATAGGAGGAATTATAATGGCAAAAGCTAAATTTGTACGTACAAAACCACACGTTAACGTTGGTACAATCGGTCACGTAGACCACGGAAAAACTACTCTTACTTCAGCAATCACAAAGGTGTTAGCGAAGAAGGGATTATCAAGCGCTATGGATTATGATAAGATTGATGGTGCGCCAGAAGAAAAAACAAGAGGTATTACTATCAACTCATCTCATATCGAATACGAAACAGAAAACAGACACTATGCACACGTTGACTGCCCAGGTCACGCAGACTATGTAAAGAACATGATTACTGGTGCAGCTCAAATGGACGGAGCTATTCTAGTAGTTGCTGCTACTGATGGCCCAATGGCTCAAACTAGAGAGCACATCTTACTTGCTCGTCAAGTAGGAGTACCTTATATCGTTGTTTTCCTAAACAAATGCGATATGGTAGATGATGAAGAATTATTAGACTTAGTTGAAATGGAAGTTAGAGAAGCTCTTAGCGAGTATGAATTCCCTGGAGACGATGTTCCAGTAATTAAAGGATCAGCATTAAAAGCTATGGAAGGCGATCCAAAAGCTGAAGAAGCTATTATTGAATTAATGGCTGCAGTTGACTCATATATTCCAACACCTGAAAGAGATGTTGATAAACCATTCTTACTACCTGTAGAAGACGTATTTACTATTACTGGTAGAGGAACAGTTGCAACTGGTAGAGTTGAAAGAGGAACAATGAGAGTTGGCGATGAAGCTGAAATCGTTGGAATTAGACCTACATTAAAGACAGTTATTACAGGACTAGAAATGTTTAGAAAACAATTAGAGTTTGCTCAAGCAGGAGATAACGTAGGAGCACTATTAAGAGGTGTTGCTAGAGATCAAATCGAAAGAGGACAAGTACTTGCAAAACCTAAGACAGTTAACCCTCATACTGAATTTTCAGCTGAAGTTTACGTTCTAAGCAAAGAAGAAGGTGGAAGACATACACCATTCTTTACAAACTATCGTCCACAATTCTTCTTCCATACTACAGACGTTACAGGTGTTATTAACTTACCTGAAGGCGTTGAAATGGTTATGCCTGGTGAAAATGCTAACTTAAACGTTTCATTAATTCACCCAATCGCTGTAGAACAAGGTACTAAATTCACTATTCGTGAAGGTGGAAGAACAGTAGCTGCTGGTACAGTAACTAAGATTAGTAAATAATTTATTTTAGAATAAACAAAATAAGGCTTAAGGCCTTATTTTGTTTTTATAGGGGATCTTTTAATAAATAAGATATTTTGCCATACAAATAATTTTGTAATTTCAAGTATTTTGTGCTATAATAAATAGATACGAGGTATAAACTATGACAAAATTTAAATACGAACTTGATTATGAATCACAAAAAAAATATATTAATTTTCACTTATTTAATCATAAAAGACTACATGTAAGTCCAATTATTTTATCATTTGCTTTAGTTGGATTTGCTGTTTTATCAATTGTTTTAAAGCAATATTTACTAGCAATTGTATCAGGAATTTTAATCTTAGTTGTTTTAGGATTTTTATTTTTCTTAGTTAAAAGAGTTCATAAAATGAATCTAAAAGGAAAAGAATTTCCTGAGCAAAATGTTTCAATTGCTTTTACTAAAGCTGGTATGACTTTATATGATGACTTATCAGAAGATAAACAAACAGTAGAATATAATAAATTACATCGAATCTATTTTCTAAAAGATTATATTTATGTTTATTTAACACCTGATCAAGGTATTGCTTTACAAAAAGCATTACTTGTAGAAGGGGATTATGATAAGTTTGCTTTATTTTTAAAAGAAAACTTCAGTAAGAAATTTGTAAGATTTAGAGGTTATAAGTTTGTTAGTTGATACACATATTCATTTAGCTGATGATGCTTATTTAGATATTTTAGATGAAGTTATTGAAGAAGCAAGGGGAAGATTTAAAAGCATTATTGTTTCTGGGGTTGATTATAAGACTAGTTTAGATGCAATTAGATTAGCTGAAAGGTATGATTTTCTTTATGCCTCAATTGGTCTTCATCCTCAAGAAGTAACAAAACTTGAGAATTTAGCCTGGATTAAAGAACTAGCTAAACATGAAAAAGTAATAGCAATTGGGGAGATTGGTCTAGATTATTATTGGGATGAACAATATAAAGATTTTCAAAAAGAACTTTTTATTAAACAAATTAAAATTGCTAATGAATTAGACTTACCAGTAGTTGTTCATTCTCGTAGTGCTCATCAAGATACTTTTGATATTTTAAAGACGCATAAAACTAAAGGTGTCTTACATTGTTATTCTGGAAGTGTAGAATTAGCAAGAGAATATACTAAATTAGGTTATTATATCGGTATTGGTGGTGTTGTTACTTTTAAAAATGCTAAGACAATTAAAGAAGTTGTTTCAGATATTGATTTAAAATACTTACTTACAGAAACTGATGGTCCATATTTAACACCACATCCTTATAGAGGAAAGGTAAATAGACCTATTTATATTGAATATGTGATTTCAGAAATTGCAAAACTTAAAAACAAAACAAAAAATGAAATAGAAGAAAAAATATACAATAATTATTTAGAATTATTTGGAGGTACTAATGAAGAGATTTAGAATATTATTATTGGTCTTTTTAGGATTTATTTTAACTGGATGCAGTTTATTTGAAAATCCTAATCATCCTTTCACAAACGAAATTTATAATAAAAGTTATAATGTAGAGACAATTACAATTATTGATTTAGAAAATAATATTCAAGCAGCTTGTGAGAAAGCAAGTGGTGCTGTTTTAGGTATTACAGCTCATAATTTAGGAGCACCAATTGGCACAGGTTCTGGAGTTGTTTATCAAGGTACTATATATCTTAAAAATGGGACAACTAAAGATATTGCTGCTTTTTTAGCAAGTGATGAAGTAGATCATTTTGAATATAAGATGATTACTAATAGACACGTTGTTACAACTGAAAAAGGAGTAAAAGTTAGCAAAGTTCAAGTTTATGATGGCGATTTAGATACTAACTATAATGCGACAATTTTAGGTACAGATAATAAAGTAGATTTAGCTGTGATTAGTTTTTCATCACCTAAATATATAAGACCATTAGAATTTGCTGATTCTGATCTTTTAAAACAAGGACAATTTGCGATTGCTTTAGGTAGTCCTGAAGGTTATGAGTTTTATAATAGTGCTACATTTGGGATTATCTCTCATGCTAAGCGTTACTTAGCTGATGATACAGATAATGACGGTACTTCTGATTGGGATGCTGAGTATATCCAACACGATGTTGCAATTAACCCAGGCAATAGCGGAGGTGCTTTAATTAACTTAGAAGGTAAGTTAGTTGGTATTAATACATTAAAACTTGCAAGTACAGAAATTGAAGGAATGGGATTTGCGATTCCATCTAATTTAGTTAAAAAGTTAATTCCTTTCTTAGAAAGAGGAGAAACACCTGTTCGTTATGTTTTAGGAATTAATGTTATGACTGTAAGAGATATTGTAAATAATAGTTATAGTGAATATATTGATAAGATACCAGAAGGTATTGATAGTGGAATATATATTGCAGAGGTAAGTGAAACTGGTCTTTCTCATGGTAAATTACAAGCTGACGATATTATTTTAAAATTTAATGGTGTTGAAATTGTTAAGAGTTACGAGTTTAGATCAATTTTAGGTTCAATGGTTGCGGGTTCAACTGCTGTTTTCGAAGTATATCGTAATGGTCAAATAATTGAAGTCCGCATTGATTTTGAATAATTATTATTAAAGCGAAAAGAGGATAAAATGAGTTTAAGGGCAGGGATTGTAGGTTTACCTAATGTAGGTAAAAGTACATTATTTAATGCAATTACAAAAGCAAAAGTTTTAAGTGCTAACTATCCTTTTGCGACTATTTCTCCTAATATTGGGATTGTAGAGCTTGAAGATCCCAGACTTGATTTGTTAGCTTCTTTATATAAACCTAAATTAGTTACGAAAGCTACTGTAGCTTTTACTGATATTGCTGGTTTAGTTAAAGGAGCAAGTAAGGGTGAAGGTTTAGGTAACCAGTTTCTAGCTAATATTAGAGAAGTAGATGCAATCTGCCAAGTAGTTAGATGTTTTGATAATCCTGATATTATTCATGTACCAGGGAAAGTAGATCCTATTTCTGATATTGAAACTATTAACTTAGAACTTATTTTTGCGGATTTAGAGGTTGTCGAAAAGAGATTACCAAGAATTGAAAAGAAAGCAAGTTTTGAAAAAGATAGTGATGTTGCTGCAGAGTATAATGCTTTAAAGAAAATTAAAAACGAACTTGATCAAGGTAAGTTTGCAAGTAATGCTAGCTTTACAAAATTAGAATTAGAGATTATTAAAGGTTTTGGTTTCCTTACAATGAAACCAATGATTTATGTGATGAATGTTGATGAGAATCATATAATTAAAGATAATCAATATATTTTAGATGTAAGAGAATTTGCATTTAAAAATAAGGCTAAAGCAGTTAAGATTTGTGCTAAGATTGAAGAAGAACTAGCTGATTTAGATGCAGAAGAAAAAGCAATGTTTTATCAAGATTTAGGGCTTTCAGATTTCGGTTTAAATAAACTTGTAAAAGAAACTTATGATTTACTAGGTTTAGCTACTTTTCTTACAACTGGTCCTGATGAATGTAGAGCTTGGACTTTTAAAAAAGGAATGAAGGCGCCTGAATGTGCGGGAATAATTCATACAGATTTTGAACGTGGTTTTATTAGAGCTGAAGTTTATTCTTTTAGTGAACTAGAAAAATATGGAACAGTTGCGAAAGTAAAAGAAGCTGGTAAATTACGCTCAGAAGGACGAGAATATTTAGTGCAAGATGGCGATGTAATTTTATTTAGGTTTAATGTATGATTAAATTTTATATTTTAGTAGTTGGTGATGAAGTATTAGATGGATTAGTAGTAGACACTAATAGTCTTTACTTACAAGAGAAAATACAAAGTACAGGTAATACTGTTTTAGAGATTAGAAAAGTAAGAGATGAAAGTAAAGCAATTAGTAATGCAGTTTTAGATTTTTTAGAATCTAATGCCGATATTCTTGTTTGCTTCGGTGGCTTAGGTCCTACTTATGATGATCAAACTAAACAAGCTATTGCCTCTTCTTTAAATAAAAACTTAAGTTATTATGAAGAAGCAAAAAAGACAGTTTTAGATTATTTTAAAAAGAGTCCTTATGCAAAGGCAGATGAGCAACAGTTTTATTATCCTGAAGGTTCTAAATTAATTGCAAATCCTAATGGTACTGCTATGGGTATGGCAATAGAAGTAAAAGGAAAAACTATTATTGCTTTACCTGGACCACCTAAAGAAAATAAACCAATGATTGAAAGTTTAATTTCTAAGTATTTCTTAAAAGATAAAAAATATCAAAAAACATTTTTGGTAACAGGAATGGAAGAAAGCAAATTTGAAGATAAAGTTACTTCTTTAAGAAAGAATGTACAAGATGTAGGGATTATCTCTTATCCAACAACTGGCTATATTAGATATATTATTAAATCATATAATAAAGATGCTTATAATAAAGTAGTTTTAGAATTTAAAGAACTACTAAAAGAATATATTTTTGGAGAAGAAAATATGCTTCCAGAAGAAAAATTAGTTAAATTATTAAAAGAAAAGAAACTAACAATAACAGCTGCAGAATCAATGACAGGTGGGATGTTTATCTCTAAATTAATCAATGTTCCTGGTTCAAGCAGTGTTGTTTTAGAATCATATATTACTTATGCTGATAGCAGTAAAGCTAAAATTTTAGGGATTGACTTAACGTTAATTGAAAAGTATGGAGTTGTCTCTAAAGAGGTAGCTAAGGAAATGGTGCTTGGTTTAAGTAAAATCAGTAGTGCTGATATTAAAGTATCGGTAACAGGGATTGCTGGTCCAAGTGGTGGAAGTAAAGATTTACCAATTGGCTCGGTGTGGTTTGGGATTATGATTAACGATGAACTTTATTTATATAATGATGTTTTTAGTGGTGATCGTAATTTAATAAGAGAAAAAGCTAGTGTTAGAATAATGTATTATCTAATTAAGCTTTTAGAAAACAAAAATTAATTTTGTTTGGAGGTTTGTGATGGTTGAAGATTATGTATCAAATGAAATCAAGCTAGAAATAGCTAGAGATAATGATGTTAGCGTCAAGCAAATTGATGCTGTTTTAAAATTGATTGAAGAAGGTGGAACTGTTCCTTTTATTGCTAGGTATCGTAAAGAAGCAACTGGTGGTTTAGATGAGAAACAAATTAGATCAATTTACAATGCTTGGAAATATGGCGTTGAACTTGCAGCTTTAAAAGAAGAGACAATTAAGAAAATTGAAAAAGTTGGTGAGTTAACTGAGGAATTAAGAGCAGAAATTATGGCTGCTAAGATCAAGCAAACTGTAGATGATTTATATGAACCATTCAAGCAAAAGAAAGAAACAAGAGCAGGTAGAGCTAAACAAAAAGGTTTAGAGCCACTGGCTAATTATTTGCTTTCTTTTCCTATGGGGAAAAAGGAAGATGTTTTAAAAGAAGCAGCTAAATATATTACTAAAGAAATTACAAAAGAGCTTGAAGAAAAGAAACTTGTAGTGAAAGATGAACAAGAAGCAATACAAGGAGCTAAAGATATAATTGCTGAAAAAGTTGCAGATGATCCTAAATATAAAGATAGGATGAGAGATTTCTTTAGAGAAGAAAATATTGAAACAAAGATAACACAAGATGGTGCAGAAAAAGATCCTTTAAGTAAATATGAAATGTATTATAATTATGAAGAACCGATTAGGGAAATTAAAAACCATCGTATTCTAGCAATCAATCGTGGTGAAGCTGAAGGCGTTTTAAAGGTAAGTATTTTAGATAACCAAGAGCGTGCAATTAGATTTTTAAATAGAAGAGTTGTGGGTGATAATGAAAACTCAATTACAGCACCTTATGTATTTGAAGCAATTGAAGATGGTTATCTAAGATTAATGCGTTCAACTACAGAAACTTTTGTAAGGAATGAGCTTAAAGAAAGAGCAGAAGATCAAGCGATTTTTGTTTTTGCGGAGAATTTGAAGAGATATTTACTTACACCACCGATGAAAGGGAAAAATGTTTTAGGTATCGACCCTGCTTATCGTACAGGTTGTAAGCTTGCAGCTGTATCATCAACAGGGCAATTGCTTGATATTGGTAAAATCTTCCCTAATCCTAAAACAGAAAAGCAAGAAGTTACAGCTGAAGATCGTCAATATATTCAATCTAAACAAACTTTAGTTGAGTTTTTAGATAAATATAATATTGAGATTATTGCAATCGGTAATGGTACTGCATCAAGAGAAACAGAAAGTTTTGTAGCTTCTGTTTTAAAAGATATTAAAGATGATTCTAAATTTAAAGATAGAAATATTGAATATATTATTGTAAATGAAGCAGGAGCATCTATTTATTCTGCTAGTAAACTAGCAATTGAAGAGTTTCCTAACTTAGCTGTTGAAGAAAGATCAGCTGCATCAATTGCCAGAAGATTACAAGATCCATTAAGTGAATTAATTAAGATTGATCCTAAGTCAATTGGTGTTGGTCAATATCAGTATGATGTTAACCAAAAAAAGCTTGGTGAACAGTTAGATGTTGTTGTTGAAGATGTAGTTAATGATGTAGGTGTTAATATTAATAGTGCATCAGTTCCCCTGCTTACTAGAGTTTCGGGATTAAATAAGAGAGCAGCTAGTAATATTGTTGATTATCGTAACGAACATGGTGAATTTATGGATCGTGAAGAAATTAAAAATGTTAAGGGTATTGGTGAAAAAACATATGAACAATGTATTGGTTTTTTAAGAATACCAGAAGGTAATGAAAAACTTGATATGACATCAATTCACCCTGAAAGTTATAAAGCTACTGAACTAATTTTAGAAAAATTAGGGAAAACTAAAGAAGATATTGGTAGTCTTGAATTAAGAGATCAAATTGAGAATTTACATCGTGAAGGTTTTTATAAAAACCAAGGATTAGAGGAAATAGGTATCTATACATATAATGATATTTTAGATTCACTAGCAGAGCCTCTAAGAGATCCACGTGATCAGTTTGATAAACCATTACTTAGAAGCGATGTTTTAAAATTAGAAGATTTACTTCGTGGAATGAAATTAGAAGGTACAGTTAGAAATGTAACTAACTTTGGAGCTTTTATTGATTGTGGTGTAAAAGAAGATGGTTTAGTCCATGTATCTAAAATGAGTAAAGGATTCATTAAGCATCCACTAGATGTTTTATCAGTTGGTGATATTGTAACTGTGTGGGTAGTTTCTGTTGATTTAAAGAAAGCAAGAATTGAACTATCAATGATTCCTTTAGATGAATTAAAATAAAGAGGGCTATTATGAAGTATTTATTTATTATTAATCCTGCGGCTGGTAAAAAAGATACTAGCGAAGCTATTTTAGAGCAAGCAAATATAGTTTTTGGTTCGGGTAATTATGATTATTACCTTACCAAAGGAAAACTAGATGCTTATCATTATACAAAAGAATATATTGAGAAAGTAGAAGACAAAGTAGCTATCATTGCTTGTGGTGGTGATGGAACTTTAAATGAAGTTGGTAGTGCCTGTATTAGTAAGGATAACGTTTATTTAGCTTGTTTTCCTGTTGGTAGTGGCAATGATTATATAAAAGCATTTGGAAATAGAGAAAACTTTATAGATTTAAGTTATTTTAAAGGTAATTATGATATAAAGAAGGTAGATGTTTTAGAAGTTAACGATCGTTATGCTTTAAATGTCTGCAATATTGGCTTTGATGCAGTAGTTGTCCGTTATATGGAAAAGTTTAGAAGATGGCCTTTAATTGGTGGAAAAATGGCTTATCACTTAGCAGTATTTTTGGGAATTTTTTCTCGTCTTTCTAAACCAATGTTAATTATGAAAGATGGTAAAGAGTTTTTCAATAATAAAGCTATTCTAGCAGTATGTGCTAATGGTAATTACTATGGTGGTAGTTACTATGTAGGCCCAGATGCTTTAGTTGATGATGGCCTATTAGACTTAGTAGTTGCGAAGAAGGTGACACGTTTTACTTTGGCAAGATTAATCAAAAGATACCAAAAAGGAATCTTCAAAAAAGATAAAGCTTGTCAGAAAATCTTTTCTTTTGATACAGCTAAAGAAGTTGTTATCGAGGGGAAGAAAGATTTATGGTATACAGTTGATGGCGAACTATTGAAAGCCAATAAAATTAAAGTAGGTGTTTTAGAGAGAGCACTGAACTTCATTTACCCAAAAGGATTAAGGAGGATTAAAAATGGTATTTGAGAGAGTTAAAAAAGTTGTAGCATCTGAATTAGAAGTTCCTGAATCTAAAATTACAAAAGAAGCTAGATTTGTGGAAGACTTAGGAGCAGATTCAATTGACGCATTAGAATTAATTATTGCTTTAGAAGATGAGTTTGATATTGAAATTTCAGATGACGATGCACAAGACATCAAAACTGTTGGCGATGTAGTTGCATATATAGAAAAACTTGTATAAGAGTTATTTAAAAAAGAGAGTTAATACTCTCTTTTAAATTATTTAGTAGATAAAAGTAAGAAAAAGTGGTAAAATATAAGAAGTAGGAAAATGATTATGGTAAAACTATTAGGTAAATTATTTATAAAAGATTATCAAAATTATGAAGATCAAAATGTTAGGATTTCCTATGGAATTATGTCAGGAGTTTTTGGCTTTATTACTAATTTCCTCATGGCTACAGCTAAGATTGTTATTGGTTTAATCTTTGGAGCATTATCAATTGTAACTGATGGGGCAGAGACTTTCGCTGATACTACATCATCAATCATTACAATTATGAGTTATAGGCTAAGTAGAAAACCTGCCGATAAGAAACATCCATTTGGTTACCAAAGAGCTGAATATATTGCTGGATTAATTCTATCAGTTATTATCCTAACAACAGGTTTTATCTTTTTTGTTACTGCTATTCAAAGAATAATTACACCTACTGAAGTTACTTTTAGTAAAATAGCTGTTATAATATTAGTAGCCTCTTTACTAATGAAATTATTTCAGTCTTTGTTTTATAGAAGTGCCAGTAAATTAATTAAATCACAAACTTTAAAAGCTAATTCAATTGATAGTTTAAATGATACTATCTCTACAGTCTTTGTTTTAGCTGGTTATTTAATATTTTATTTTACTGGTAAAAACTTAGATGGTTGGTTTAGTTTAATTGTTTCTCTAATTATTATTTTCAATGGTATAAAATTAATTAAAGAAGCATCATCTCCTTTAATAGGAGAAAGGCCAGATCCTAAGCTTGTAGAAAAGATTAAAGAAAGAATAATGGTTAGTGATAAAATCTTAGGATTTCATGATTTATATATTCACTCATATGGCAGTGGAAGAAAATTCGTTAGTGTTCATGTAGAGATGGATAGCAATTTAAGTTTACTAGAATGTCATCATATAATTGATGAGATTGAACGAGATTTTAAGATTAATTCCGATATAGATATTACTATCCATATCGACCCAATTGAAGAAGAGACTGAAGAAGAAAGAAAAATAAAAGAGGAATTAACGAGAATTTTAAAGAGTTATAATGAGGACTTTACTTATCATGATTTTAGAACAATTAAACGTAAAGGAATATTAGATGTTATCTTTGATGTAGCTATTCCTGATAGTTATAAAATCAAAGACGTTAAGTTTTTAGAAAAGTTAAAAAAAGATATGTATAAGTATAATAAAAATTTAAGATTATTCGTAAATATAGATCGTTATTATATAAGGGAGGAAGAAAATGAATAAAGAAGTTTATAAACAAATTAGAGAAGATTACTTTAAGAAAATAGAAAATGATAGTTTAACTATCCTATTTTCAGGTAAAGCAGTTCAAAGTTCAGGAGACCAAAGCCATGGCTTTTCTGTAAATCGTAATTTCTATTATTTAACTGGGATTAACCAAGACAATGTAATTCTAGCATTATTAAAAGCAGAAACTGGAAACAGAGAATATTTATTTATTCAAGAGACTACTGAGTTAATGGCTAAATGGGATGGAAGAAAACTTTCTATTGAGGAAGCAAAAGAAATTTCAGGAATTGATAATGTAGTTTATTTAGACAAGTTTGAGAATTATTTATTTGGTTTTTTAAATAGTATGAGATTTTCTGAAAGTCAAGTAAAAACAGTTTTACTTGATTTAGAAAGAAGAAATGATCCTAATTATCATAGTTTAGCTTTAGATTTTCTAGCTGATTTTAGTAAAAAATATCCAGAAATTAAAATAGCTAATACTTATAATAATATTATCTCTTTAAGAACAGTTAAGAAAGAAGCAGAAATTAAGAAAATTCAAGAAGCAATAGATGTTACTAAAGGCGGAATTGAAGCTTTAATGATTAATGCAAGAAGCGGTATTTATGAGTATCAATTAGAGTCTTTCTTTGATCAATATTTACGTTATAATGGCCAAAGAAGAAATTCATTTAAAACAATTGCTGGTTCTGGAGTGAATGGAACTATTCTTCACTATTCAAAAAATAATACGATTATTGGGGAAGGTGAATTAATTTTATTTGATTTAGGGGCTGAGGTAGATTATTATATCGCAGACATTACAAGAACATTCCCAATTTCTGGTAAGTTTTCTAAAAGACAAAAAGAGGTTTACCAAGCTGTATTAAATGTAAATAAGAAATGTATTGAATATTTAAAACCTGGTATTACTTGGAAAGAATTAAACTTGTATGCAAATAAATTAATTACTGAAGAGTTAAAAGGTTTAGGTTTGATTAAAGAAGATCATGAACTTGTAAAGTACTACTGGCATTCAATTGGTCACTCAATTGGACTTGATACTCATGATCCTAGTTTATATAATGTACCATTACAAGAAGGAATGGTAATTACAATTGAACCAGGGATTTATATCGAAGATGAAAAAATTGGTGTTAGAATTGAAGATAATGTTTTAATTACAAAAGAAGGACCAGTAAACTTAAGTAAAGACATTATTAAAGAAGTTAAAGATATTGAAGCATTTATGAAAAAGAATAACAAATATCAAAAGGCTAAGTAATTAGCCTTTTTTTATAAAGTAATTTATTACCTTTTTAGATAATATATTATTGAAAGAGGTGATAAAATGAAAAGAATATTGATATTTATTTTAGTATTTATGCTTTGCATTCCAGTGAATGTGAAGGCATATGAGCCTACAGGTCATAAAGGGATTTTAGACGTAGAGTTTGAGAATGGTGGTAAGCTTCTAGCAAGAATGAAGCCTTCAGATTATCAAATAGTAAATAGTTTAGTAAACAAAAAGAAATTTTTTGGTTGGAGAACGGCATACATTCATATCAATGAAAAAGCACAATATATTGGTGAGACGGTTTTCTCTAAAGCTAATCAAACAGATAAGCCGTTTACGATGAACTATGTTTTAAAAGAAGATTATAAAACAAAAACTACATATACTATTTCTGGTAAAATTAGTGGACAAGTTAAAGCATCAATGAAAATTAAGTTAGTTAATTTAGAGGGAACTCAAAGTGGAGAAATTTCTGGTAGCTATACAGGTAGTACAGAAAACTCTAAAAGTGAAGAAACAAAGATGACAATTACGATTCCTCCATATAAAAAACTTACCTATCGTGTTACTGGTGAATGTTATGTAACTAGTGGAGTTTGTCAGTATTATGCAGTTTGGATTAAGATTTATCGTGGACAGTTTGAAGTTATTGATGTAACTACAAGATACTATGAACTATTAGAGGAAGATTTATGAAAAAGTTATGGATTATTATTGGGACAATTAGTATTATCTTAATGGTAATTATTTTATTAATTGTTTTCGTTCCTAAACCTCAAGCTTTAGATTATACATCTTTTTCTAAAAACTATAACTATTTAGAAAATGAAGGTGATATTGAAATTGATTTTCCGATCTTTTATTCCGAAAAAGAAAATATTCTTATACAAAAAGAAAATGTAAATGACTCTTTACTTACAAGTAAAGATGAAAGCATAATAGTTCCATTAAATATTGAAAGTATTACTTATCAAGAAGCAATAGTTTTAAAAGGAAAGACTTTTTATAAGTATTTATATAAGTTTACTTTTAAAGCAAAGGAATTAAATGATTATACAATTTTAATTCCTGATGCTTATTTAAAGATTATCTATAAAGATACTAAAGCTTTAAAACTTCATTTAGGTAGTTTCAGTTATTATCAAGAGGAAAGTTTTAATACAAGCAATAATGATTTAAGACTTACTTACTTAAAAGGGATAGTTAATGAAATTAATGGTGAGAAAAGAGTTGTGGCAATAGATTTAAAAATAGCTAACAATACAAACAAAACATTAGTTTTAAAGAGTATGAATATCTATGATCAAAATATCAATGTTAGTCATTCTTTGATAAAAGAAATAGATTATGATTTAGCAAGTAATGAGTTAATTAGTAATGTCATTGATAATTATAACTATCGAGAAATTGATACAAGTAGTTATAGTTTAGATTTAGAACCTTATGAAGAAAAACATTTAATAATACCTTTAGGATATAAAGATGATGTTGTTGCTAATGAATTTGCTTTTAGAATTGATTACTTAAAAGATGAAGAAGAAAATAGTTATTATTTAGGAAAGTTTTTGTTTTTTGAGGAAACTAGATATACGGAAAATGAACTAGCAAAGATGATTGTTTATCGTTATGACCATAGTTCTTAAGGATATTTATAAAAAGTATAAAAAGTTAGTAGTTTTAGATTTTAGCTTTCTAGAGATAAATGAAGGTTATAGTTATATGTTACTTGGGGAAAATGGTTCGGGTAAATCAACATTAATCAAAATGATTTTAAATCATACAAAATATGAAGGTAAGATTACAAATACTTTTAAAACTATTTCTTATATTCCAGAAAGAGTAAACTTACCTTTATTTATGAAAGTAAGAGAGTTTTTAGAAAATATTATTACGATAAGAGGAGTTAAAACTTTTGATTTAGATCATCTTTTAGAATACTTTGAATTAAAAGTAAAAGAAAAACAAGTAATAAAAAACTTATCTAAAGGAATGAGACAGAAGTTAATTTTAATAACTGGTCTTGCCTTAGATGTAGACTTATATATTTTAGATGAAGCATTAAATGGTTTAGATAAAAAGATGCAAGATAAATTATTGAAATATTTAGAAGAGCTAAAAACAAAGGGTAAAACGATTATCTATACTACTCACTATGAGAAGTATTTTACTAATTTTTCAGACTATATAATAAGACTAGAGGATCATAAAGTCTATGTCAGCGAAAATCAAACTTCATCTTAATTACTTTTTTAATAAAGTTAATTTGTTTATTTTTTTATCTTCCTTAGTTTTAATCTGGATAGCAATACTAGCAATAGTTTCTGATTTGGATCCAAATGTTTATAGTATAAATCAGTATTATCAAAGTAGTTATTTGCTTTTTAGTATTTTTAGTAATTCTTTTGCTTGTTTTTTGTTTTCTTTTAATTACTTAAAAGAACAAGATGAATATCGCTATTTAATTGTCTTAAATAATAAAGATAAAATTTCTTATTTAACATCTAAACTACTAGTAAGTATATTGATATTAATTTTGTTTCATTTAATAGTAGTTTTAATAATTAATGTTTTAGGATTTATCTTTTTAAAGGTTACAATTAATTCTTATTATTTAAAGATAAGTATTAATACTTTGTTTTTGAATTTACTTTTTGGTTTTATGAGTTTAATTTTGATTAAGGTAAGTAATAGAATCTTGATTATTTTTGTTCCTTTGTTTATTTCTTTTATGATTAACTTTATTGAAAATAAAAGTTTTAAAAAGATAGTATCAGTTTTATTTCCAGTATTGGATAATAACTTTCTTTTTAACTGTTTGCATTTTCTTTTTTTGTATTTTGTTTGTTTAGTCATTATCTATTTTTTAGAGGTTTATTTAGATTATTAACTAGTATTTTAAAGATTTTACTCTTGACAAAAACAACTTAATAATGTATAATACTTAAGCATAGTGGAAAGAAGAAGTCCCACTTCTCACCTGATCGATGTTAGTTGGTAGGTTGATGTCACTTAAGATATTATTATCTTTTGATTTTTAGTGGGCAGATTATGCTCACTTTTTTTTGCTATGAGATGGAGGTGCTATTTATAAAGAATTTAAATTCAAAGAATGAAAATTTAGTTAATGAAGAGATCCCTTTTCCAAAAGTCTTAACAATTGATGCTAATGGTGATGCATTAGGAGTATTACCAACAAAAGAAGCAGTTCAAAAGGCTTATGAAGCGGGATATGATTTAGTATGCGTTGCTCCTCAAGCGAAAGTTCCAGTGTGCCGTTTTATGGATTATGCGAAGTATCGCTATGAGCAAAAGAAACGAGCAAAAGATGCTCGTAAAAACCAAAAAACTATTACTGTGAAAGAAATTAGATTATCTCCAGTAATGGATACTAATGATCTTAATGTTAGGATTAAACAAGGAAAAGAATTCCTAGCAGCAGGATACAAAGTAAAACTTAATTTAAGTTATCGTAGTAGAAGAATGCTAGCTACTCAAGGTTTTGATCTAACAATGATTAATCGTTATATCGAAGCAGTGAAAGAAGAAGCGATTGTAGAAAGTGAACCTAAAGTTGATGGTAGAAGTGCTATCGCAATTTTAAGGGCGAAATAGATAGAGGAGGAATATAAAGATGCCAAAAATTAGAACACATAAAGGCTTAAAGAAAAGAATTAAAATTTCTGCAACTGGCAAAGTAATGAGACACAGACCAGGAACTAGTCACTTAGCTCCAGGTAAAACACAAAAAAGAATTAGACGTTTAAGAAAGGGTGCACTAGTACATACATCTGATTTAAATAGAATTAGAAAACATGTATATGTGATTAGAAAGGGTAAATAAGATGGCAAGAGTTAGAGGAAGCGTTGCAACACGCAGTAGAAGAAAAAAGGTTTTAAAATTAGCTAAAGGATATTTTGGTTCAAAACATACTTTATATCGTACAGCTAACCAACAAGTGATGAAGTCACTTACATATGCTTATCGTGATCGTAAAGCACGTAAAAGAGAATTTAGAAAACTTTGGATTCAAAGAATCAATGCCGCTGCTAGATTAAATGGTTTAAGCTATAGTACATTAATGCATGGTTTAAAATTAGCTAAGGTTGATATCAATCGTAAGATGTTATCAGAAATTGCTATTCATAATCCAGAAGATTTTTCTAAATTATGCAAAAGCGCTGAAAAAGCATTAAGTAAATAATTGAAAAAATAGATTATTTATTAATCTATTTTTTTAAAATTATATCTATATATTAATAAAGCAAAATATGATATAATATTAATAATAAGAAGAGGTGAAAACTATGAGAGAGTTTACGTTAAAAGTAAATGGAAAAGAATATATTAAAAAAGATAAAGTCTACTTAAGAGATTTAGCGAAAGAATTAAAAATAGAAGCTTATCTTGCTAAGGTAGATACTCGTCTTCGTGAGCTTGATTACTATGTGAATTATGATGCGGAAATAGAATTTTTGGATTTAACGCATGTAGAGTCAATGAATGCTTATGAAACTACTTTACGTTTTCTAACAATTATCGCTTTAGAGAATTTATATCCTGGAGTTGAAGTTAAGTTTAGATTAGGTGTTTCTCGTAGTACTTATGGTGAAATCAAAGACATTATGGTTGATGATGCTTTACTTGAAAATTTAGAAAAAGAAATGAAGAAACTAATTGAAAAAGATCAAGATATCGTTAGGGTGAAGTTAAGTAAAGAAGAAGCAAAAGAGATATATTTAAAACAAGGATATCATGATAAGATTGAGACTTTAAAATATCGACCAGAAGATACAGTTAACTTATATAAATGTAATGGTTATTATAATTATCTATTTAACTATATGTTACCTTCAATGGGTTATATTAAAGATTTTAAATTAATTCCTTATTATCCTGGTTTTATAATTCTTTATCCAAGATCAGAACTTGGTGGTAAAATGCCGGAGTTTCATGACTCAGTATCATTTGCGAAGATGTTAAGAGCAGCATCTCGTTGGTCAAAACAATTAAATTGTGAGACAATTGCTAATCTAAATACTCATGCAAGTAATGATAGCATTATTGATTTAGTTAATGTATGTGAGACTAAACACAATAATATGTTAGCTGAACTTGGTGATAAAATTAAATATGATATTGAAAACATTAGATTAATTGCGATTGCTGGTCCATCATCTTCTGGTAAGACTACTTTCTCTAATAGGCTAAGAGGGGTATTGATGGCTAAAGGTATTGAACCTTTAAAGATTTCTATGGATGATTATTATAAGCCAAGAGGCAAGGCTCCTTTAGATGAAAATGGGGAATTAGACTTAGAACATATTGAAGCATTAGATATTGATCGTTTTAACCGTGATCTTTTAAACTTAATTCAAGGTAAGAAAGTTACACTACCACACTTTGATTTTAATAAAGGTTATAGTGTTGATGGTAAAACTATTAAAATTAGTAAATCAACACCAATTATTATAGAGGGAATTCATGCATTAAATGAAAGACTTACTAGTTTAATTCCTAGACATCAAAAGTTTAAGATTTATATTAGTCCTTTATTTGAAATTAGTTATGACAATCATACACCTATTAGTGCTACAGAAATAAGACAGCTAAGAAGAGTTGTTAGAGATGCAAAATATCGTGGTACTAATGTTCGTGATACTTTTAAAATGTGGCCTTCAGTAAGAAAGGGTGAATTTAGATGGATTTATCCTTATCAAGAAGAAGCTGATTATATTTTTAATACTGAGCTTACTTATGAATTAGGAGTAATGAAAAAATATGCTTTACCAGTTTTAAATGAAGTTCCAAGAGAAGATGAGTATTTTATTGATGCTAATAGACTAGTTAAGTTTTTAAAACTTGTAAAGGATATTCCTGATGAATATGTACCATGTAACTCGTTATTAAGAGAGTTTATTGGGGGAAGTATTTTTTATAGCTATGAAAGAAAAGAACAAGAAGACTTACTTTCTTAAGCAAAATAATGGTTTATTAACTGCTGGTTCAATTGATAACTTTAATACAATGACTATTGGTTGGTGTCACTATGGTTATGTTTTTGGACTAGAGACTATTATTGTTTATGTAAGGAAGAGCCGTTATACTTTTGATTTTATTTCTAAAAATGATTATTTTACAGTATCTTTTTATGGTGATGAACATAAAGAAGATTTAGGGTATTTAGGTACTAAATCAGGAAGGGATGAAGATAAAGTTGCTAAGACTAGCCTTACTCCAGTTAAGTATTTTGACTCAGTAAGTTTTAAGGAAGCAAAGGCTACATTTTATTTAAAGAAAATTTATCAAGGTGAGATATTTGAAGATCAGTTATCATCACCTGTAAAAGAGAAGTATTTTGTAGAGGGAAACAATCATTATTTATTTATAGGACAGGTGATTGAAAAATGAAATATATACTAGCAATAGATCAAGGAACTACAAGTTCAAGAGCAATCCTTTTTGATAAGAAGGCTAATATTGTAGCATCATCACAACTAGAAATATCTTCAATTACGAATAAATCTGGTTGGGTAGAGCAAGATCCTTTGGAACTTGTAGAATCGGTAAGACAAGTTATTATTGGTGTTTTAAATAAAGCTAATATTAGTGCTAAAGATATTGAAGCAGTAGGTATTACTAACCAAAGAGAGACAACTATTCTTTGGGATAAAAAAACAGGTAAGCCAGTAAATAAAGCTATTGTTTGGCAAAGCCGTCAATCAGAAAAGATTTGCAAAGAGTGGATTGAAAAAGGTTATAATGATAAAGTTTTAGAGAAAACAGGATTAATTATTAACCCTTACTTTTCTGCTTCAAAAATCAAATGGATTTTAGAAAATACTAAAGGTTTAGAAGATAAATTAAGTAAAGGTGAAATACTATTTGGTACTGTTGATACTTATTTAATTTGGAATCTATCTAAGGGAAAGCTTCATATAACTGATTATACTAATGCTTCAAGAACAATGCTTTTTAATATCAAAGAGTTAAAATGGGATGAGGAATTATTAGAAAAGTTTGCTTTACCAAAATCAATTTTACCTAAAGTTGTACCATCTTCAGGTAACTTAGGGAAAATAGAGATTTTAGGTGAAGAAGTTAATTTGCGAGCTATTGCTGGGGACCAAAGCGCAGCTTTATTTGGTCAATGTTGTTTTGATTTAGGTGATGTAAAGAACACTTATGGTACTGGATGTTTTGCTTTAATGAATACAGGAAGTGAAGTTATTACTTCTAAAAATGGTTTATTATCAACTATTGCTTGGCATATTGATGGTAAGACTACTTATGCTTTAGAAGGATCTGTGTTTGTAGCTGGAGCTGCTGTTCAGTGGTTAAGAGATAGTATGAAGTTTTTTAAAACATCAGCTATGTCTTATGATTTGGCGTTAAA
>DUNF01000068.1 GCA_012839485.1 Acholeplasmataceae bacterium
AGTTTAATTTCAGATTTTTTATAACTATTTACTAGAGCAATATTATCTTGAACTGTTTTAAGAAGTTTGTATACTTCTAAAAAAAACAACTAAAGCTGGTGTTTTAAGTATTGAAGAGATTTTAGAAGTATACAAACTTCTTAAAACAGTTCAAGATAATATTGCTCTAGTAAATAGTTATAAAAAATCTGAAATTAAACTTGATCATTATCGCTCGTTTGTCTCTAACTTAATAGATTTAAAAGCTTTAATAAGAGCAATTACTGATGTTATGACACCTTATGGTGATATTTTAGATAATGCATCACTTAATTTAAGTAGAATTCGCAAAGATATTTCTCGTAAAGAAGCAAATATTCAATCAAAACTTCAAGAATTAATAAATAAACATGCAGCTAAGTTAAACGAAAAACAAGTTTTTTTACGAAATGATCGTTATTGCCTATCAGTTAAAAGTAGCTTTAAAAACTCAATTAGGGGAATCATCCATGATGAGTCTGCAAGTGGTGAAACTGTTTATTTAGAACCAGAAGCGATAAATCAGCTTAATATTGAGATAAATCAGCTTCAAAACGATGAATCTAAGGAGATTACAAAAATTTTGATGGATATTTCATCACAAATCGCTCTAAATTACGATTCTTTAATCCAAAATTACTATATTATTAAAGAAATGGACTTAATTTTCGGAAAAGCATCATTAAGTAACAAACTTAATGGGCAAAGAATTGGTGTAAATAATAACAATATCTTTGAACTATATAATGCCTACCATCCTTTACTTAATGTTCCAAATATCGTAAAGAATAATGTTGTTATTAAGGATAACAAAGGAGTAGTAATTACTGGCCCTAATACTGGTGGTAAAACTGTTTTACTAAAAACAATTGGCTTAATTACATTAATGGCTAAATTTGGTTTATTAGTCCCAGCTGATCAAAAGAGTAATATCCAAATCTTTGATAATGTTTACGCAGATATTGGTGATGAGCAATCAATTGATCAAAATTTATCAACATTTTCATCACACTTAAAAACTATTATAGATATTATGAATAATGTAACTGATAATTCTTTAGTCTTACTTGATGAGCTTGGAAGTGGAACAGATCCATCAGAAGGTGCCGCACTAGCTATTGCAATTTTTGACTATTTATTAGAGAAAAACTGTCTTGTTATTGCCACAACTCATTATTCAGAGTTAAAAGTTTACGCATATAAAGCAGAAAATGTTATGAATGCTAGTGTAGAATTTGATGTAAATACTTTAAAACCAACTTATAAATTACTGATGGGTATTCCTGGTATGAGTAATGCTTTAGTAATATCAGAAAACTTAGGCTTAAATAAAACTGTTTTAAGTAAAGCAAAAGCAAATTTGAAATCAAAAGATACTGATTTAAGTCAAGTTCTAGATACACTAACTAAAAAATCTTTAAAGGTAAGTGAAGAACTAGATAGTTTAAAAGCCCAAAGCAAAGAATTAGAAGTAAAACTAAAA
>DUNF01000069.1 GCA_012839485.1 Acholeplasmataceae bacterium
ATCTTCTAATCTAGTTTTTTCTTCTTCAGTAAATCGATATTTTGCATATGTTTTTCTTAATTCTTTGTTTAAACTAAAGCCTTTATTCATAACTTTAGTAATAATATCTACAGCTATTTTAAAAATGTTCATTTATTTAGCCTTTCTAAAAAATTAGTTAAGTAAGGCTTTTTTAAACTAACGCTACCAATATCACCATGCTTGTAATCATCAAAACGATGAAAGTCAGATCCCGCAGTAACTAATAAATTATGCCTCTTACATAAAGCCAAATTATCTATAATTTGTTTATCAGTTGCATTAGGATAAAAAACTTCTATGCCATCAATCCCATATTCTAAGAATTCTTCTACTTTATTCTTTTTATATAAAATTGGATGAGCTAAAATCGCAATTCCACCTGCATCTTTAATAACCTTTATTCCTTCCTCACTTGATATTTTTGTACTTGGAATATAAGCTGGGCAGTTATCACCAATAAAATTCTCAAAAATCTCTTCTCTTTCATATGGATAACCGGCTTCAATAATTAAACTAGCTATATTATATCTTGTAATTGTAACTTTAGGATCAAGTTTACCTAAATCTATTTCTATATTAAAGTATTCTTTTAGTCTACTTTGGATTTCCTTAGCTCTTTTTTCTCTAATCTCTTGCATATGTTTTAAAAACTTCTCTATTTTTAAAATATTCTCTTTTTCAGAAAAATATCCTAAAATATGAATAGATTCGTTGTTATTGATTGTAGAAAGCTCTAAGCCATAAATACCAACTAGGCCATACTTAGGAGCTAAAGCAACTGCTTCAATAGTACCTGCAATACAATCATGATCTGTTACAGAAAAATATTTAATCTTTTGTTTTTGTAACTCTTCTAATATTTCTTCAACACTTAAAGAACCATCAGAGTGAGTAGTATGCATATGAAAATCACCACGCATCGCTATCTCCCACCTCCTAACTCATAGAAAATTAGAATAACAAAGTATCTTTTTTCTAACTTTTGATATAATTCACTAAATTGTAAATAGTCATATAACTCTACATTAGATGTAGTTTTCATAATAAACTTAAATTTATTAAATAAAGCAATCCATTCTTTAAACTCAAAATTTAAAATAGCATCGCTTTTTAAAAAGTAACTATAATTATAAATAGTAGCATAAGACTTATTTTTGCCTTTTTCTAAGCAATTTACTAAAGCTTTAACTGTTTTCACAATTAAATCTCCACTATAATAATAAATATCATAGTAAGCATGCTCTAAATTATTATAATTCTTAATCAAATCATTTACTTCTCTTGCTAAACCTTCAAGTTCGTAAGCTTTTTTATCTTTAATTGCAGCTAAGGATGTCATTTTAATATTACGAAAATACGCATCATACAAATAGTTTAAAATTGCATTTGCTTCTTTGAATTCTTTCTCATAGCTACTTATTTTATCAATAATCACATCCACTTCTTCAACATTTGCTTTATCAATACTTTCATATTCTGCTTTTAAAGTTTTACTAGCCTCTTTTAAAATAATAGAGCTATTAGAAACTTGCTCAATATTGATTTTAAATTTTAAATCTTTTTTAATTCCTTCTTGAAATAAGATGATTGTATATAAACGTTTAAAGAATGGCTCAGAAGTATTATCAAATTCATTAATAAACTTAGTAATTTTTTCATTTTTTTGATCTAAAGAATATTCTAAATAAGGGTCTACATCCTTTTTAATTTCTTTCATTTCATGGTAAAAATCACCCAAGTTTGCTTGAGCTTTCTTCATTTTAGGTTGTCCAGATAATGTAATATCAATTACTTCTTTATTCCTCTTCATTTAAATCACCTATATAATATTATAACATAATTTAATCTATTTTCATAGTTAAAAACAAAAGTCCCTATTTAAGAATAAGGACTTTTTTATTTAAAATAAATTATTATTTCTTAGCTTTTTTAGCTTTTTTGATATTATAGAATGCTTCTCCACCTAAGTATTTAGATGTATCACCTAATTCATCTTCAATTCTTAATAATTGATTGTACTTAGCAATACGATCTGTTCTACTAGCAGAACCAGTTTTAATTTGACCAGTATTTAATGCTACAGCTAAATCGGCAATAGTTGTATCTTCAGATTCACCTGATCTATGTGAGATAACTGCTGTATAATTATGTTTCTTAGCAAGTTCTACAGTTTCTAATGTTTCAGTTAATGTACCAATTTGGTTAACTTTTACTAATACTGCATTAGCAACTCCTAAATCAATTCCTTTTTGTAATCTTGCTGTGTTAGTTACAAATAAGTCATCACCAACAAGTTGGATTTTCTTTCCTAGTTTTTCAGTTAAGTATTTCCAACCATCCCAGTCATCTTCATCTAATCCATCTTCAATTGAGATAATAGGATATTTTTCTACAAGCTCTACATAAAAATCAGCTAATTCTTTAGATGATAATTCTTTTCCACCTTCACCAGCTAAAACATATTTCTTAGTTTCTTTGTTGTAGAATTCTGATGCAGCAACATCCATTGCTAACATGATATCTTTACCAGGAACATATCCTGCTTCTTTAATAGCTTGCATAATAACTTGTAAAGCTTCTTCGTTACTTCCTAAATTAGGTGCAAATCCACCTTCATCACCTACAGATGTATTCTTTCCATCTTTCTTTAAAACCTTTTTAAGAGTATGGAAAATTTCTGCTGCAACTCTAATTCCTTCCGCAAAACTTTTAGCACTTACAGGCATAATCATAAATTCTTGGAAATCTACGTTGTTATCTGCGTGGCTTCCACCGTTTAAGATGTTAAGCATTGGAGTTGGAAGTGTACGAGCATTAAATCCACCAATGTAGTTATAGAAAGATAAACCACATAAGTCAGCAGCTGCTCTTGCACAAGCAATAGAAACTCCTAAAATAGCATTAGCACCAAGTTTACCTTTATTTGGTGTACCATCAAGTTCACACATAGCCATATCGATTCCTACTTGATCAAATACGTTAAATCCGATTAGTTCAGGTGCAATTAAATCGTTAACATTAGCTACTGCTTTTAATACTCCTTTACCTAAATAACGTTTTTTGTCTCCATCACGTAACTCTACAGCTTCATAAGCTCCTGTTGATGCTCCAGATGGAACGATTGCTGAACCAAAGCCCCCACTTTCAGTGTAAACTTCAACTTCGATTGTTGGATTACCTCTTGAATCCAATACTTCTCTTGCATAAATTTCATTAATAAATGGCATTAAAATTCCTCCTTATTTTTATATATTAATGTCTTTCCAGTCATTTCAACTGGTTTTTTAATTCCTAACAATTCTAATAATGTAGGTGCAACATCACCTAAATTACCACCACTTCTTACTTTATAACTTTTATCTGTAATGATAAATGGAACTGGGTTTAATGTATGAGCAGAAAATGGCTTTCCATCTTCTACAAGTTTCTCTGCATTTCCATGATCAGCGATAACTATCATCACTCCGCCAACTTTCTTAACAGCTTCATACAATCTGCCAACACAAGTATCAACTGTTTCCACAGCTTTAACTGTAGCATCAAATACTGTTGTATGGCCTACCATATCGCAGTTAGCAAAGTTTAAGATAATTGTATCATATTTTCTAGATGCAATTGCTTCTTCTGCCTTTGCGCATACCTCAAAGGCACTCATTTCTGGTTTTAAATCATATGTTGGTACTTCTTTTGGAGAAGGTACTAAAATACGATCTGCCCCTTTAAATGTCCTTTCTTCTCCACCATCAAAGAAGAATGTAACGTGAGCATATTTTTCTGTCTCCGCAATCCTAAGTTGCGTCATCCCTGCTTTTTCAATAATTTCGCCATAGATATTTTCTAAAACAAGGTCAGGTAAGATTACTTCTCCCTTGACGTTTTCTGAATATTCCATCATTGAAGCATAGAATAAATCTTTAAATACTTTCCCATTTTGAATTCCTGTCATACTTAAATTAGTTAGTGCCATCGACATCTCAATTGCCCTATCTTTTCTAAAGTTGGCAAAGATTACTGAATCACCATCATTTATATTAGAATCTAAATTAGCAATGTATGGATAAACAAACTCATCTGTTACTCCATTTACATATGACTCTTCAATTCCTTTAAAGACATTCTTAACAGCACCTTTGTTATAAACTAAAGCTTCATATGCCGGTTGAACACGATCCCAGTTACGATCACGATCCATTGCATAATATCTACCACTTACAATACCAATTTTAGAATTACCAACTTTATCTATTGTTTCTTGTAATTCTTTTAAGTAAGTAAGTGCTGATTTAGGTGGTGTATCTCTTCCATCTAGATAAGCATGAACAACAACTTCTTTTACTCCCGCTGCTACAATCTTCTCAACTAAATACAAAATATGTTTGATATGAGAGTGAACTCCACCATCTGATAGTAAACCCATTATATGAACTTTACTTTTATTTTCCTTAGCATGTTTTATTGCTTTTTGAATTACTTCATTTTTAATTAAAGTATTTTCTCTAACAGCGATATTAACTCTTGTTAGAGATTGATAAACAATTCTACCAGCACCTAAATTTAAATGTCCTACTTCACTATTACCCATTTGTCCTTCAGGTAAACCTACGGCTTCACCTGATGCATTTAATGTATTATTAGGATACTCTTTAAATAGATAATCTAAATTAGGTTTTTTAGCTGCGTAAATTGCATTATTATCTTTATTATCACTTAGACCAAATCCGTCTAAGATTGTAAGCATAACTAATCTCTTCATATTCTCTCCTCAAATTCCTTATCTATTATATCAAATTCAAACAATCTTTTCAATTAAGGTAAAAAAGAAAATGTTTTATATTCTAATTAAAACCATTTCATTGCCGGATCTTGGAGCACAATTAACTTCTTAGTCTCCAAAATCAAAAATAACTGTTTAAAAATTGTATAAATTACCATTACTTCTAAAGGTAAAAGGACAATATTCTTCGTAAATCTAATCCAAAATGAAGTAATTAAAGCTTCAAATACTAAATCCTTATTCATATAAATATAATACCAAAGCGTGCCTAAAAAAGCATTACATACCATATTTACAATTAACTTAGCTGCAATCAATTTCCAAAACTTGATTCTAGTTCGATAAAAGAAAATCCCATAAATAAAACCAGCCAGTGCTGATGTTAGAGTATAACCGATAAAGAATGGTCCTGTAGGATGAATCACAAAACTTAAGACATCACTTATAGCACCAGAGACCATCCCTACTAAAGGACCAAAAATCATTCCTATTAAACTTGAAACTATAAAATCAAATTTTATTCTTACTTCTGCTGTTACGGGAATATATAATAAGCCAACTACAACTTGTAAAGCTATTAATAACCCTATTAGTACTACATTTTTTAAACTACTAAATTCTTTTATTGTTTCTTTCCAATACCTCTTACAAAAAGGGCTTGGGTACATTTCTAACTCTTTCAATTTAAGACCTCCTATTTTAAGAGATCCACATTACAGTGGATGCACCAGAAAACCGCCATTAAATGTTCGTCAATACCCGTATCTCCCAGAATATTGCACTTAACGCTTTCTAGCTACTCTGTATTTTATCTAAAAAAGGTTATAAAATTATAACCTTATTTAAATCTATTCTTTAGCCAATCAGGAATGTTTGAATCACCTTTAGATCTCTTAGTAACAGAATCATCACTTTCTAAAACCTTAGTTTGATTCTCCATTAGATTGTCTTCCTTTCCAATATGAATATCTTTCTTTTCTTCTGGTTGAGCATAATCAAAGTCATAATTATACTCATTATCTTTAGTTAATTCTGATGAATCAAAACCAGTTGCGATAACAGTTACAATTAATTCTCCTTCTAAATCTGAATTAAAACCAGTCCCTACAATAATATTAATCTCAGTTGTTGATGCATTTCTAATCTCTTCCATAACTTGTGATACTTCATGCATTGTTACATTGATATCACTTGTAATAAAGACAATTGCATCAGTAGCTCCATTAATATCAATTTCAAGTAGTGGACTTCTAATTGCCTTTCTTGCAGCCTCAACTGCACGATTTGGACCATCTGCAATACCAATACCCATCAAAGCAGTACCTTTATTTTTCATTACTGTTTTAATATCAGCAAAGTCTACGTTAATTAAACCAGGAATAGCTACAATCTCTGCTATACCTTGAACACCACGACGTAATACATTATCGATTTCTCTAAATGCTTCTAACATTGGTGTTGTCTTCTCTACTATTTGATATATCTTGTCATTAGGAACTACAATTAATGTATCTACATAAGGCTTTAATTCTTTTAAACCTCTTAATGCTTGGACTTGTCTTCTTCTACCTTCAAAAACAAAAGGTTTAGTTACAATACCTACAGTTAAACATCCAAGTTCACTAGCAATCCTAGCAACAACAGGAGCTGCACCAGTACCAGTTCCACCACCCATACCAGCAGTAATAAAAACCATGTCTGCTCCTTGTAATACATCTCTTATTTCATCTTCGGATTCTTCAGCTGCTTGGGCACCAATATCTGGATTTGCACCAGCACCTAATCCTCTTGTTAATTGTTTACCAATTTGAAGACGTGTATCAGCTTTTGAAAGACGTAAAACTTGAGCATCAGTATTGATAACTACAAACTCTACTCCTCTTACATCATTTTCAATCATACGGTTAACGGCATTTCCACCTCCGCCACCAACACCAACAACTTTTAAAATTGGCTTTTCACTAAAAGAATCTTGTCCGTACATAGCTTCCTCCTTAAAAATTCACACTCTATATATTATACCACATTTAAAACAAAAAAACATTATAATTATTCAATATCTTTTAAATATTTAATAAAATAACACTTTTCTGTAAACTCAATTTCAAACTTTTTGCCTAAATATTCAAAAGTAAAACTGGATCCATCTTGACCATTTAATCCATTAACATAATAATCTTTAACAATCTGGATATTCATCGCTAATTCTTCTTCAGTCATTCCTTTTTTCTCATCATACTCAGGATAAAAGAACTTTCTAAAACCCTCATCATTTAAGTATTTATCATCTTTTAAAATAGCTTTTAAACTATTATGAGTACCAATTGTATACTTAGTTTGATCATACAAACTTAATAAAACTAACTTTTTATCTTCACCTTTTTTAATCACTTGAAATGGGTAATGCAAGATCATTCTTATTCCTTGGGTATATTGCCAAGCATAATAAGTTTGAATAACATCATTTTCATCTTTTGCTTCAAACCTACGATAATCTAAACTTAACTTTAATCCATTTTCTAAACTAATATAAGCTACTTCATTATACATTACTTGATTTTCTGGTCTAAAAAATACTTTTTCCCATTTACCATTAACTTGACTATTTAAAAATGTTTCATGTTCTTTTTCTTCTTTAACTGTTAATACCGTTAATCTATTATTCTCACGATAACTATCTAATAATTCTTTAATTAACTTACTTAGTTTTATATCATCATTTGAATGGAACATAACTTCATTTGCTTTTAAATTAGTCTTAGCTGTATTAATAGATCCTTCGAAATTCCAAACAAAATTAGGAATATCATTTTCATTATAATCTAAATAATTATAATACTCTTCAGGCATTTTAAGTTCTAATCTACCTTCATGAGCTATAACTTCTTGGTCTAAAAAACTACACTTGCAGCCAGTTAGTAATAAAGATGCTAGAATAAAAAATATCATTTTCTTCATTTTAAAAATCCTTGCCATCTTCAATACCATATTCCTTATATACCCTTTCTTTTAGTTCATAGAAAGTATCATTTTTAATAGCATCTCTAATTTCACTCATTAAATCTTTTAAAAACTGAACATTATGAATACTTAATAATCTATATCCCAAAATCTCATCAGCTTTAATTAAATGACGCAAATAACTTTTACTATAATTCTTACATGTATAACAATTACATTTACTATCTAAAGGTGTAAAATCATACTCATGCTTTTTATTACGTAAATTTACTCTTCCAAAGTGAGTCATAGCAGCACCATGACGAGCAATTCTTGTTGGTAAGACACAATCAAACATGTCTATACCTCTTTCAACTGCATCTAAAATCATTCCTGGAGTTCCAACACCCATTAAATATCTTGGTTTATCTTTTGGAAGTAAAGGCGCTGTATATGCAAGAACTTCATTTTGAATTTCTTTAGGTTCACCTACTGATAAACCTCCAATTGCAAAGCCATCAAAATCATACTTAATTAACTCTTCGGCGCAATGTTTGCGTAAGTCTTCGTATTCTCCACCTTGAACAATTCCAAATAGTCCTTGCTTTTTATTACCTTTATTTTCTTCTAAACATCTTTTGGCCCAGCGGATTGTTCTCTCCACAGAATCTTTCATGTATTCGTATGTAGCTGGATATGGTGGACATTCATCAAATGCCATCATAATATCTGATCCCAAATCTTTTTGAATTTGAATTGATTTTTCTGGTGATAAAAACAATAAATCACCATTTTTATGGTTACGAAATGTTACTCCCTCTTCTTCAATCTTTCTAAAGTCTGATAAAGAGAAAACTTGAAAACCTCCAGAATCTGTTAGAATCGAATGAGGCCAGTTCATAAACTTATGTAAACCTCCTGCTTCTCTAATAACATCATTACCTGGTTGAATCCATAAATGATAAGTATTACCTAAAATCATTCTTGCCCCAGTTGCTTCTAACTCTTCTTTTGTTAGAGTCTTAACAGTTGCATTAGTCCCTACAGGCATAAAAACAGGTGTTTCAAAACTCCCATGAGGAGTTGTCACTAAGCCTAACCTTGCATTACATTCTTTAGATTCTTTAATTAACTTATATTTTATAACCATAAAAATCTCCTATTTAATAAACATCGCATCTCCAAATGAAAAAAATCGATATTTGTTTTTAATTGCTTCTTCATAAGCACTTAATATATACTCTCTTTTAGAAAAAGCACTAACCATCATAATTAATGTAGACTTAGGTAAATGAAAGTTAGTAATCATACTATCAATAGCTTTATAATGATAGCCAGGATAAATAAAGATGTTTGTGTCTTCACATGCTTCCTTAAACTGACCATATTTAGTAAAATTGGCTTCTAAAGTACGTGTTGTAGTTGTACCAACTGCGATAATCCTTTTACCTTTTTTCTTAGCATCATTTAACTTATCCGCTACTTCTTTACTAATAGCATAGGCTTCACTATGCATTTTATGATCTTCTAACTCTTCAACTTTTACATCTCTAAAAGTATCTAAACCAATATTTAAACTTACTTCTAAAATTTCAACACCTTTAGCTTTAATCTTTTCTAACAATTCTTCTGTAAAATGAAACCCAGCAGTAGGTGCTGCAGCTGAACCTAAGTTCTTAGCATAAATTGTTTGATATCTTGAGTTATCTTTTAATTTCTCATGAATATAAGGTGGAAGAGGCATCATGCCAACTTTATTAAGTAAATCATAAAAGATTCCCTCATAATTAAATTTAATATGGCAAATTCCTTCTTCTTTTTTTTCTAATACTTCTCCTGTAAATAACCCTTCAAAATCTAAAATAGTACCTAGTTTTACTCTTCTAAATGGTTTTACTAAACATTCATAAAAGTCGCCTTTATTTTTAAGCAATAAAACTTCGATTTTAGCTTTAGTATCTACCTTTTCTCCAATAATTCTTGAAGGTACTACTTTTGTATTATTTATCACTAAAATATCTTCTTTAGACAAATAATCTATAATATGATAAAAAACATCATGTTTTACTTTACCTGTAAAACGATCCATAACTAATAACTTACTATATTCACGTTTATCAATAGGATTTTGAGCAATTAACTCTTCTGGTAATTTGTAATCAAAATCACTAACTTTCATACTCATACATTCCTATTTTTAACTGCTTATAGGCTTTCTCTGTTGCTACTCTTCC